>CAYGWJ010000237.1:0-22723 GCA_964353405.1 uncultured Anaerolineae bacterium
CTCGCTGCCGGATAAGATGGGTCTAGTCTGCCACGATGCCCCCGATTGTCAAGTCAAAGTGAGTTTTGCGCCATTGCGTATCTTCCCCATCTCGAACGGCACGCAGAACAATGGTTGGCGTCCGGCACCCGAGACGTCTGCGCTTGCGAGGGGAGAGTACACGGCGATTTGCTTTCGACTTCTGAGAGCCACAGACCTTTGCAACCAGCCTGACGAATCACTTCTGCCGCGCTGGCGCATAGAGTCGTGGAGGAATGTTTTGAAACGATTCAGTTGGATAGCCCTGACCCTAGTCGTGGGCATTTTGTTAACCTCGACACTGACCTCGGTCCTGGCCGGACCATCCGCCATGCCACCGGCGCAGGGAGAAGGGCCCAACCTGCTGCAGAATGGTGACTTTGAAGGCGGCGGGGACTCGTGGCCGCAGCAGAATGGCATCGGCGAAGTGCAGGTGGCGCCGGGCTGGCGTGCCTATTATCTGGACATCCCGCCAGCCTACATCACAGTGCCTGATTTTTGCTACGATGAGATCACCGGCAAGCGCAGTGACAACGGCTGTTACTGGGCACGACCCGAATTCCGAGACGTGACACTCAAGTTTCAGCCTAACCGCATTCACGGCGGGCAGCGCGCTCAAAAGTATTTCACCTATGGGCGCATGCATGAGGCGGGTCTGATGCAGCGGGTCACAGGTGTGATCTCTGGCACGTTATATCACTTTTCCATCTACATGCAGACGTGGATGTGCGTGAACTATGACGAGGCCTGCAAGGGCGGCTATGTGTCGGACAAGCCCACACTGATGCATCTCAAAGTAGGCATTGACCCGACGGGCGGGACGAATCCGTTCAGTCCCGACGTCGTCTGGTCGCCCGAAGTGGAATCGTTTGACCACTGGACGCAATACAGCGTAGAGGCTGTCGCCAAGGGTGACACGCTGACGGTCTTTACGCACTCGCGGCCCGAGTGGAAAGACGCGCCACGCAACAACAACGACATTTACCTCGACGACGCCAGCCTGACCGCCATCGGCGCGCCTCCTCCTTCGCCCACATCAACAGCGGGGGCCACGGGCGCCCCGGCCGCGCCCGGACAGCTCAAAGCGCCCCCGACTCTAGAGCCGCAAAAGCAATCGAGTCTCGTCGTTCAGCCACAAGGCAACCAACGGGCCGATGGTACCGTGGCTCACACTGTTCAAAAGGACGATACGCTGTTCGGCATTGCGCTTGCCTACGGCGTGACCGTAGACGAGATTGTGCAGCTCAATCATCTCCAGACGGGCGACTTTTTGCAGATCGGCCAGGAACTGATCGTCAAAGGCTCGGCTGCTCCCGCGCCTGCACCGGCGACCCAGCCGACGGCTGCATCTCAACTTCAATCCTCTGCCGTCATGCCGCAGCCCACCCCCGCAGCGAGCAGGTCGCCCGCTGCTGTCGTGGCGTTGGCGAAAGCGGGTCTGTGCGTTCAGGCCTTTAATGACCGCAATGGCAATGGTATGTATGATGGGAACGAGGAACTGGTGGCCAGTATCAGGTTTACCGTGTTGTCTGGTCTAGATCAGGTTGCGGCCTATACGACGAACGGTGTGGACGAGCCACATTGCTTGACCAGCTTGCCGTCTGGCGCGTACACGGTGCGCATCGAAGCGCCCAAGAACTATGCGGCGACAACCGACCAGCAAATGGGTGTGGCCCTGGCATCCGGGCAGACAGCCAATGTCTCTTTCGGCGTTCAGGCGCCGGGCGGCGGAGGCGGCGCCCAGGCAGCGATTGATGCAGAGCGCGGCAATCTGTTCACTCGCTACGGTGGAGTGATGGCGGGAATAGGCGGCTTGGGCGCATTGCTTGTCGCGGGCGCCGCCGGGTTTGCCTTTCTTTCTCGACGCAAATAGCGCGCCAGGGCTATAGCGCACGGCGCGTGAAGGTCATACGAAACGAACGAAACCAGCGGGTTACCGCCCAGCCCGCGCTGATCAGAAAAGGAGCAAGATGCGTACAGCGAAACTAGTGCCCATTCTCGTTGCGCTTTCTTGTGTGGCAGTGATGGCCATCCCCGCCCTCGCTGCACCGCAAATGCAAGGGCGTAACCTCCTGCAAAACCCCAGCTTTGAAGGGGGAACAGGCGGGTGGGATACGTGGTCCCACCAGGTCGAAGTCATGCAGTCGGACAACAAGAAACAACCGGACCTGGATCAGTCTTACTATGCGCCAACCTTTATGACGTCCGAGCAGAAATGGGACAAGGAAGGTGAAGGGAATGGCGCCGGAGCACTATCCGGGGAAAAGTGGAGAAAATTCCGCGCTGGGTTTCGCCAACAGGTGGACGTTCCAGCCGGCGCGCGTGTCCAGTTCAGCGTTTGGGTGAACGAGCTCTGTCAGGCCGACGATGGAAGCAGGTGTGGAGTTGTCTTGAAAGCCGGAATTGATCCGAGTGGCGGGACCGACTGGCAATCGGGCGGCATCCAGTGGGTGGGGACCGAGATCGCCAACAGCAAGTATGTTCAGCTTGTCTCACCCGAGGTGACAGTGGGTGCCAGCGGCAAAGTGACCGTGTACACATGGGGCGAGCCCAAGGAACCCGTGCTATATAATGCGGCTTACTTTGATGAAGCAAACCTGGTCGTCACTGCCGCTCCGCCGCCCACAACGCCGACGGCTGCCGCGCCCGCTCTGGCTCCTGTGCCTGCACAGCCCGCTGCGCCCGCTCAGCCTGCGTCTTGCGCGCAACTGCGCTGGGTGGCCGACGTGACCATTCCCGATGGCACGCCCATCGCTCCCGGCGCGCAATTCGTCAAGACATGGAAGGTCAAGAACAATGGCACTTGCGCGTTCTCGGGCACCCTCAGCTTTATCGGCAAAGGTAACCAGATGGGCGGCGCCAGTCCGGTCACGCTGCCCAGGATTGACCCGGGCCAACAGGCCGATATCAGCATCAACCTGACTGCGCCCGCGCAGGCGGGCGATTATCAGGGTACCTGGCAGCCTCGCATGAGCGATGGCACAACGATGGAAAATCTGACCGTCCAAATCAAAGCGCAGGCGAACGCGCCCGCGCCGATCGCAGCTGTTACCGCCACACCGCAAGGGCAGTTGCCTCCAACGGCGGCCCCGCCCCCCACGCCCACAACGGGTCAGATTTGCGTGCTGGCCTATAACGACCGCAATGGCGACCGCGAACAAGGCACGGATGAAAACCTGCTGGCAGGCGTCGTCTTTACTCTCTCAGATGCCAGCGGTCCCCGCGAGTCTTATACGACGGACGGCGTGAGCGAGCCGCACTGCTTCCCCGACCTGCAGCCGGGAAGTTATCCAGTCTCGGCCAAGCCGCCTGCCAACTATTCCGTGACGACCGAAAAGACGACCGTGATCGCCCTCAACGGCGGCATGAAGACAGACCTATCGTTCGGCGCTCGACGCGGCGGCCCAGTGCCCACGCCCACCCTAGTAGGCGGCGCGGCAGGTTCAAGCCTGCTGGGCAGCGCCGGTCGAGTGATCTTGATCGTGGTACTGGTGTTGATTCTCATCGGTTTAGGCTTTGGCGGAGGGTTCTTGCTCATGAGCCGCCGCTAACTCACAGCGCGCAAACGAAAAATGCGCCGCCCGGGCAATGTGCCTGGGCGGTTTTGTTTCAAGCGATTGCTGTTTTTACGATGTTGTAACGAGAGTGCAATGCACAGGTGACATTCTGTGTGTTATATTCAGAGTGCTGGCTCTGGGCTAGCGGGCCGAACGGCGCAAGACACTCAAGGCTCGACCTGAACCTGCATGTCGGTGGGCACCATCTGGAACCAGGAATTGCCGCGCTTGAGAGGGAGCGGCTTGCCATCGGCGCCGACAAAGGTCAGCATGTCTTCCGGTTTGGCGCGCACCCAGCGGCCGCTTTGCACCTTACCATCGCGAATAATTTGGACTGGGCCTTCTCCCCAGATCTGAATCTGGATTGAAAACTGACCCGGCTGCCGACAGTCGGGGTCAATGCTGAGCGGGTTTTCCTGAATCGTGCAGTCAGTGACATGGTTGGCATACAGGATGATGACGTTGGCCGCAGAAATAGGTTGATTGTTGTTCGCATCCACCTGCGCCGCACCATCCGCCGAACGCAAATAGCGGCCCGTCGCGGCATCGTAACGCCAACGCACGATCTCGGTGGGCCGTGGCGACCGCCAGGCATACGGAATCGTTACAGTAAACCCCGGCTGACTCGGGCCGATGGGCAGATCGGAAAACGCCATGCCCTTCAGCTCGGGACGCGAATTGTCCAGGCCGTGATCCTGCGCCCACTTGTAAAGCAGCGGAGGCTTGGCAAATAACGTGTGCTCAAAATACTGGCTGGCTTCCGGGACGCGCACGAATGGGTTGCCGGATTCGGGGACGCCAAAATCAGGCGACATCACACGATTGAACCACGGCGCATTGGCGATCTTCTGCCGGATGCCGCCCGAAGAACCCGAGTAGGCAAAGAACGATTTGTACATCACGGGAATTTCCAGGTCGAGATAACGTGCGCTCCGCACCGAGCCGACCAGCTCCGGCATCTGGCTGTAAAACACAGCCGTGAGGCGGGTCACGCCTTCCAGGATGTGTTCAAAGACAAGGTCAGCCTGCGAAAGCCCGCGCTGCGGGCGGACCTCCGGTGGATAGTTGGACACCTTAATGGCCAGGGGCCGCCGATTGAGGACGTTCGGATCAGCGACCTTGAGGCCGGTCAACGGGTTCTCGTCAGGCGCAAAGGTTGTCTGGCTCTGCGTGCGCGTATCGGGCGTGGGCGATGGAGTGAGGGTGGGCGAAGCCGGCGCGGTGGGCGAGGCGGCAGCAGTGGGCGTAACAGGCCTGCGCGTGCTGGTGGACACGGGCGTTTGCAGTGTAGTGGGTGTAACAAACCCGATCGCGCGCTGGCATCCGGCCATCAAACAGGCAAGAATGAGAATGCCTAACGTAGCCGCGATAGACGCAAAATGGCATGACCGGCAAAAAGGTTTTCGCATGAGTGATTGACCTCCGGTTAGACTGATAGTTTATTATAACATGAACACACCGACTGGCGCAGACGGAGAGCCTCCGATGACTCGGCTCAGCACGAGCGCGGATTTAGTTGACTTGCATATCAAGACAGAGTATAATCCCAACGACCTGGGAAGGATTGCGCCAGGCATTTCACCACGCCCGTTGTCCGTACTCGAATCAACCATCAGGAGCGTTGCCGTGTTCCAAGCTACGCCGGCCCGACATCGGATTCGATGAGGTTACAGCGGCACCTCAAACAAGCGCGAGGCAGAGCACTATGGCGCTAAAAGGAAATCTGCGCGACTTTAGCACGACGCAACTGCTCAACCTGATCAACCTGGCCCGCAAGACCGGCACGCTGACCGTCACTACCAAGAGCGGCGCGGCGCAGGTCTGCTTTAAAGAAGGCAAGTTGATCTATGCAACGCTCGGCGGAGCCGATAGCCACTTGGCTGATATGCTCCAAAAAACTGGCAAGCTGACTGCCGAGCAAGCCCGCACCATCCGTGAGCACTCTGGAAATCAAACCGAAAGAGCGTTAGGCCAAATGCTCATCAACGCGGGGCACGTGACGCAGAACGACGTAGCCCAGGCCGCGCGCGTCCATATGCTCGACGCCGTCTATCGCCTGTTCGGGTGGGTCGAAGGCGACTTTCGGTTCGAGCCGACCTTGGCCGTGGCGCAGGAGCGTATCACACTTCCAATTGATTTGGAAAATGTCATTATGGAAGGCAGCCGCCGCTTGAAAGAATTCGAGCGACTGCAGGACGAGCTGCCTAACCTGGAGGTGGCGCTGCGCTTTACCGACCGGCCCGATACGCGCCTGCGCAACATCAGCCTGAGTGTGGAAGAGTGGCGCGTCGTATCGTTCATCAACCCGCGCAACTCGATCCGGCAAATCGCGCAGTTTAACAACATGAGCGACTTTCAGATTCGCAAGATTGTCTATGGGATGCTGCAAGCCGGCTTGGTGGAGTTGGTTCAGCCCGAAGGCGTCGCGCCAGTGTCACCCAGGCCCGGCGCACAGGCCAAGCCCGCCGAACCTGGCAAGCCAGCCATGCCGCCCGCGCCTGCCGTCAAGCGATCGGTGATTACCCGGCTGATTGACCGGATCAAGCGGCTCTAAAGGTCAAGCTCGCGTCCCCCACGGAGGCAAACTAGACGATATGCAGACAGTCAAGATGGTCGTGACAGGCCCATTTGCAGCCGGCAAGACCGAGTTCATCCGGTCAGTCAGCGAGATTGACGTTGTTTCCACGGAGCGCAAGATCTCGACGCAGGCAGAGCGCATCAAAGAAGCCACAACCGTGGCGATGGACTTTGGGCGCATCACGGTGGACGAGGATTTGGTGTTGTATCTGTTCGGGACGCCCGGACAGAGACGTTTTGATTTCATGTGGGAGATTCTCTCGGAAGGAATGTTGGGGTTTGTCGTCGTGGTGGATAGCACCCGGCCCGAAACCTTCCGCGAAGCCCGTAGCATTCTGGACACCTTTCGGGGATACGCGGCGACGCCTTACGTAGTGGCCGCCAACAAGCAAGATGAAGACGATGCGTGGACGCCTGAAGACTTGCGCATTGCGCTCAAAGTGGATAACAGGATCAAATTATTGCCGTGTGTGGCCCGCGACAAAGAAAGCGTCAAGAACGTTCTGTTGGAGTTGTTGTACACGATTTTGGAACGGATGGAAGACCAAGACTAGGAGGGGCGGGGTGACCCCGCCCGTACCTTTGGCGCCACCGCCGGAGTGCCCGACCGGCGACAGACAGACACCTGCACTGCGCGCAGGCGCAAGTGAGTGTCGAACCTGACGCGCTTTGCGGCGCGCGTGGCGCGCCAGCGTGTCACCACGTTCGAAGAATTACGCGATAGCCACGACGGAGATCACCGTGAGCTCAATCGTCACTCCCCAGGGCATTGTCCATTACGAAGCCTATGGCCGAGGCCGTCCTGTCATTCTGCTGCACGGCTGGATCAATTCCTGGGGTGTATGGGAAGATTTTATGATTCACCTGGCCGACTCGGCTCCGTACAGAGTCTACGCGCTAGACTTTTGGGGCTTTGGCGAATCGGCTAAATCGGCGCGCGGGCAAACGCCGACCTTCAAGGTGCAGGCCTACGCCCAGATGGTGGATCAATTCATGGACGCGCTGGGAATTTTAAAAGCGCCCGTATTCGGACATTCGATGGGCGGCACAGTGGCGCTCACCCTGGCGCTCGATTGGCCGGAGCGCGTGACCAAGGTGACGGTCGTCGGCTCACCGGTTAACGGCGTGTCACTCAACGTTTTTCTCAAGATGGCGGGTGTGGACTGGATGGCGCGTATGGCATGGCGCGTCCCCAGGCTGGTCGAAACGTTCATCCGCATCCTTTTGATGCGCGACCCACCCAGGGTCAAGAATATGGTGCTGCGCGATCTTCGGCACACGAGCATCGAGTCGTTCTTTCGCAGCATTGGCGACCTGCATCACACGAACCTGGAGCCGCGCCTGTCTCAGCTGCGTGTGCCGGTGCTGGGTGTGTTCGGCGAACGCGATACGATTGTGGATCCAAAAGAGGCCCGGCGGCTGGCCGGGTGCACACGGTTGCCGCGGGTGGAAATGATGCCCGTGTCGGGGCATTTTCCTATGTTGGATGACACACAACGTTTCAACGAGATCTTGCTGCACTTTTTGCAGCATTGACCCCTGGGAACTCACAGGGGTTGAATTCGAACGAGGCTAGAGCAAGTGACTACCGTCATGAACAAACCCTCCAGCGTGGAAAAGGTCTACTACTATCCCAACAAGATTGGACGGATCGTGCTGCTGGCAACGGAAGAAGTGATGGGCCGCAACGGCGTAAACGCGGCCCTGAATCTAGCCAAGTTGCGGCACCTGGTCAACAACTATCCGCCTAACAACTTTGATCGGCAGTTTAGCTTTGAGGAAGTAGGGAGCATTCAGAAAGCCCTGGAAGACATGTACGGCCCGCGCGGCGCGCGCGGACTGGCGCTGCGAGCGGGCCGCGCGTGCTTCAAGTACGGCATCCGCGAGTTCGGACCGGTACTGGGCATCAGCGACCTGGCGTTTCGTCTGCTGCCGCTCGGCATGAAGATGAAAGTCGGCATCGAGGTGTTCGCCGAGGTATTTAACAAGTTCAGCGACCAAGTGGTGCGCCTGGGTGAAGACGAAGAGTCCTTTATCTGGACGATTGAGCGCTGCCCGGTGTGTTGGGGCCGCCACACCACTGAACCCTGCTGCTATCTGGCCGTGGGCGTCTTGCAGGAAGGCGCTTACTGGGTCAGCGGCGGCAAAAGCTTTTCTATCGAAGAAACGACGTGCGTCGCCAAAGGCGATGACGTCTGCACGATCCTGATCGGCAAGCAACCGTTGGACTAATGCGCAAGTTTATCATTCGCGACCGACGCAAACTATCACCCTTTAACGAGCCTGCGCGCGACCTGCGGGTGTTCAACAAACCGCTGTGGTTGTATCAGCGTGACATGCTGGCCCGGTATTGTGATCAGGAGCGCGAGGTCGAGTCTCTGGAAGAAATTCCCAACGACCGTGCAGAAATGATTGTGTATCGAGACAATCTGTTCTTTGACCAGCACTTTATTGACCATTTCATCTCGGAGGCGCAAAAATCGGGCACGGCGTGCCGCGCCGTGTTCAGCCTGGACGACAAGGCGATTGTCCATCACGCGCTCTTGTTGCAGCGCGGCATCCGGCGGGAGGGGAATTATTACATCGCGGACCTGTGGTATTTCCCGCATGGCATTGAAGAGAACGCCCGCCCGCTGGTGATTGACACGGGCGCCAAGGAGCACGGCTATTACCGCGTGCCCAGCTACATGGCGAACGCCGAAGGCGACCTGACCTACTGGGTACCGCTGCGGGCGTTCCTCTCTATCGAACACTGGGTGCACCTGTACATTGCCAACTGCATCTTTGGCTTGTTCGCGCGCGGCGCGCGTTTTGAAGCCAGGCTGCACAAGACCGGCGCCAAGCTCAAGGTTGTGCTCCAGGGGATGTGGGAGCGCCAGCAGGTGCTGCGCTCATCGGCGGCTGTACAAGTCGGCAAAGGCACATTCGTTGACCCCTCCGCCAAGATTCTCGGGCCGACGACGATTGGCGACAACTGTACCATTGGCGCCGGCTCGGTGATTGATAACTGCGTCATCGGCAACGGCGTCAACGTCGGGCTAGGCTGCCAATTGATGCTCAGCGTGGTGTGCGACCGCAGTTTTTTGCCATTCAACGTCGCGTTGTTCATGACGACGATCATGGAAAACTCGATTGTGGCGCAAAACGCCTGTCTGCAAATGTGCGTCGTCGGGCGCAATACGTTCATCGGCGCCAACAGTGTCTTTACCGACTATAACGTGTTTGCCCGTGCGATCCGAGTTTTTCAACGCGACCAGCTCGTAGAGACGAATTTGCCGGTGCTGGGCAGTTGTGTAGGCCATCACTGCCGGCTTGGCTCTGGCTTGATCATTTACCCGGCGCGCACCATCGAATCGGACACGATTCTATTTGCGTCCGAGGAGCGCCGCATCATTGCCAAGAACATCACCTATGAGCAAAGTGATCATTTCAAGCTCAAGGACGGCGAAAAGCTGCATAGCCGGGATTATCCGAGATAGGAGCAAGAAGGTTGCCGGCTGGTTCCCCCCAACCGGCCCAACCTATGGACAATTTTGCATTTATCATTCACCCGATTGACCCGAAGCGGGATGTAGAGCGCAAGTACCCGCTGCTCGGCAGGGTTCTGCCCGTCTGGTTGATCAACGTCTTGTCCGGCTACTGGCCGCCGGTGCATATTTCGCACATTACGGGTATCCGGTCGGAGGCTACGGGCAAAGAGATCGAAGGCTGGTTTGTCGCCTGCCCGTACACGCCGCAGCGGATGATGACGCTGCCAGAGACACAGGTTTATCGCAAGATCGTTCAGACGGGCAAGCTGGCGGAGCAGCTTGGCGCCAAGTTGTTGGGTCTGGGCGCGTTTACGTCCGTTGTGGGTGATGCCGGGGTGACGATCAGCCGTAGCCTGGCGATTCCCGTGACGACGGGCGACAGCTATACCGTGGCAGTAGCGGTGGCTGCGATCAAGGAAGCCGCACGGCGGATGGACATTAACTTGAAGAGTGCAGTGGCTGCCGTTGTCGGCGCGACCGGCGCGATCGGATCGGTGTGCGCGGAACTGTTGGCCGGAGATGTGCCGCAGATGATCCTCATCGGTCGCGGAGGTCTTGCCGGAGACCGCCGCCCGGAGCGGTTGCGGCAGGTCCAGGCCCGCGTCGAGGCTGCCGGGGCTGCGGCTATCATCGCCACCGAGATGAATGTGCTGCGCCAGGCTGACTTGATCATCGCGGTGACGAATGCGATGGAAGCCATCATCATGCCGGACGACCTGAAACCGGGTTGTGTGGTGTGTGATGTGGCCCGCCCGCGCAATGTGTCCAGGGCTGTCGTCGAGCAGCGTGATGATGTGCTGGTGATCGAGGGGGGAATGGTCGAGGTGCCCGGCGCGGAGCGGGTGGATTTCCATTTTGATTTTGGGTTCCCGCCCCGGATGGCATACGCGTGTATGGCAGAAACGATCGCGTTGGCGTTGGAAGGGCGGTACGAGAGTTTCACGTTGGGCAAAGAGATCGAGATCGAACGAGTGAAGGAAATCGCTGCTTTGGCGGAGCGACATGGTTTCCGGTTGGGCGGGTTCCGCAGCTTTGAGCGCGCGGTAGGTGACGACGAAATCGAGCGTATCCGACACTCACTTGCGCCTGCGCGCAGTGCAGGTGTGCGCCTGCGCGCAGTGCAGGTGTACAACGCCCGGCGACGCCGGGCGACGACCCCCGTAGAAAGAGCGGGGACTGGCCGCATTGGCATAGCGCCACGGCGGAGGTGAACTATGGCTAAAGGCCGCATCCTGGTTGTCGAAGACGACACTGACATTTCCAATATGCTGCGCGTCTACTTTACGTCCCAGGGCTACGAGGTGGTTGTGACGGCCCGAGGCGGCGAGGCGATAGACCGCTGTCGAGCAGAGTTGCCGCACGTCATCGTGCTGGACATCATGCTGCCCGACATTGACGGCTACGAGGTCTGTTCGCGCCTCCGCCACAATCGTCGCACCAGCCACATCCCGATCATCTTTTTAACCCAGAAGGACGAGCACAGGGACAAGATCACCGGGCTAGAGCTGGGCGCAGACGACTATATCACCAAGCCCTTTGACTTTGAAGAGCTACGCCTGCGTGTCCAGAACGCCCAGCGCCGCGCCGAGCGCGAATCGCTCACCAATCCTATCACCGGCCTGCCCAGCGGCAAGCTGATTGAAGACCAGCTCCGCTTGTTGATGCGCAAAGCCAATTGGGGCTTGATGTATGCCGGCCTGCCCGGCATCGAAGGGTTCAGCGATACGTATGGCTTTGTGGCGGGCGACGAAGTGCTGCGCTTTGCCGCGATGATCATGGGCGAGACGGTTGACCAGATGGGAACGGCAGAAGACTTTATCGGCCACGTGGGCGGCGACGACTTTATCATCATCACTGAGGGTGAGCGGGTCAAGGCGATGGCCGAGGCGCTCACCAAGCGCTTTGACGACGAAGTCGGCACGCACTATGATTTCAAGGCTCGCCAGCAGGGATTCGTTGTCTACAAAGGCCGGGATGGAAAAGAACAGCGCGCAGCGCTGATGACGATGGCGATTGGCGTCATCAAGCCCGACGAAGGGGGCTTTACCGATATTCGTGAGATCACCGAGGCGGCCGCCGACTCGCGCCGCCGCGTGATGGCACGCTAGTCGCGCAGACACCTGCACTGCGCGCAGGCGCACACCTGCACTGCGCGCAGGCGCAAGTGAGTGTCAGCCAAGTCTGACGCGGCGCGGAACGTGTAATATGCGGCAAGTGGTACGTATCGGATGAACAGCGTCAACCACGGGAGAGTTAACCGGATGTTTTCGTCCCTCAGCTTCAAGCTGTGGGGACCGTTTGCGATGGGCACGTTTGTGACGCTGCTCATTGCAGGGTATCTGTTCGTATCCAGCTACCACAACGAATTTGCGTTCAACTCGCTCCTGCTGTTCTTGGCCCTATCACTCTTCTCGGTGGCGGTTGCGGCGATAGGAATCTGGGCGACGAACCGGTATGTGCTGCACCCGTTGCGGGAACTGCGCGACGGCGCCTCTGTGCTGGCACATGGACAACTCTCCCATCGTATTACCCTTCGTACCGGTGACGAATTCGGACTGCTCGCCCAGGAATTCAACACGATGGCCGAAAGCCTCCAGCGCAGCCAGCAGCAACTGGCGACCTCTGCCCAGGATAAAGTCCGACAGGTAGAAGACGCCCAGTTGAGCCTCATCAGCGCCATCACACGCACCATCAGCACCAGCCTCGACTTGGACGCCACCCTCAAGACAATCCTGGCGTCTGTGCAAAACGTTGTGCCCTATGACCTGGCCGAGATTTGTCTGTGGGAGCCGGACGAAGGCGTTCTGCGGACACGCGCACAGGGAACCGACCCCAAGTACGCGGCCTATGCCACCCACAGCGGCGGCGTCTATACGCAGCAAGACGGCCTCACCGGCTGGATTGCCCGGCACCGCAGGCCGCTTTTGATTCACGACCTGCTAGAAGAAGAACACTATAGGCCCAAGGTTGACCCGGGCGAGTTTCCTATTCGGGCGCACATCGGCGTGCCGCTGATGATCGGCAACGAGCTTGTTGGAACGCTGGAATTGGCTAGCTACACACCCGACGCGTTCGCGCCGGCCAATGTCGCCACACTACAAACTGTGGCATCCCAGGCTGCCGTGGCCATTCAGAACGCACGCCTGTTCCAGGAGACTCGCCGCCGCGCAGAGGAGATGACCGCTCTGCGCGAAGCGGCTGTCGAAGTCTCGGGCAACTTTGACCAGGCACACATCCTCAATTCGATTGTCGAGCGTGCCACCGACTTACTCAAGGGCCAGGGCGGCGTGCTCTACAAAGTGGACGCCGACAAGCAATGCCTGAACGTCCTCGTCAGTTACCACTTACAGCCAGATCTGACCCAAGAGACGCTGCAATTCGGCGAGGGTGTTTCCGGGCAGGTGGCGCAAAAGCGCCAGCCCATCATCGTCAACGACTACAAGCACTGGGCGGGGAACAGCCTGCCAAGTGCACGCCCAACTCAGTTGGGTGTCCCCTTCAATGCCGTCCTCGGCGTGCCCGTCATCTGGCAAGACGAACTGATGGGCGTGCTCAACGTTTTCTCAGATGCGGCGCAACGCAAGTTTGACGACAATGACCTTCGTCTGCTCACTCTGTTTGCCAGCCAGGCTGCCGGCGCACTGCAAACCACCAACCTGTACGAGCAACTCGTGCGCCGCTTGGAAGAGACGTCGGCCCTGCGCGAAACGGCTGTGGACATTGCCAGCGAGCTTGATCCGGACCGGTTGCTGGAAACTATTGTCCGGCGCGCCGTCGCCTTGCTACACGCGTGGGGCGGCAGCTTGCACCGCTACGAGCCGGAATCGCAGACCTCGCGCTTGATTGTCAGCTACAATATGGGGCATGATTATCGCGGCATCGTGTTGGGCAAAGGCGAGGGACTGGCCGGTCGGGTGTTGGACGACAAACAGCCCCTCATCGTCAACGACTACAAGACGTGGAGCGGGCGCTCGGCACTGTTCGACGACAGTGCCTATACTGCGGCGATGGGCGTGCCGCTGATGTGGCAGGACAAATTGTTGGGCGCTCTGATCGTTCTGGACAATGCCGAGCAGCGCGCGTTCAACCTCAACGACTTGCGCATCCTGACCATGTTGGCCGCGCAGGCCTCGGTGGGCATCCAGAACGCCGAGCTCTACCAGGAGACCCGTCGCCGGGCCGAGCAATCCGCCGGGCTGGCCCGCATCAGCGCGATTGCCGCCAGCACGCTCGACCTGGACGAATTGATGCGGCGAATGATGGCGGAGACCGTCACCCTGCTGGATGCGGAAAAAGGCATCGTTTTGCTGCTCGACGAGCGTCAGCAAACGCTGGTACCGTACCCTGCCGCGCTGTATGGAGCGCCCGTTGAGCAGGTGAGTGATTTGGTGCTAGATGCGAGCGCAACAACGAATTTGGGCTTTAGCATAATGCGGACGGGGCGACTGTTCCGCTCGGACAATGCACAGACCGACCCGCGCATCGTTCCGGGCTACCGCGCCTTTATCGAGCGGTTGGGCGTGACCACACTCATCTCCGCGCCGCTCGTCGCCCAGGAGCGCGCCCTCGGCGAAATCCACATCGCCAACCGACACAGCAGCTCTTTCGCCCGTGGCGATTCCCTACGGGACGATTCCCGTAGGGAATCGTCCCAGGGGTTCACGGACCAGGATGCACAGTTGCTGGAGACGGTCGCCGGCGTGTTCACCAGCGCCATTCACAACGCGCAGTTGTACGCCGAGACACGCCGCCGCGTGACCGAGCTGAACACGCTCACCGACATCGGCCGGGCGCTCTCGTCCACTCTGAACGTGAACGAGCTGCTCAAGCTGGTGTATGAGCAAACTCAGCGCGTGATGCACGCCGCGAACATGTTCATCGCACTGTACGACGAAACACACGACGAAGTCGAGTTTGCCCTCAGCATCAACCAAGGCGAAGTCCAGCCTGGCACGCGCCGCGGCGCCCGGCGCGGGCTCACGGGCTATATCATCCAGACTCACAAGACATTATTCCTGCGCGGCGCAGAGCGCACGCGCGAGTTCATGGTCGAGCAGGGCATTGAAGCCATCGGGCCACCGTCGGCTGCCTGGTTGGGCGTGCCCATGCTCGTCGGCGGGCGCATCCTGGGTGTGCTGGCCGTGCAACATTACGAGAACCCGCATGCGTACGACGACACGCACCGCGAACTGCTGGAAGCGATTGCGGCCCAAGCGGCCATCGCGCTGGAAAACGCACGCCTGTATCAACTCACCGATGTGCGCCTGCAGGAACGGGTGGAGGAGCTCACGGCGCTGGCGTCCATCACGCGCGAGCTTTCCTCGACGCTGGCCATGGAGCGCATCTTTGATCTGGTGCTGGATGGAGCCATGCCGGCGACCGGGGCCGAGTACTCTTCTATCTACCTGCTTGACCCGGAACATCAGATCCTTCAGGTGCGAGCCGTGCGCGGCTACGAAGCCACGACCGCGCCCGAGGGACAGGCTTTGGGCCAGGGCATCATTGGCCGCACCGTGGTCACCGGCCAGCCGATTGTGGTGGAGGATGTGACGCAAGACCCGGATTATCTGGGTGTGATTCCAGACGTGCGCTCCGAGCTGTGCGTGCCCATCAGCTATGCCGGATCGGTCGTCGGCGCGATCAACCTGGAAAGCCGGCTGACCGCCGCCTTCCACCCAGACGACGTGAGCTTTGTTTCGGCCCTGGCAGCGCAGGCCGCCATTGCCATCGGCAACGCGCAGCGCCTGGAAGAGCAAATGCAGCGCAGCGAACTGTTGCGCCGCCGCGCCGAGCAGCTTGACAATTTGTTCGCCATCAGCCAGGCCTTTCGCAGCAACCAGCCGCTGGAGAACGTGCTCGATGACGTGGCGCACGCCATCCAAGAGACTGTGGGCTTTGACGTTGTGGTCGTCAGCCTGGTCGAGGGCGAACCACCGGTCCAACGCCGCGTGGCTGCGGCGGGCGTGCCGGTCACCGTGTTCGAGCAGATGAAGGCCACGCGGCCGCCGTGGCTCAACGTCGAAATGGCCATGCGCGACGAGTTCCGCGTCAGCCAGAGCTATTACTTTCCGGCGGAAAGGCGCGAGGCCACACCTGCACTGCGCGCAGGCGCACACCTGCACTGCGCGCAGGCGCAAGTGAGTGTCACCGGCATGGACACTTATGAGACGTCCAGGATACCGCCTGGCCCACGCAAGCCCGGCCAGTGGCATCCCAGAGACATGCTACTCCTCCCGCTGCGCAGCAGCGACGGGCAGCCGCTCGGCATGATTTCGGTGGACGACCCACGGGACCGGCGCATTCCCGACCGCTCGACCATCGAGACACTCGAGGTGTTTGCCAACCAGGCGGCGGTCGCCATCGAAAACAACCACCTGTACGCAGACATGGAACGCCGCGTGCAGGAGCGCACCGAGGATCTGCGCCGGGCGCTGGGCCAGCTGACCGACGAGCGCGACCGGGTGGAGACGCTGTTCCGCATCACCAGCGAGCTGTCGGCCAGCCTCGACCTGGACCGCGTGCTCAATCGCACGCTCACACTCCTCACATCGGTTATCGGCGCGCCGCTCGGCTCGATCCTGCTGGTAGACCAGCAGACCGATATGCTGATCCACCGCGCCAGCCTGGGCCGGACCCAGACGCTGGAGCGCGCCGACCTTCCTCCCGGAGGCGAGCCCACCTCTTATCGGAGAAACGAGGGGCTGGCCGGTTGGGTCATTCAAAATCGGCAATCTATTATCATTCCGGATCTGCTTGCAGACGAGAGATGGTTCAAGAAACCCAACCAGCGCACTGACTATCACTCGGTGATGGCGGTTCCGTTGATGACAACCGACGATGTGCTGGGCGCGCTCTTGCTGTTCCACCCGCAGCCGGACTATTTTCTGGAAGGCCAGTTGCGACTGGTGGAGGCGGCCGCCCGCCAGGTGGCTGTGTCCATCAACAACGCCGAGCTGTACCGACTCATCCGCGAGCAGGCTGAGCGGCTTGGCTCGATGCTGCGCGTTCAGCAGGAAGACGCGTCCAAGAGCCAGGCCATTTTGGAAGCCGTGGCCGACGGCGTGATGGTGGTCAACGCGCAAGGCCGCGTCGTCCTGTTCAATGCGGCGGCCGAGCGGATTCTGGGCGCGCGGCGCGACGAGATTGTCGGGCGGCCCACGGACGACCTGCTGGGTCTATACGGCCCGGCGGGCATCACCTGGGCGACGCAGCTGCGCCGCTGGTTGATGTCGGCCAGCGCGCGGTCCGAAGTGCCCAGCCTCGAGCAGCGCCTGGAGATCGAAGGCCGTCACGTCGCCGTCCACGTGGCGCCGGTGTCGCTGAGCGACGAGTACCTGGGCACGGTGTCCATCTTTCGCGACATGACCAAAGAAGTGGAGGCAGACCGCGCCAAGACCGATTTTGTGTCCACTGTGTCGCACGAGCTGCGTACGCCCATGACGTCCATCAAGGGCTATGCCGACCTGCTGCTGCTCGGCGCGGCGGGCGCGATGAACGAGAATCAAAGACGCTTCCTCAGCATCATCAAGGCGAACGCCGACCGGTTGAGCGTGCTGGTCAACGACTTGCTGGACATTAGCCGCATCGAGGGTGGGCGCGTCGAGCTGGACATCAAGCCGCAGCCGCTCAAAGAGCTGATAGACACTGTCGCCAGCAGCCTGCGGGGCAAGATCGAAGAAAAGAGCCTCAAGCTCATGGTCAACCTGCCGCCCACCCTGCCGCAAGTCATGGCCGACCGCGACCGCGCGATCCAGGTTTTGACCAACCTGGTGAGCAATGCCTATCAATATACCCGCCCCGGCGGCAACATCACTGTGACCGCCTCTCAAGCCGAAAGCGTGGTGCAAGTGGACGTGATGGATAGCGGCATCGGCATCGCGCCGGAAAATCAGGGCAAGGTCTTTGACCGGTTCTTTCGCGCCGACGATCCGGATGTGCAAGAATTCTCTGGCACGGGGCTGGGCCTGGCGATTGTCAAGAATCTGGTGGAGATGCATCACGGACACATCTGGTTAGAAAGTGAGTTGGGCCGGGGGACAAGGTTCAGCTTTACTCTGCCGGCGGCCGGCGGGGCCCCCCCCCAGGCGCCGGCGAAAGGGGTCCCTGACAAGCGACCCCTCCCGCCATTGGCGCGACAGACTCTCACGCTCGTCCACCCGCCGCTGCGCGATGTTCGCGAGGAGGCTGCCCGTCACCGCGTGCTGGTGGTGGAAGACGACGCGAACATTGCGCAGCTGATCAGCCATCACTTGCAGGCCGGCGGCTATCAGGTGGCTACAGTCGGGCGGGCCGAGGAGGCGCTCCAGGCGGCGCGGCGCGAGCGGCCTGACCTGATCACACTGGACATCTACCTGCCGGGCACGGACGGGTTCAAGCTGCTGCAAACGCTCAAATCGGACGACGTCACGGCTGACATTCCGGTGGTCATCGTGTCCGTACTGGCAGACAAGAAGCACGGCCTGCGATTGGGCGCAGTGGACTATTTGACCAAGCCGATTGACGAGCGCTTGCTCATGGAGACGGTGACGCGCGTTCTATCGGGAGCGGGTAAGGTGCTCATCGTGGACGATGACCGCGACACGTCGGAGTTGTTGCGCCAGGCGCTCAACGGCATGGGCTTTCAGGTGCGCACCACTATCAGCGGGCGGCGGGCCATGCAACTCGTCCGTGAAGAAAAACCGGACTTGATTCTGCTCGACTTGAAGCTGCCCGGCGAGATGGACGGTTATCAGGTGCTCACGCAACTCAAACGCAGCACGGACACGGCCAGCATCCCCGTCATCGTCACACTTGCGCCTGCGGCGTTGGGTACAACGCGCAGTGCAGGTGTCACCGGCAGCCTGGCCGACGAGGAGATCAAGCAGAAGAAGGTGTTGGCCTTGGGCGCGGATCGCTTTTTGACCAAGCCGTTCGAGATTGACGATTTGGTCAACGAGATACGACAGTTCATGGGGGAAGACCAGGTTGTCAACTAGTCCGGCCCTCGGTTAGTGGTTAGTTGGTTAAGGGGGCGCCAGTGAGGCTCGCAGAATGGCCAAGATTCTGATCGCAGAAGACGAACGAGATATCCGGGAGTTGATCGCCATCAGCCTGCAAGGGTTGGGGGGGTTCAACGTCGTGCTGGCATCCAACGGTTTGGAAGCCGTTGAGCGCGCCACACAGGAAATCCCCGACCTGATCTTGATGGATGTGCGGATGCCGCGCATGACGGGCTATGAGGCATGCAAGATACTCAAAGAGCACGACGCGACCAAGTCTATCCCGGTGATTTTCCTGTCTGCCGTGGGCCAAGATGCGGAGATCCAGCAAGGGCTGGCGGCGGGCGCGGAGGAGTATATCCTCAAGCCCTTTGCTCCGGACGAGCTGGTCAATCAAGTGCGCAGCGTGTTAAAGCGCCTCGGCAAGGCATAAGGTTTACACCTGCACTGCACCGCAGGTGCACACCTGCACTGCGCGCAGGCGCAAGTGAGTGTCCGTAGAGCGGCAGCCTGAGGCGACCTGCATGAGCGCGACTATTGTAGAGAACGGGCTGGTGCATTACGAGGCATTGGGCCACGGCAAGCCCGTCTTGTTCCTTCACGGATGGATCGGTTCGTGGCGTTACTGGATGCCGACGATGGAAGCGGTGTCTGACCGGTACCGCGCGTATGCCGTTGACCTGTGGGGCTTTGGCGACAGCGACAAGTCGTCGCAGCGTTACGAGATGGAGGCCTATATCTCGCTCGTCGGCCTGTTCATGGATGAGCTGGGCCTGGTCAAGGCGCCCATCGTCGGACACTCGCTGGGCGCGGTCGTGGGGATGCTGTTCGCGGCGCGCAGGCCCGACCGGGTGGACAAGCTGATGACGATCAGCATGCCGCTGCACAGCTCGCTCATCAACCGAAAGCTCGTCGCCGGCGGCAACGGTCTGCTCGACCGCACGATCGGCCGCAAGCAAGCGCAGCAAGTCTATCCCGAAGTGGCCCTGGAGGCCGACAAGGCCGACCCCAACGTCGTGGCGCTCAGCGCGCGCTCGATGACCGATCTGGACCTGCGTATGGAGATGGACAAGGTCACCCGGCCCATGTTGGTGGTTCACGGCGAAAAAGACGTACTCGTCGCTCCGCCGCCGCCCGAGGCCATGCAGGACCTGGAAGAGAATGTCCGCCAGATCATGCTGCGGGATTCGCTGCACTTTCCGATGCTGGACGAGGCGACCAAATTCCACCGGCTGGTGCGCGACTTTTTAGACAGCGACCTGGCCTCGCTGGTGCTCAAAGACGAGTGGAAGCGAAGGTCACGTTAGTATGTCGCAGCAATGGGAACCCGTCATCGGCCTCGAGGTCCACGCCGAGTTGCTCACGCGCTCCAAGATGTTTTGCTCTTGCGCCGTGATTGACGATTACGCCGCCGTTGGCGATTACGCCGCCGTTGGCGGTTACGCCGCCGCACAGCCCAACACGCACGTCTGCCCGGTGTGCATGGCTTTGCCGGGCAGCCTGCCGGTGATCAACGCGCGCGCTGTGGAATTCACCGTCAAGGCGGGGCTGGCGCTGGGTTGCACCATCGGCGAGTTTAGCATCTTTGCGCGCAAGAACTATTTTTATCCCGACCTGCCCAAAGGCTACCAGATCAGCCAGTACGAATACCCGCTGTGCCGCAACGGCTGGCTGCAGGTTGAAACGGGCGATGCGCGCAGCGCGACACCTGCACTGTCCCCTGTGGTGACAGGCGCACGTGTCGGCATCACGCGCGTCCACCTGGAAGAAGATACCGGCAAGCTGACGCACCTGGGCGACGCGAGCCTGGTGGACTTGAACCGCGCGGGCGTTCCACTCTTGGAAATCGTCAGCGAGCCGGACCTGCGCTCGGTGGATCAAGTCAAAGCCTACGCCACCAAGGTCCGCGCGATTCTGCGTTACATCGGCGTGAATTCCGGCGACATGGAAAAGGGAGCGTTGCGCTTTGAGGCCAACATCTCGATTCGGCCCGCCGGGTCGTCCGTGTTGAACACGCGCACCGAAATCAAAAACCTCAACAGCTTCCGTGCGCTCGCCCGCGCTACCGAATACGAGATCGCGCGGCAAATCCGCCGGGTTGAATCCGGCGGCCAGGTGGAACAGGAAACGCTGGGCTGGGACGAGGCGCGCGGCGAAACGTACAGCCAGCGCAGCAAGGAGCACGCGCACGACTATCGCTACTTTCCGGAGCCTGATTTGCTTCCCCTCGAAATCTCACGCGAGCAAGTGGAACGCATCCGCGCGACGCTGCCCGAATTGCCCGACGCCAAGCTCGAACGCTTTATGGCCCAGTACGGCCTGTCCAGGTATGACGCCAGTTTGCTCGTGGCAGAGCGAGCCGTTGCAGATTTCTTTGAAGCCTGTGCCGCTCGCTTTTCAGGCGCACAACCTCAAGCCTCCGGCTTCAAGGCGATTGCCAACTGGATGACGGGCGAATTGTTCAGGCTGATGAACCAAGCCGATACACTTGCGCCTGTGCGCAGTGCAGGTGTGGACATCCTGCAGGTGCAAGTCAGGCCCGCCGATCTGGTGGCGCTGGTCGAGATGATGAACGCGGGCCGGGTGAATCAGAACACGGCCAAATTTGTGTTTGAGGAAATGTTTGCCACGGGCGAGCCGCCGGCCATCATCGTCGAGCGAAAGGGTTGGGCGCAAATCAGCGATGCAGGCGAGCTGGCGTCTATCGTCGAGCGAGTGCTGGACGAGAATCCCAAGCAGGTTGCCGAATACCTGGGCGGCAAAGAGCAGATCGGCAAATGGCTGTTGGGCCAGGTGATGAGGGCCACCCGCGGTCAGGCCAATCCACAGGCCGCGCAAGATGCGCTCCGGGCGGCAGTGGACAAGCGGCGATAAGTCACACTGATTCTGTCATTCTGAGCCGTCCGCCTTGGGCGGCGGCCAAGAATCTCTCTGATGTGGATTGTATCTTTACCGAGGCGCAGAGTGGAAATCAATCTAGGTGATGAACGGATTGTCGAATTGCTGGGTCCGTACTCAGCCCAGCAGGTGCAAGAGACGGCACATAGCCGGCGCGTGGACGTTTTTGGTCAGGTGGTCAAATGGGTGCAACGTCCCAAGCCGGAGGACATTGAGGTCACGTCGCTCCAAAAGCGGCTGGAACCTTTCTGGTATGCAACTGCGGCGGCGCGCTATGTGTATGATCGGCGGCATACCTATAGCGTCCCGGTGTCGCCCGAGGTTCGGTCGGTGACGGTGTATGGAAACTCGCTGACGGTTGCGGGCGAGCGGAACGGCGCGTTCCAGTTGGAGGCGTTGGAGCAGTGCGTGGAGGAATTTCGGCGCGACTTGATCCTGGAGGCGGTACAAGGCCGCGAAGCCGACTGGGCCAAGTATCTGAATTTTCCCCAGTCTACCGTGCCGGACGTGGCCTCGCTCCAACAAGATGGAACCGTGGTGGTGTGGCCCGAGGTGCGCGGTTCGTTCGTCGTCCGCAAGCTGGCAGCCTTGCTGATGAAGACCTTCCAGGCCGACCAGGTCCACGAAGAAAAGATTGATGTCGAGCAGGTGCTGCTGTGCTTCCGGCCGGTGTACGTCGTCGAGTACGTCTGGAAACCCAAGCAAAAGAAACAGGCGATGGAGTTTGATGCGCTGACGGGCGAGTTCAAGACCGTGAGCGGCGACATCAAGAAGCAAGTCGTGCGCGTCCTGGAAAATGATGCCCTGTTTGACATCGGGGCGGATGCCATCGGCACGGTGTTGCCCGGCGCGAACATTGCGGTGAAACTGGGACGTCTGGCTGCGAGGAAAATCGTTCGATAAAACGCTATACTTTATCCGTCCGCATCCCTAACCCTTCCCCCAACGCGGGGAAGGGTGTTTTGTTGCAATACCGCAAAACTCACTTTTATGATCCGAATCATGGAGGTATCATAACGGCTTCCAATCACCCGACTCGACTGGAAGAGACCATGCGAACCCCCAAAGACTTGGCCCGCACCGCGCCGACGATTTTCTCATGCGAACTGGACACCTGTCCACGCTGTCATCACCCATTGAGTGAGGCGCACTATGTGAACGGACG
>CAYGWJ010000238.1:0-11665 GCA_964353405.1 uncultured Anaerolineae bacterium
TCCTTGACCAGCGTGCGGACGTCCTTGAGGACGGTCATGGACTGCTTGCCGTCAATGATGTACTGGATGGAAGCCTTCTCGGCGTCCTGGCCGCTGATATAGTACGTCTTGACATCCTTATCGGCCGCAAAGGCGTCGGCAATCGCGCGAGCGGTGCCGTCGTTCGGGGCGACGATAAAGACCGTGCCCTTGTCGGCCGGCTTGGCTGCGGTCAGGTTGTCCTCGGCGCGGTTCTTGGCGACGTCAAACTTCCACTCGGTGGTCACCTGGCCGATGATCTTGGCCATCTCGTCGCGCGTTAGCTTGGCCTTGTCCTGTAGCGCCACAGCCTGGCTCGAGTTCTTGATGACAAAAGTGCCGTCGGCGATCTTGGGCTGCAGCTTGCTCCACGCGCCTTCGAAGAAAAGGAAGGCGTTGTTGTCGGAGGGGGCGCCCGCATACAGGTACAGGTTGTTGCCCTTGGCGGAGCCGGCCTTGTCAATCAGGTACTGGCCCCAGGCTGCGCCGACCGCCACGCTGTCAAAGGTCACGTAATAGTCAACCGCGTCGGTGTCGCGGATCAACCGGTCGTACGAGATCACCTTGACGCCCGCTTTGCGGGCGGCATCGGCGGCAGCCGCGGCGGCAGTGCCGTCCTGCGGGCAGATGATGAGGACCTTGATGCCCTGGCTGATCAGCGCTTCAACATTCGCTTTTTCCTTGGCGGAATCGCCCTGGCTAAAGAGAATCTGAGCATCGTAGCCGGCCGCCTTGAGCGCATCCTGGAAGCGGGTCTGATCCTGGATCCAGCGCGGCTCGTCCTTGGTCGGGAGAACGATGCCCACCGGCACCTTGCTTGCCGGAGCGGCAGGAGCGGTGGTCGCGGCGGGCTGCTGAGGTTGGGGAGCCGCCGTCGGCGCAGCGGCGCCGCCACAGGCCGACAGGACTGTTGCAGCCACGACCACGATGGTCAAAACATAAAGCGAACTCTTCTTAAACACTGTTGATCCTCCTTTTGAGATTTGAAACCGGATAAGCTGTGGAACGTGTTGAAACCGGGGATTTATTAAATTCCATCACCTCCTTCTTTATGAGATTCTACCACCTCCTGCCTGGATGTCAAACTTGCATCCATTTTGAACCAAAGCACTGCAGTTTGAACTTGTACACAGTTTGTTCAAGATGGGGCTTGGCTTGCGGACTCGCCGACGGCCGACTCGTAAAATCGTAATGCAGTGTGGATCGTGTTTTCTCCTGCATCAAGTGTACCCAGCCATACGTCCATCGTGTTATGCTGGTTCGAGTGCACGACCGGTGTACATATTTGAGCACTAGCAAGTATAAGACTCTTGGCCCGAGTTGCCAGTTACTTTTTCCCCTAGCGAATGGGGGGATTTCCCCTAACTGCCATGCCGAAAGCTTGGAGCTTTCGGCAAGGTAAGCTATAATCGCCGTCATGGACAAGACGCGCGTGTTGCTGGCCGACGACCATGCCATCGTGCGGGCCGGCATCGGCAAAGCCCTGGGCGAGTTGGACGGTCTGGAGATCGTGGAAGAAGTGGGCGATGGTCCATCTCTTTTTGATGCGCTGGCTCGCCTGCGCCCTGACTTGCTTGTGATGGACGTTGCGATGCCCAACTTTTCGCCTGTGGCCGACGTCAAGCGTATGCGCCAGGCTCATCCTTCGCTCAAGATTCTTGTCGTCAGCGCCTATGACGACGATGCGTATGTAGTCGGTTTGCTCGATGCGGGCGTGGACGGTTACCACCTCAAAGATCAGCCGCTCAGCGATTTGCGCCTGGCTGTACAGCGCGTGCTGAAAGGTGAGCGATGGGTTTCAAGCCCGCTCCTGAGCAAACTGATTCGCCCGTCACGCACCCAGGCTGTGCATTTATTGACGCCGCGCCAGTGTGAGCTCGCGCGCATGTTGCAGCAAGGGATGGACAATGCCGCCATCGCGCGTGCGATGAGCATCAGCGTCAAGACGGTGGAAAACCATCTGACTCGCCTCTATCGCCAACTGGGTGTGAGCAGCCGGCTGGAAGCCATGGCTTACGTGGTAGCGCATCCTGAGGTGCTGGCTGTGGCCGGCATGGCGGCGCAGGCCGACCGCGCGCTGCCGGTTAAAGACACCAGCCTGTGCGTGCTGCTGGTGGACGACAATGCGCGTTATCGCGGCCAGTTGCGGCGGATGATGGGCAAGGCATGCCCCCGGTCGCTCATCTACGAAGCTGACAGCATGAGAGAAGCCTTGCGCCTGGTCGGGCAACATCCAATTCAACTGGCCTTGGTAGATGTGGTGCTGGGCCACGACTCGGCGAGCGGCATCCAGTGCGCACGCCGGTTGCGAGCGCTCGATCCGCAGATACGCGTGGTGCTCATCAGCGCATATCCGGATCGCGAGTTTCATCGTCAGGGATTAGAGGCCGGGGCCGTCGCCTTCCTCGATAAAAAAGACCTGGATGTGGCAACGTTGCGCGAGGTCGTGGATGACATTATCGCATCAAGTGTACCCTAATTATCCGCATCCTATCGGACTCCTGAACTTGTTCGGGCCTCTGCCTACTTGTGGGTAATCATCAGCAAGAAATCGGCCGCTCTGGGCAGAGCGGCCGGATTAATTACGCAAAGACGACCAGTTCTTTGCCGTGGAGCTTGTCCAGGATCTTGCCCGCGATGAGGTCGAGGTGTGTGTGGTTCTGGACGAAATCCAAATCGTCGGCAGGGACGGTGAGCACGGGGCAAAGTGTAAAGTTGGCAGTCCACTCTTCGTACAGCTCGTTGAGCTGCGCCAAATAGTCGGGCGAGATTTCTCGCTCAAACTCGCGCCCGCGCTGGGCGATGCGGCGCCGGAGGGTGGGAACGCTGGCACGCAGGTACACGACAAGATCAGGTGTGGGCAAGAACATGGTCAGCACTTCGTACAGCTCTCGATAGCTTTTGTAATCGCGCTCGCCCATGTTGCCCTGCCGGTAAAGGTTGCGGGCAAAGACTTCGGCATCTTCGTACACGCTGCGGTCCTGCACCACCGAGTCGGGATGATCAAGCAGCGCGCGGTGATGGCGCAATCGCCGCGACAGGAAAAAGATTTGCGAATGAAAGCTCCATCGGCGCATGTCCTGGTAAAAGTCGGCCAGGTACGGGTTGTCTTCCACGGCCTCGTAGAACGGCTCCCACTTGAGCTGCTGCGCCAGCAGCCCGGTGAGTGTGGACTTGCCCACGCCGATGTTGCCCGCGATGGCGATAAAGTGTTTCACCGTTTTAGCTCCTGTGCGATGTAGGCTTCTTCCAGGTCCACTCCGGCGGCGTTGGCCAATTGGATCAGTCGGCCCAGGCACGCGGCCAGCGTCCAGCGCAATGCCATGCGGGATGTGCTGCTTTCCCCCAGGGCCGCGCTCAATGCGCCGACAGATTGCGTCAATTCGAGAAAGTCTTGGAGCAGATTGGCTTGCCTGCCGCGCGCAGTGTCTGAGGTGCGCTGCCAGCGCTGCAAGTCAACCAGGCGGCGGGTGCTTTCGGCCAGGGTGATGCGTTCGGCCTCGCTCATCGTCGGCGCGAATTGCGGGAAGGTTTGCTGGTACGTGCCTGCACTGAGCGCGGTGCGAATCCGTTCGCGAATGCTGGCTAGCGAGGCCGGGTCCTGGACAAAGTTCAGATTGTTCGTGTCAAGCATCAGCACGGGCGCCTGCGAATAGGCGGCAAAGAAGCCCTCGTAAGCCAGCCGCAGGCTTTCAATGTAGCCGCGATCCATCCCGCGTTCGTAGGGCCGGTCACGCGACGCGATGCGCGCCATCAGCACTTGCAGGTCGGCGCGGAGATAAACGACGAGGTCAGGCGTCGGAATCTTTTCCGCCAGCGCACCGTGCAATTTTTCGTACACGGTCAGCTCGTCGCCGGTCAGGTTGAGATGGGCAAACAGGCTATCTTTGGCGAAGGTGTAATCGGACAGCAGCGGCCCGCGCGCCAGCGCTTCGGGAATGGCCTGATGCTGCTGTCGGTAGCGGCTGAGCAGGAAAAAGATTTGCGTCTGGAAAGCGTAACGCGCCCGGTCGGTGTAGAAATCGGAGAGAAAAGGGTTCTCCTCAAAGACTTCGAGCAGCGGGGTCGCCCCGAACTCGGGACTGAGCATTCTCACCAGCGTGGTCTTGCCCACGCCGATGACGCCCTCGATGGCAATGTAAGGATGGCGAGTCACTGGGCCTCCTGAAACCGGATAGTTGCCGTGATTCTACCACGCGCGCGCGGCGCTCACAAGCTGAGGTCTGGCCGATTTATTCCGTGAACTCCACGCACAGATCTGCCAGGCGCTGGCCGACCCCACGCGGATTATGCTCCTCTATGCGTTGGCCGAAAGCCCCAAGAACGTAGGCGAACTGGCAGAAGTACTGCAACTCAGCCAGCCAAACGTCTCGCGCCACCCAAGTTTTGCGCGAGCGCGGCATGACTCTGGCAACACGCGAAGGCGCGAATGTCGTTTACTCGTTGGCCGATAAGCGCGTCATCAAGGCGCTTGATCTGATGCGCGAGGTGCTGGCCGACCACTTGGCTCAACGTGCCCAACTGGCTGGAGTGATGTGAGTCGAGATCGAGAAGCAACTTCGTGGCTGGCAAACCAACCACTGTCCGCAACCAATCCAATGAGAGGAGACTGAAATGAGTATCAGCGTCAGTCAGCAAACTTACCTAGGAGCTTGTCGGAGAGAACCCTGACGGGCCGGAATCGAGGCTTCAGCCGGTGGGGGCACGCGGCGATTTTCGGCCAAAACCGGCTAAAGCCTAGACTCCGAAACGCCTCTCCGACAAGCTGCTGGAGCAAAAGCATGGCGATCGCGTGTCGTTCCGCAAGTTGGAGCGCAAGCTATACGGACATGACATCGCCGCCATGCCCAGCCTCTTTGTGCCACTTATCGGCAACACGATTCCGGATGGGGTCGTGCAACCGTCGAGCGAGGAGGAATTGGTCGAGCTCGTCCGCTGGGCTGTGCAGAACAACATACCACTCACTCCGCGCGGCAAGGCGTCGTCGGGCTATGGCGGCGTGCTGCCCATCAAGCAGGGCCTCGTGGTGGATTTCTACCGGATGAAGCAAATCGTCAAGGTAGATGCCAAAGCGCAGACTGTCACCGTGCAGCCCGGCATCGTGTGGGAGCAGTTGGACAAGCAATTGGCGAAGCATGGGCTGACGCTGCGGCTGTACCCCACGAGCTATCCTTCATCCACGGTGGGCGGCTGGCTGGCGCAAGGCGGCGCTGGCATCGGTTCCTATGAATCCGGTTGGTTCCGCGACAATGTCGTGAGCGCGCGTGTGGTGCTGCCCGATGGCAGTGTCCGCGAATTCAGTGGTAGAGAACTCGACCTGGTCTCGGAAGCGGAAGGCATCACCGGCCTCATCAGCCAGGTGACAGTTCGCGTCCAGCCGGTTGAGAAACTAAGTTGTCGCCATTGGCTGTCCGAATCCCCACGAGCTGCAGCAGTTGGTGCAGTCTATAGTGGACGCAAAACTGCCTATCTGGTCACTCGTGTTTATCAACCCTCGCATGGCAGAGATGAAGAACAGATCTCCCTTGGAGGAGCATAACGGTCACCCGGTAGAGGAGCGGGTGCTCCTGCCTGCGGCTTACATTACCACTCTCGCCTTCCACGCAAAAGATCAGGCTGCTGTTATGAACCATCTGTCGCAAATGCTCCAGCTCTGCGAAGCTGAGATACTCAGCGACCGCATCGCCGAACACGAGTGGAAAAACCGTTTCAAGTTGATGGTGGTCAAACGTTTAGGCCCCAGCTTGGTGCCAACCGAGGTGGTCATTCCTCTGTCTGTCTTGGGTGATGTGATAACAGAGATCGAACGCAAGGTGGATCAACCTATTGTCAAAGAGGGCATCATCATTCGCGAAGGCGCGAGTGGCCAACCCGAGGCAGTAATTCTGGGCTTCATCCCCAGCGACCAACGCAAATTCAACTACAACTTTGTTTTCGGCCTGGTTCTGACCATTATCAAGATCGCCGAAAAGCACGGCGGACGTCCTTACTCGACAGGGCTCTACTTTGCAAAGAAGGCCTCAGAGGTATTGGGAAAGGATCGAGTCAGCCGATTAAAGACATTCAAATCTCGAGTAGACCCCAAGGGCATCTTGAACCCTGGCAAGGTGATCGGCAACGGTCTCGCTGGCACGGCACTTGGTCTGGCCAGCACATTCGAGCCACTCATCCGGCCTTTTGGAAACTATGTCATAACGCAGATTGGCGAATGACCGGCCGGGTCTGTGCGCGATATTCCTGCCGATGTAGCCTGGTACGCTTACTCTTGTTCTCAGTGCGGCTATTGCGTAGACGAGTGCGATCAATTCTACGGTCGGGGCTGGGAAAGCCAAAGCCCGCGCGGCAAGTGGTACTGGCTGCGCGAGTACATGGAAGGCCGCGAACAGTGGGATCAGTCCGTGGTGGATACCTTCCTGGTCTGCACCACGTGCGAACTGTGCAACACGCGCTGCTCGGCAGCGCTGCCCATCGAGCCTTCGTGGATGAAGCTGCGAGGACAACTGATCGAAGAAGAAAAGAGAATGACCTTCCCGCCGTTTGTGATGATGGCGGAAGCGCTTCGTGCCGAGGGCGACATCCGGGCCGGCTATCGCAAGGATCGTGCGGCCTGGTTCCCCAAGGACTTGCTGCCCAAGCACGGCCCCGATCATAAATCCAGGACGGTGTACTTTGCGGGCTGCACGGCGAGCCATGTTGAAAACGACATTGGCATGGCGACGGTTCGCCTGCTCGATGCGGCCGGCGTGGATTTTACTTACCTGGGCGAAAAGGAAAGTTGCTGCGCCACACCGATGCTCGTCGCGGGCAAGTGGGACTTGTTTGTCGAGACGATGAAGAAAAACATCCAGGCCGTCAAGGACGCGGGAGCCGATACCGTTATCGCTTCCTGCCCGGCGTGCGATATGATGTGGCGTCACACTTATCCGATGTGGGCCAAGAAGCTCGGTATCGAGTACAACATCACTGCCAGGCACTATAGCGAAGTCGTCTCCGAGAAGATCAAGGCAGGTCAGTTCCAGTTCCCGGCCAACGACATGCAGCCTGTGACGGTGGCCTGGCACGACTCGCGCCACATCGGTCGCGTGTCGGGTGTGTACGAGCCGCCGCGCGCTCTGATCAAGGCGATTCCGAACGTGAATTTTGTCGAGATGACGCACCATCACCGTGAAGCGCACTGCTGCGGCTCGGTGCTCACTCTCATCAAAGAACCGGCTGTGGCTGCCGAGATCGGCAAGACGCGATTGGACGAAGCCATCGAGGTCGGCGCGGAAAAGGTCTTGGCGCTCTGCCCGTGCTGCGAGTTCCAGTTGCGCGTGAGCCGCGACAAAAAGAATGCGCCGATTGAAGCAGTTGACCTGGCTCGCTTTTCGGCAATGGCGTTGGGCTATGATTTCCCAGACCCCCATCCCGAAGTGCAAAAGCAGTGGGCTGTGTTCGAGGCGATGATTGCGCTGATGACGCCGCAGGGTTTTGCCGACCTGATGGGCACGATGTGGCCGGAGTTGATTGATGCGATGCCGTTCGGCATGGGGCCTATGATGCGCTTCATGGGCAAGGTGCCTGGCACGCTGGAAGCGATGAAGCCCATGTTCCCGGTGCTGTTTCCGATTCTCCTGCCCATGATGCCCAAGGTTATGCCCACGATGCTTTTGCGCGTGGCCGACCGCATCCCGATGCCGGACTATATGTCCGAGCAAATGCCCGCCCTGATGCCCAAGGTCATGGACGAGTTGATGCCGCACATGATCGGCGATGTGATCCCGCGGGTCACGCAGCCGATGATTGACTACCTGCGAGGCAAGAACGGTCACAGCCGCGGTCACTAGACCTTCGAGAGTAGGAAAGGGGCGATCCAAATGGATCGCCTTTTTTTGTCTTCATGGTAGAATCAAGCCAACACTCAAGTCCAAACGGAGGTGTCCGATGGCAGACTGGGTATCTCAAGGGAAATGCAAACTGTGCGGTGAAAGCTTCAACAAGGCCGGGATGACCAGACACCTGGCCAAGTGCCGGCAGAGCCATGCCCTCAAAAAGCTGGAAGGCCGTGGCAAGTTGCACAAGACCGACCTCTTTCATCTCGTGGTCGAGGGAACTGACGCACCAGACTACTGGCTGCATCTTGAAGTGCCAACCGATGCTACGCTCCGGAATTTGGATCAGTTCCTCAGAGACATTTGGCTGGAATGTTGCGGGCACCTGAGTGCGTTCACCATCGAGCACACATCGTACGAGATGAACACCGGGGGCATTGATGCGATGTGGCCGGAGCTCTTGGGCCAGCCCAGCGTTCCCAAGAGTATGCAAGTTCCGTTGGCATCGGTCTTGCGGCCGCGGCTCAAGTTCCAGCACGAGTACGACTTTGGCACCACGACCCACTTGACCCTCAAAGTCGCGGCACAGTACGAAGGCCAGGCCAAGGGCAAGTCGGTGCAGATTCTCGCCAGGAATGATCCCCCGCCATTCGTGTGTGAGGGTTGCGGCAAGCCAGCGACGCAGGTTTGTGTCGAGTGTCTCTGGCAGGGCGAAGGGTTTGTCTGCGATGACTGCGCCCCCGATCATGCCTGCGGCGATGAAATGATGCTGCCGGCGGTCAACTCGCCGCGCATGGGCATGTGCGGCTACACGGGGCCAATTAACGACTAGGACACCCTTTCGCCGCCCCGGCTTTGTTGCGCACCTTCACCCGCCCTCGATCCCCGGCGCAAATGCGCTTTACCTATACGGGGGAGTTGGGCGGACTGTCGGCCTTGCTGTTCTTCGTGCTGGCCGTGACCGGTGTGGGGGATCGGCTGCACCAGCACGCCGGGCAAGTACACGTTGCCGTGGCGGGTCGGCTCGTTTTGCGACCAGTATCCGCAGGTGCAGATTGCAGTGGATGTGATCAAGCGCGCCGACCTAAAAGTTCTATGAGTATGTCTGTTCGCCAGTGGGGCAAGCCATCCTGCGCCGACTGGGGATCAAAGGGGCGAGCAAGGCCTGACGGAATAAAGAATGGTATAATAAGCTACGGGGCACACTTGTGACCCACGCTGTTCAATCTCCGAAGACGGCGCATCTCACACGCTGCGCCCATCTACGAGGCCGACGATGAGCCAACGATTCTTCAGACTCTTGATTCTCATCACCGTTGCGCTGGCATTGCCGTTGCTGGTATGGCTGGCGATGCCACAGCCACAAGCTTCTGCACAGTGCGGCACCAAAGCCAGTTCCTGCAAGACCTGTCACGAAATCCAGGGCAAGCTGCGGGTCAACACCAAAGGCGACTGGCACGTCCAGCATTATTTTGGCGACTTTTGCGTGTTTTGCCACGCGGGCGACGCCAAGGCCACAGACAAGATCAAAGCGCACAAGGGCATGGTCAAACCGCTCGAAGATGTGAGCGCTTCGTGCGCTGCATGCCACGAGTCCGACTGCAACACGCGCGCAGAAAGATATGCCAAGGTTTTGGGCGTGACGGTGGGCATGGGCGGTGGGCCGACTGCGCCGAGAGGCCCGGCGCCCTTGCTGCCCTTTGTGCCGCGAGTAGCCGGAGTAGGCGGGCAGACCTCGCTGCCGGGGCAGGATCAATCCCCCATTGCAGAGTCATCTCCTCCATCTTCCAGTGATAAAGAGCCGCGCAATGTGAACTGGGGCAACGTCGCCTTGGCTGCCATTGCGCTGGCGTTGTTATTTGGCGGTGGAGGCTATGTGCTGTGGAATGAACGCCGGCACTCGCAACGATCGGCCTGGGACAAGCTGATCGGCAATCGGCCTGAATTAGGCGAGCTGATGCCGCTATTGATCAAAGCCGACGCGCAGACTGTTCGGGTCATCGCTCGCACACTTTCCGAACGGAGCCAGTGACTATGCAACGCATCCTTGCATACATCAAAAAAGACGTGTGGTCGCCCTACATCGCGGGCACCTTGTTAGGACTGGTGGCGATCTTGATCGCCGCGACGGCGACCGCCTATCGCGATTCCGCGATTGCGCTGGGCGCATCGGGCGCGTTCGAGAGTATCTTGGGCGGGTTGACACAATGGGTTTGGCCCGATTGGGTTGCCAGGAATCTTTATTTTAGAGTTGTGCGGTTGCCGGGCCTCACGTGGGAAGTGGTGATGCTGTTCGGCCTCTTCATCGGCGGCGCTTTGGGCGCCATTTCTTCTCGAACGTGGAAGATTCGCTGGATGCCGGACAAGCAGTGGGCTGAGGCGTTCGGTCAGAGCCGCGTCACACGCTGGGTGCTGGTTTTCTTGGGCGCAATTCTGCTAGAGTACGGCGCGGGCATGGCGGGCGGCTGCACGAGCGGGCTGGCGATCTGGGGCGGACTGCAACTGGCCCCGGCGGCGTTTGTGTTCATGGGCGGCATGTTTGCCACGGGGATTGTGACGGCGCTGGTGGTGTACCGGCGGAGGTATTAGCATGAGTGTTACTCTGATCATCATCGCACTGGTCTTGGGTATTGGCTTTGGCTTTTCACTCCAAAAGGCCGGGCTGACGCAGTATCACAAGATCGTCAACGTCTTTCGCTTCACCGATCTGGCGGTCGTAAAGTTCATGCTGACGGCCCTCATCGTGGCGATGGCGGGCCTGTTCGGCCTGGGTGTGCTGGGGCTGATTGACCTGCCTGTGCCGCCGCAGACGTACATCGTAGGCAACCTGGCCGGCGGGCTGGTCTTTGGCATTGGCATGTCCCTGGTGGGAATATGACCGGGTACCTGCGCCGCCGGGAGCGGTGAAGGCAAGCTCGACTATCTCATTCCGGGTGTCCTGGGCTTTTTGACCGGCGCGGGATTGTTCGCCGCGACGTGGAAGGACGTGTTCCCCAAGATCAGCTCGATGGCTAACCTGGGCAACACCATTCTGCCCGAGCTGTGGAACGTGAGCAGCATGTTGATGGCGCTGGTTTTTGTCGAGTTTACACTGTTGCTTTTCTACTTGCTGGAGCGCAAGATCGGTCAACGTGTGGACAAGATGGCGGTAGACAAGTAGACAAGAAACAGGTAGACAAGGCAAGCGCTGATCCAGTCAGCGTGGACACGTGGTGAGCCAAACATTCGTCTACCGCCGCTGGCTTACATTGCCCGGCGGTGGTATCATTTAACCCGTGCGCCACGGCTTTGCGGGGGAAGAATCCCAATGACCGACTCGATTGCCATCCTCGATTTTGGTTCCCAGTACACGCAGCTCATCGCGCGGCGAGTGCGCGAGGCGCACGTCTATTGCGAGCTGTTCCCGTGGGATACGCCCGGGGCGCGAGTGATGGCGCTCAAACCGCGCGGCTTTATCCTCTCCGGCGGCCCGGCCAGCGTCTATGAGCCCGGCGCGCCCACGCTCCCACGCTACGTCCTCGATTCCGGCTTGCCGGTACTGGGGCTGTGCTACGGCATGCAACTGTTGACGCACGTCCTCGGTGGAGCCGTCACGCCGGCCCAATCGCGCGAATATGGTCCGGCGCAAGTCGAGTGGACAGAGTCGAGTCCTCTGTGGAAAATTATCAATGACCCATTATCAACGACCAATTTGAACATTGATAATTGTCAATTGAAAATTGTCGTCTGGATGAGTCATGGAGATCGAGTCGAAGCGCTGCCGCCCGGCTTTGTGCCTCTAGCAAAAAGTGACCATTCGCCCTACGCGGCGATGGGCGACCCGGCGCGCAAGCTGT
>CAYGWJ010000239.1:0-3417 GCA_964353405.1 uncultured Anaerolineae bacterium
GGCCAGGGCCGCGAGCGGCAGGAAAAGGATGACTGTGACGGCGAAAATTTTCCTAAGCATGACCGGCCTCCGATGTCTGTGATTCGGTCACGGAGATGAAGACGTTCTCCAGTGAAGGAGGGAGAAGCCGCTTCTGGAGGACGGCGATGCCCTCCCGGAGAAGCAAGGCCTCGATGAGAGGGATCCCGATCTCGGGCTCGTCGACGACCACGTTCAGCCTGTCCCCGAAGAGCTGGACCTCCCGGACCCCGGCGAGCGTCTTCAAAACGGCGAAGGCCCGCCGGATCTCGGGGCAGACGATCTCGACGACCGTCCCCCGCATCAGGAGTTTGATATTCGCCGGGGTGTCGGCCGCGAGCAGTCTCCCATCGCCGAGAAACCCGACCCGCGAGCAACGCTCGGCCTCGTCCATGTACGGGGTGGCCATGACGATGGTGATCCCCGACCGGAGGAGAGACGAGAGGATCTTCCAGAAATCCCGCCGCGACACGGGGTCGACTCCGGTCGTGGGCTCGTCGAGGAAGATGAGGCGGGGCGTATGGATGAGCGTGCAGGCCAGGGCCAGCTTCTGCCGCATCCCCCCCGAAAGGCGTTCGGCCAGGCGGCCGCGGAAGGGGGTCCGGCGGGTGAATTCGAGGAGTTCCTCGCGCCGCTTGCGAAAATCCCGAACGAGGTGGATCTCGGCGAAAAACTCGATGTTCTCATCAACGGTCAGGTCGCCGTACAGGCTGAATTTCTGGGAGAGATACCCGATCCGGGTCTTGATCTCGTCGGCTTCCCTCTCCAGGTCGTAGCCCAGGACCGACGCACTTCCGGACGTCGGACTGAGTATTCCGCAGAGCATCCGGATCGTGGTCGTCTTTCCGGCGCCGTCCGGGCCGACGAGCCCGAACATCTCCCCCTCCCGGACCGTGAGGTCGAGGGAGCGGACGGCCTCGATAGATTCGAACCTCTTGCCGAGGCCCCGGGTTTCGACGGCGAGAGCGCTCATGGGTCGGTCCTTCTCTATTTGGCTTCCGGGCCGACCCGGATGACGGCGTCGGCGGGCAGGCCCGGCTTGAGCAAGCCTTCGCGGTTCTCGATCTCGACCTTGACGCCGAAAACGAGCTTGACCCGGTCCTGTTTGGTCTGGATATTTTTGGGGGTGAACTCGGCCTCGGGAGAAATATACGTGACCGTTCCCTCGAAGACCTTTTCAGGGAAAGAATCGATCTCGATCTCAGCCGGACCGCCCAGTCTGACCCGTCCGAGCTCATTTTCGGTGACGTAGATCATGACGTAAACGCTGTCGAGCTCGGCCAGGGTCACGATGGTCGCGCCCGGGGTGACGAGTTCCCCCGGCTCGACGGCCTTATGGGTCACGACGCCGCCGGCCGGGGCCAGGATCGTGCAGTCGGCGATCGTCTTCTTGAGGAGGTCGGCGGCGGCTTGGGGCTGGTCGAGGCGGGCCTCGCCGGCCCGGATTTCCTCGGGACGGGCGAGAGTCCGGGCCTTGTTCAGGGCCTCGGCGCCGGCGTTTCGCTGGGCCGTCGCTATGGTCAAACGGGCCTCGGCGTCCTCCCGCTGCTTCGGCGTGAGGCTCCCGGTCTTGGTCAACTCGCGCATCCTCCGGGCGTCGTCCTCGGCGACGGCGAGAGAGGCTTCCGCTTGTTTCAGGCCCGCTTCCGCCTGCCGGATGTCCTCGCTCCTCGCGCCCTTCACCAAAAGCGCGAGCTGGGCCTCGGCCAGGCGCACGCCGGCCTCGGCCTGACGGAGCTGGATGTCGAGTGTCGCATGGTCGACGACGGCCAGCTTGTCGCCCGGCTTGACCCGGCTCCCCTCCTCGACGGCGAGCTCAAGCAATTCGCCGGCGACCTTTGAGGCCACATGGACCTCGACGGCCTCGATCGTTCCCGACGCGGAGATGACATCCTTCGTGCCGTTCCCGGCACAGGAGAGTCCGCCGAGGACGGTCAGACAAAGGACGATGATTTTCACTCTCATGACACGCCCTCCTTTCGGGGCTCGAAAAGGGTCGGGGTCCTGTCCGAAAAGTCCAGCCGGCCCTTGTCCGTCAGGATGCCTTGGAAAAAGACCTTGATGACCGATTCGAACGTCGCGGCCGGCGAACGCCCGGAACGGAGTATCGCTGCCGGGTTGACGAATTCCTGGATGAGGCTGACGAACATCTGGAGGAGAAGATCGATATCGACGTCTTCCCGGAAAAAGTCCTCGCGGCGCCCGGCCTCGAGGATGACCTTGAAGTTCTTGAAGATCTTGTCCCGGCGGAAATCGTCGATTTCCTTCCAGATCCGAGGCGCGCTCTTCTGGATGTCCCGGAGGAGGAGCGGCCCGAACTGGGATAGCCGGGTCCCTAGAAAGGTGAACAGCGCGACCATTTTTTCGACGAATCCGGGCGAATCGTCGCCGATGAGGCGCTCGACCCGCGCGGCCATCTCATTTATGACTTCCCGGACCGCGACCCCGAGCATCTTTTCCTTGCTCGGAAAGGCCTTGTAAAGGGTCGCCTTACTGATGCCGAGCTCGGCGGCGATTTCGTCGCCCGTGACCCGGAGGAATCCCCGTTGGAAAAACATGGTCCGGGCAGCAGCGACGATCCGGGGGCGGACCGCCTCGATCCTTCCGGCGCTCCGGTCCGCTTTCGCTGTCAGTACTTTGGAAACTCTTTCAGTTTTCACAGTTTTTAGTATACGCCCAGATTCCTCTTTGTCAAGAGAAAGAAACCCTAATTTCTTGCGAGGCGCAATCCTGGGGTTATCAGGCTTCCAAGATCCCGAGCGGCGGGTTCGTCTTCCACTTGCCCCGGGTGAAGTCGGGGATGGCCACGGGCTTGCCTTTCCCGGCGACGCTTTGCGCGCTGGCGCCGACGACCGCGCTCCAGGCCGCCGCGTCGTAGACGTCCTGGTCGAGCGGCTCGCCTCGCCGGAGCGATTGGATGAGCCGGTAGTCCTCGATGCAATCCATGCCGCCCTGGCCCCTCCCCTCGCCCTTCGAGGCGATAGCCTTCCAGAGCGGGTGCTCGAACTCGGCGGCGAACTTCTCGAAATCGTCCCACTGGTGGGGCTTGGCCGCTTTGCCCTCGATGTAGATCCGGTCGGGCCACTTGTGGGCCAGGCCCTTGGTCCCCTGGACGAGGTTGATCCGCGTGTAGGGCCGGGGCAGGTTTGTATCGTGGATGAGGATGATCGTCTTGCCGAGCTTCGTCTTGATCAGGCTCGTGTTGACGTCGCCGAGGACGTAACGTTCCTTCGCTTGGGGGCTGTCGGCGCCGAAGGTCGCGACGGCGTACTCGTGGAGGCCCCGGACCGGACTGCTCATGGAGACGAGGTAGTCGAAGGCGTCGCCGCGGTTGACGTTCAGGCATTGGGCCACAGGCCCCAATCCGTGGGTCGGGTAGAGGTTGCCGTTGAGCTTCTG
>CAYGWJ010000240.1:0-14320 GCA_964353405.1 uncultured Anaerolineae bacterium
CAGCCGGACGGGCCGACAAAGACGATGAACTCTTTGTCGGCAATATCGAGGCTGAGATCGTTGATGACCACGAGATCGCCGTACCGCTTGTACACGTGTTCGTACTTGACGCTGGACATGGGGTCCTCCTCAAAAAATTTGGGACCGAACTGGGGTCAAAGCCCGTCACCACCAGAACAGTTCCAGTTGGGGATATTGTAGCAAATCTCGCGTCAAAATGCAACTGACAATTGTCACCCTTGTGATAGTTAACCTCTAATGAGCTGGCGAGCATCGGCCCGGCCAAAGTAGGCGCGGTATGCGGCGGTTTCAGACAGCAACACGCGTAGCGCGGTCTCTAGTTCTGACGCTGCCTGCTTCTCGCCCGCACCCGGCACAATCGTCAGGCCATCGCCGTCCCACGTCTGGATAGAGATTTGCCCCCGCGCAGCCAGCCACTCGATGCCTTGGCGGACGGTTGCCAGACGTTGGCCACAAGCCGCCGCCAATCCCGGCAAAAATACCCGCCCCTGCCGCTGGCGCAAATCGTGCTTGAGCAGCCCGGCCAGCCGCCGCAAGAACGGCTCGATGGAATCCTCGACACTCGTTACGCCGCACAGCGCGACGACGCGCGGGGAAACGTCTGCCAGCGCCGCGCCCAGCTCGCGTGGGCCGGGCGGAGCGGTCCACACGACCAGTGTAAGAGCCGGCGCCAGCGCGTGGCGGCCGTGCCCGGATACTCCCTCCACCGTGTCACCTTCGGTCCACACCTGAACGTCGCCCCGCGCGGCCAGCGCGGCCACACGCCGGCTTGCATCGGCAACGTTGCGCCAGTCCAGCAGCTCGACCTGCGGCTCTGGCGCGGCAACTTGCATGACAGAAGCTTGCATCAGCCGCGTGTCAATCCACTCGATCTCGAGTGCAGGCCGTCCCACGTAATCGGTGCTCTTGAGCGCGAACGTCAGATCGAACGGGCCTTCAGGCGGTTCCTGCTCCGCGCCGCGCCACCAGGTGGCCTTGCGCGTTACGCCCGATTCATCCTGAACCGTCATTTCACGGTGTTCGCCGTTCCGGCCAAAGGTACGCTGGCCCGCGAGGGTGAGATTACGGCACGCCAGATGAATTGCCGGGTTGCCCGGGCCGAACGGGGCGAGCCGCTCCAACTCTTGAGCCAGCTCGATGCTCAACTCGTTCAAGCCCACATAGGCGTCTACGCGCGCGCCAACCCGCGAGGCAGAACGATCCCAGACAGCCTCCACCGCCTGCGAAAGCGCGCGTCGAAACGCCGGGATGTTTTCCGGCGAGATGGACAGTCCTGCCGCGCCGGGGTGCCCGCCAAAGCTGATGAGGTATTGACTCACGCGGCTAAGCGCGAGGTTGATGTCGCAGCCCGGGACAGAGCGCACCGAGCCGCGCCCGGCCTGACCCGGTGGCGTGACGATAAGGGCAACCGGGCGCGCGTATTGCTCGGCTAATCGCCCGGCGACCGGGCCGATGACGCCACCATGCCAGTGAGGATTTTCCAGCACGAGGACACTCGTATCCAACAGCGAGGGATCGCGCGCGATCTGCTCTTGAGCCGCCGCATACATCTGCTCGCTGATCAAACGTCGCTGATGGTTCAATCCTTCAAGCTGCGCAGCTAAAATGCGCGCGCGGCCCCAATCGCTCGTGGTGAGCAGCTCGACGGCGACGTTGGCATCACCCAAGCGTCCCAATGCATTGAGACGCGGTCCCAATCCAAAACCGATGTGCTCCGCCGAAAGACGAGTCGGGTCCAGGCGCGCAGTTTCAAACATCGCACGCAGACCGATGCGCTGAGGATGGCGCAATTGCTCCAGGCCGCGCTGCAAAAGGTAGCGCGTGTCGCCGGTTTGCTCGGCCACGTCTGCCACGATACCGAGCGCGACAAGGTCGAGGTAAGACCTCCCCGTCTCCCCCTTGGTAACAGGGGAAAAGCTCTGTCCTCCGGTCCCGCCGGCTGCGGCAGGGGGGAGGTCAAGCTGCTGAATCAGCTTAAAGGCCACGCCCACGCCGGGAAGCTGGCGCAGGGGATGACCGGGCGGCAAGCGCCTCGGGTTGACGAGCGCATCAGCTTGAGGCAACTCGGCGGGCAGCTCGTGATGATCGGTGACGATGACAGACACGCCACGTGACCGGGCATGGTGGATGGCTGCATGTGCGGCGATGCCGGTGTCGCACGTGAGCAACACTTGCACGCCCTGGGCAAGCAATCGCGTCAATGGCTCGATGCGAATGCCATGCGCTTCGGTGAGGCGATTGGGAATGTAATACACCACGTCCGCGCCAGCGTCGCGCAGACCGGAGACGAGAAGCGCGGTGGCGGTTTGACCATCTACATCAAAGTCACCCCATACGGCGATGCGTTCGCCCCGCTTGATCGCAGCACGCAATCGCTGCGCGGCGATGGCCATGTCTGGCAGCGCTTCAGGCGAGGAAGGAGTGTAGCGGTCGGGGTCGAGGAAAGGCAGAGCATCCTCCGGAGACAAAAAGCCGCGCCGCGCCAGGATCTCGGCGACGAGGGGATGTCCGCCCACTGCGGAACGCAGCACATCGCTCGCCGGGACCGGGGTGGGTTCAAGCCACATGTCAAACCCCACGGAGACGCAGCGCGACCAACGCAATCAGCACAACGATGACCACCAAAACGACGATACCGATCACCCGCCACCGTGACGCGCGGGCCTGCCTCGACCCGATGAGCAAATCATCGGCATACGGATCAGCCGCCAGACCATTGGACGGGGGTGCTTCGTCGTCGCCCGTTCCCAGCGGACGCTCATCTTCCGGCTCGTCGTCAACCCGCACATCGGGATTCTTGTCTCGCGCCTTCATCTTCACCTCGTCAACACTCCAATGGCAAGAATGCCGAGAACACGCGGTCGCCCAAGAGCCAGCCGCGCCGCGTTAACCGCACGCCCACCTCGTCAACTTTAATCAGCTCTTGTCTGCCGAGTTCTCTTAATTCTTCCGTATAAATATCTGCCAAACTGACGCCGAATCTCGACTCAAAGCCCGCCAGGCTCACACCTTCTACCAACCGCAGGCCCAACATCATCGTCTCGCCCATTTCCAATTCGCGCCCGATGACTTCGGACCCGGCGACGGCGCTCTGCCCCGCTTCAATGCTTTGAATAAACTCGCGTGGACGATCCACATTCCAGAACCGCCGGCCGCCAAAGCTAGAGTGCGCGCCCGCGCCAAAACCAAGGTAAGGTTCATTGTGCCAGTACACTAGATTGTGTCGGCACGCCCGCCCTGGCCTGGCCCAATTTGAAACCTCATAGCGTGACAAACCCTCGGCGGCAAGTCGCTCGTCGGCCCACAGCAGCATGTCTGCCGCCAGGTCGTCATCAGGCAACGGCGTCTTGCCGCGTCTCACCCACAGCGCCAGTGTCGTCCGCTCTTCCACCGTGAGACAATACATGGACACGTGGTCGGGCGCAAGTTGCAGCGTGCGCTCCACCGTCTCTTGCCACATCGCCATCGTCTGCTGTGGAATACCGTACATGAGGTCAACGTTCAAGTGATGGAAGCCGGCCGCGCGAGCGAGCCTGACGGATTCAACCGCATCGGCAAAGCTGTGGCCGCGCTTAAAGAAATCCAGTTCGGTTTGATGCGCACTCTGCACGCCCAGGCTCAAGCGATTGACGCCGAGCGCCTGCAGCCCTTCGAGGTAAGCCGCGTCCACGGTGCCGGGATTCGCTTCGAGCGAAATCTCGGCGTCGGCCGCAACTTTTAACGACTCGCGGCACGCGCTCAAGATTTTCGCCAGCAAGGACAATGGCAAGAGTGAGGGCGTCCCCCCGCCAAAGTAAATCGTCTCGGCTCTCAGCTCGGAGAGCAGAGGCCGGAAGCCTGAGGTCGGAGATTCAAGATTCGCAATGTGAGATCTGAAATTTGATATTTGAGATTCGACAGCCAAGCTGTACGGCTCATACAGCGAACGCATCCCAGCATAAGCATTGAAATCGCAGTACGTGCACTTGAACCGGCAAAACGGAATATGAATATACAGTCCGACTTTGTGACTCGCCATTCATCACCCGACACTTATTCGTCGCGGTTCATGCAACACGGTCGCCGTCCACAGCCCTACGGCGTAACAGCCGGCTGCCAGCAGGAACACGCCGCGAAAGCCGAGCCAATCCACCAACAATCCACCCACCGAGGTCGAAAGCAATGCCACACCCAACACGCTGTTGGCCAGGCCCACGTACAGCGCACGGTCGCGCGTGGGCGCGATTTCGAGCAGCAGGCTCATGCCACCCACCGAGATGCCTGATTGGAAGGCGCCCAAGACAGAAAACACAATCGTAAACAACCACGCCGCGATAGAAGCCAATCCCAGCGTTTGGTCCAGCGGCCCGGACAACCAGGCCAACAGAGCCATCATCAAACCCAGGCTGGCGGATAATCGAATCACGGCGCGGTTGCCGCGCCAATCTGAAAGGCGGCTCCACAGCAAGTTTGAAACAAGAGAGGCTGCCATGTTAAAGGCTAGATACACACTCACCATCTCTGGGCCGGCGCCCAGCTCGCGCGAAGCATACACGGCAAAGAATGGGGTCGCCATCTGCGCCGTCATCAACATCACGCGCGTGGCAAGAAACAATCTAAAGTTACGGTCGCGTCGGGGAATTCCGGCGGCGCGGCCCAGGTGCGCCGACAGACTGGCCACCTCACTCACTTCGCCCGGTGGCTCCATGACAAAGCCAAACGAATACAGCGAGGTCACCGCGAACAAGGCTGCAATGGACATCAACTGGCCGACGTTGGCGGGAAAAGTCCGCCCCAACCGCTCACTCAAAGCGTAGCGTACGACCAGGCTACCCACCACGCTCAACGCTCCGCCCACCAGCAGCCGCGTGCCAAAGTACGTTCCGCGCCGCTGGGCCGGAATCGTCTTGGCGACGATGTCCATGAACGGAAGGCCGGCCCAGCCGGAAGCCAGGCTGTTGACGACGTAGGAAACAAAAAAGCCAACGATCAAGATCGCGGGATCGCGCTGGGTCAGCGTGACGATCGCCATAGACAGCCAAGCCAGGCCGCGGATCACCGACACCGCCGTATAGGTCGGCAGCTTGTGCGGCAAGTGGGCCAGGTAATGCGCCGCGAACAGTTGCGGTAGAAACCAGCCTACGTCCCGCAGAGGAACGACCAACCCAATCAACAAATTCGACGCCGACAACCGCGCCAGAAACCACGTCAGCACCAACGTCGGGTCAATCAACGACTCTGCCACAATGTACAGCGCGCCATTCACGACGCCCAGCGCAAAATTACGCCGCAAGTGCAGGCTCGAATCGGCGCGGCTGGAGATAACCGGCAATGGATAACCCCCAAAAACCAAGCTGAAGCGATTATAACACCCGGTCATCAAATCTCAAACACGCTCATGACCCATCTCCTCATTGCACAGAGTGCCGAACCGCATTATAATACTAGAGGTTGAACCATGTCATTATCGCCTGCGGCGTGCTTTGCGGCGATGCACTGCCTAGCGCGGCCAAACGCTGCATCTAACTCGCCTGGCAAGTTCTCCAAACGATGCGGAGGCTATCGCCAGATTCGTAGCAAATTCTTTTTCAGGTAGGCGCGGCCTTGTCTCCCGAACTGGACACCCATAAAATCACGGCTGGACTCAAGACACGCACCGGAGCGACATTAGCAATCGGACAAGTGCTACAACAACGCTACCAGGTCCTGGGCGTGCTGGGCATGGGTGGGATGAGCGCGGTCTACCAGTCGCGTGACCTGCGCTTCCCGAACGTCACCAAGCTGTGCGCTGTGAAGGAGATCATCAATCTCGCACGTGACCCGCAACAGCGCGCGATTGCTGTGCAAAACTTTGAGCGGGAGGCGAACATCCTGGCAACGCTGTCTCATCCAGCCATCCCGAAGGTGTATGACTATTTCAGCGAGCATGACCGCAGCTACTTGGTGATCGAATTCATCGACGGCCAGGATCTGGAGGCCTACCAGAACGAGCACGCCGGGTTACTCTCGCACGAGATGGTGCTCGACTGGGCTATTCAGCTTTGCGATGTGTTGATCTATTTGCACCGCCATGAGCCGCCCATTATATTCCGGGACATGAAGCCTTCGAACGTGATGTTGGACAAGCACGGCCAGATCCGCCTGGTGGACTTTGGCATCGCCAAGCTATTCCAGTCCGGGCAAAAGGGCACCATGATTGGCACCGAGGGGTACAGCCCGCCGGAGCAATATCGCGGCGTGGCGGACCCGCGCGGCGACATTTACGCGCTGGGTGCAACGGTGCATCACTTGTTGAGCAAGCAGGACCCGCGGGTGGAGCCGCCGTTCTCCTTTCACGAGCGGCCCATCAAAGCGGTGTACCCGGCCGTGCCGGATGCTTTTGTGGATGTCATCAACCGGGCGCTCGAATACGACGCAGAGAAACGCTGGCCAAACATCCTGGAGATGAAGGCGGCATTGGAGGCGGCGCGTGGCCCTTCCGAGCGAGGCGGCACCCGGACGGGCACCTTTCATCTGTCCACCGGCGACATCGAGCCGATGTGGGTGTTTGCGTGCGAAGACGAGGTGCGCTCCACCCCGGCGCTGGGCGAAGGCGTCCTCTTTGTCGGCGCATACGACCACAACCTGTATGCGCTGGATTCGCACACGGGCGCGTTCCGGTGGAAGTATGCCACCGACGGCGGGCTGGCGTCTTCGCCGTGCTTCTGGCAGGATCGGGTCTTTGTCGGCTCGGAAGACCGCCTGCTCTATTGCGTCAACGCGCAGTCGGGGCGGATTGTCTGGACTTGCCCCACGCAGGGTTGCGTGCGTTCGTCGCCGAGTGTAGAATATAACCATGTGTTCTTCGGCTCGGACGATCATCACCTGTACGCGGTGAACGTCCAGTCCGGGCGTGTGGCATGGAAAGTGGATGTCGAAGCGCAGGTGCGTTCGCGCCCGGCCATCGGTGATGAGTCTATCTACTTTGGCTGTGAGGATGGCTCAATCTACGCTGTAGACATTCGCGGGGTCATCCGCTGGAAGTTCACCACACGGCGGGCCGTAACATCGTCGCCCGCATTATGCGAGGGCATCATTTATATCGGCTCTGGCGACCACACAGTCTATGCGCTCGACGCACGTTCCGGGTGGGCCGTGTGGCGATTTCGAACCGGCAAAGCTGTGATCTCTTCACCGGCCGTGGAAAAGGGCACAGTGTACGTCGGCTCGGTGGACAACAGCGTGTACGCGCTCGACGCGCGCACGGGCCGCCAGGTGTGGAAGTTTACCACCGATAATCAAGTGACGTCCTCACCTGCCCTCCTGGAAGGAGCCGTTTACTTTGGCTCGGTGGACGGCAATGTGTACAGTGTGGACGCGCGCACCGGCGCGCTGCGCTGGCGCTTCCGGACCGGCGGGCTGGTCATTTCATCGCCCGCCGTGGGGGATGGCATCATTTACGTCGGCTCGACAGACCATCGCGTGTATGCGCTGGCTGCCTGAGCTTGTTACGGGGTGACAGGCCGTGCCGCCCCGTGAGGAAACTGAGTATGGGCTGGGTGCGCGATTTGCTAAAGAGAGGCGATACGCCCGCGAACGAAGAGTCGCCTGCCAGTGAGTTGGGCGCTTGCGCTTCAACGCGACAGCCCGTTCCACACACGCTGCAAGTGGGTCGGGCCAGCAACGTGGGCCAGGTGCGCGACCACAATGAAGATGTGTTGCTCACACTAGAGATCAACCAGCTGGGCGACCAGGCCACTGAGCCGCTGGGCTGGTTTGTTCTGGCCGATGGCATGGGTGGCCATCAGGCAGGCGAACTGGCCAGCGCCCTGGCGATGCGCGTGGTCACGTACGAGCTGCTCAACCAGGTCCTGCGGCCCTATCTGCTCAACGAAGCGCGCAATGCCTCGCAGCGTCCGTTGAGCGAAGTGATGGTCAACGCAGTCATGGCGGCGAACAAGGCCGTTCACGAGCAGGTGCAGGGCGGAGGCACGACACTCACTTGTGCGTTGATCTTGGGCAATCGAGCCTACCTGGCTCACGTGGGCGACAGCCGGGCCTATCTGTTCGCAGACAACCACCTTCGGCAAATCACGCGAGATCATTCGCTCGTGGATCGCTTGGTGGAGCTGGGTCAGATCACGCCCGGCGAGGCGATGCATCATCCGCAGCGCAATGTCCTGTATCGAGCCGTGGGTCAGGGTGACCCGTTGGAAGTGGATACCTACGTGGAGCTCCTGCCCTCTTCGGGCCAGTACCGCCTGCTCCTGTGCTGTGACGGGCTGTGGGGATCAATCCAAGACGACCAATTATTAAAAGTGCTGCGTATGGCCGCCACACCGCAGGAAGCGTGCGACCGCCTTATTGAAGCAGCGAACGCCGCCGGTGGCAAAGACAACATCACCGCCGTGGTGATAGGGCCGCAGAGCCATTCAGGATAGACCTATGGACGTGTCAAACGACTTGTACGCTACGCTCGGGCTTGTACCCGACGCAACACTGGACGACATCAAAAAGGCCTACCGGCAACTGGCTCGCCAATATCATCCAGACGCGCAAGCTGTGCCGGGCACGGCCATGTTGTTCCGCGAGATTCAAGCCGCCTACGAAGTCCTGAGTGATCCCGACCAGCGCGCCGCCTATGACCGTGCCCGCGCTGGGGCCGGGCAGTCGCCCGCGAGTGCCTTTCAACTGCATCTGCAGCTCAGCCGCACTCTGCTGCCAACCATCCCGGAAGAGCAGATCTTGTACGTGCTTGCGAATGTTCAGGCCGGGCAGGAAAGCCACCGCCCGCAGCGGCTGCCCTTGAACCTGTGCCTTGTGATTGATCGCAGCACTTCTATGCAGGGAGCGCGCCTCGATCAAGTCAAGGCCGCCACCAACCAGCTTTTGGAAACGCTTAGCCCCGACGACACATTTGGCGCCGTCACCTTCAGCGATCATGCGGAGACGGTCTGGCCGAATCAGCCGGCGGGTGATTCCATGCGCGCCAAGTCCAAGATCGCCGCCATTCAGGCCAGCGGCGGGACGGAAATCTTGCAGGGGATGGCCGTCGGGCTGGCTGAACTGGAAAAATGCCGCCGGATGAGGGCGATCAACCACCTGGTGTTGCTCACCGACGGCCAGACGTATGGCGACGAGGAGCAATGCCTGGCAGCGGCGATTGAGGCCAAAAAGCACGGCATCAGCATCACGTGCATGGGCTTGGGCGACGACTGGAACGACACGTTGCTGGATGCCATCGCGATGCGCAGCGGCGGCACCTCGGCCTACGTCGCGAATGCCAACGACGTGCAGCGCATCTTTCAGGATCAACTGCACGGTTTAGACACGCTGTACGCAACGGACGTGGAGTGGATCGTGCGCGAAGCAGAAGGCATCTCGCTCAAGAGCGCCTTTCGCTTGACGCCCTACCTGGTTCGCCTGACGCCGGACCGGGACGTGATTGGGCTGGGCACGCTGCCCACGGACAATTCGATTCAATTGCTGATGGAGTTTGTGGTCGGCACGCACGCGGCCGGGTCGCATCGCCTGGCCCAGTTCGAGTTGAGAGGTGATCTCCCAGCGCTGGATCGCAAAGGGGAAAACGTGCGCATGGATTTGACCGTGCAGTTCGCCCCCCCCAATCCCAACATGCCGCAGACCGTCCCGCCGGCCATCCTTAGCGCGCTGGCCAAGATCACGATCTTTCAAATGCAAGAGAATGCGTGGAAGTCGCTGGAAAAGGGTGATGTGGTCGAAGCCACCCGTCGGCTTGAGACGATGGCGACGCGCTTGCTGGACCTGGGCGAGCACCAGTTGGCGCGCGCGGCGTTGTTGGAAGCCGGTCGCCTGGCCCGTAGTGGTCACCTCTCCCCGGCCGGGCGCAAGACCATCAAGTATGGAACTCGCAGTCTATCCTTAGCACCGCAGGAGCGTCGCCATGATTGAGTGCCCTTCGTGTGGACGCCAGCATCGGCCTGGCACATTGTTCTGCAGCGAATGCGGGGTGTATCTGCTCACCGGCGGACCACTTCGCACTGAACCCCTGCCCGAGTCGGATTTGCCGGCCAGCCGCGCCGACCCATGGGCAACCAGCACGCCAGGCGCGGCGGAAACGGCAGTGGTCACGCTGACGATCACCGTGGTGGCGAGCGGGCGGCAACTGCCCCTTACCGGCAGCAACGAGTTCGTGCTGGGCCGCCTGGACGCCACGCGCGGCGTTTTCCCGGACGTGGACCTCACGCCGGACGGCGGGCTGGAGGGTGGCGTGTCGCGCCGCCATGCACGCATCCAGCGGCAGCGCACCCAGTTCTTTATCGAAGACCTGGGCAGCGCTAACGGCACGTTCCTCAACGGCCAGCGACTCACGCCTTACCTGCCGCATCCGTTGCACGACGGCGACGAGTTGCAGATCGGCCGCATCCGCCTTCAAATCGGCATTCACTAAGTCGCACTTGGGAGCAACGCATCCATGCCCTATACCGTCCTGATTCATGTGGCCAACGAAGACGCCATCCTGGCCGATGTCGAGGAACTGCCCAACCCCAGCGACCAGACCGTGCGTTGCAGCAACGTCCGCCGCCGCGACGGCAAGGACGTTCACTATGTGGACGCTCAGGCCGTTTCGTTTTTCTTTCCCTGGCACCGCATCAACCTGATCGAGGTCATCGGCGGCGAGGAGGAAGGCGAGATCATTGGCTTTGTCCGCGAGAGGTAGTGGTTAGTGGCAAGTGGCAAGTGGTTAGTGGCAACCCCCAGGGTACCCTCCCTTGAGGGGTAGTGGTTAGACGCTGGTCACTTCCACTGTCCACCGTTACGCCCACGAGGGGCTAAACTACACCTCTCCGACAGACTGCTAGCCACTTATACTGACCATGCCTGAGGAAGCCAAAAAGCTCATTCTGGTCGTAGACGACGAGCCTCGGATAATCCAGTTCATTCGCATGAACCTGGAACTGGAGGGCTATCGCCTCACGCAGGCCAGCCATGGGCTGGAGGCCTTGAACAAAACCCGCGATGAACTCCCCGACCTCGTCATTCTCGACGTGATGATGCCAGAGTTGGATGGCTTTGAGACGCTCAAGCTGCTGCGCCAAGTCTCTAGCGTGCCCGTCATCATGCTCACCGTCAAGGCCGACGAGGAGGACAAGGTCAAAGGGCTGGGTCTGGGCGCGGACGATTACGTGACCAAGCCATTCAGCCCGCGCGAGTTGGCTCAGCGCGTCAAGGCGGTGCTGCGACGAACGGAAGCCCCCGCACCCGTCGGCGTTGGGTACAACGCGAAATCTATCCTCAGGATTGACGACTATTTGCAGATTGACTTTAACCGCCGCATCGTCATTGCGGGCGGCAAAGAGGTCAAGCTGCGTCCCACCGAGTATCGCCTCTTGTACCACCTCATCAACAATCCCGGCTGGGTGCTGACGCACGAGCAACTGCTGTCCAAGGTCTGGGGGTACGAGTACCGCGAAGAGTCGCAGTACCTGCGGCTCTATATCACGTATCTCCGCCAAAAGATCGAGCCCGACCCGGCTCACCCGCGCTATATCCTCACCGAGCGCGGCGTAGGCTATCGCTTTGTGGAGTGGAAGCACGCCGGCGCAGCCGCAGCGTTGGGTACAACGGCATAAGCCACAATCGCAGATCGAGCCAAGCGCACTCACAGAATCACCTATGCTTTTCTCCAAATTCAGTCATCCATCTGGCCTTGTCGGCAGGCTGGTCTCTGCGCCTTTGCTGAACAAAGGAAATGCCGGTTTGAACCAGGTTACTTTTGACAGCACGGGCAGCAAGTCATGAGACTCCAACAACGCCTTCTCCTGGGTCTGGCCACTTTTTTCCTGGGTGTCTTTATCTACCAGGGCATCTTGCGCGCGCTATTGCTCCCGGCCGTGGCGCTGCCCGGCGTGCCCGGCGGCATCGGCATGCTGACCGTGATCTTGATGCTCTTTAGCTTCTTTCACGCCACGTACACGCTCGGCTGGCGGCACAACCTCACCTTTTTCGCCTTGAGCGCCGTCATCTCCTGGGCCTTTGAGCAGGCCGGCGTGGCCACGGGCCTGGTCTACGGAGCCTATCACTACACCGACGCGCTGGGGCCAAAACTCGGCCACGTCCCATTCCTCATCCCCATCGCCTGGTTCATGATGATCTATCCCAGCTACATCATCGCCAATCTCATCGCTCAGGGAAAGCCGACCGGCACTCGTGGCAGCCTGGGGCGCGTCGCGTGGCTCGCGTTCCTGAGTGGGGTGGTGATGACAGCGTGGGATCTAGTCGTTGACCCAGGCCTTTCCGGCGCAGTCCACCGGGCGTGGGTGTGGGAGATAAGTGGCCCGTATTTTGGTGTGCCCACCCAGAATTTCGTGGGCTGGCTGCTGACGACGTTCACCGTGTACCTGTGCTATCGCCTGTTAGAGCGAAGGTTCAGCCCGCACGCGGCGGGGCCGGTGACCGTCGTCATCGCCGCCATGCCGGTGGCGGCCTACGGCGCGATGATGCTTTCCAACATGGTGCGCAGCGACCCGCCCGCGCTGGTGGTGGTTGCGCCATTTGCCATGGGGCTTCCGCTGATAGCCGCCATCGAGCGATTGTGGTATCATCAGGCCGAGATTGAGACCAGCCCACGGGCATGAAAATGCGCTTGTCCTCCGAGAGCGACCCACGCGCGTGTACTGCACCAGCAGGCTGCCAAGGCAATCCCAAACAGATATCTCAAACCATACCCCTTAAGGGTACCCTGGGGGTCAGAAAAGGGATCCGAATTTGAACCATCTGCGGCTAGTCGCCAAGCAATTCAAGCCAGAGAGCCATATCCTGGACATCCAGGAATATGGCAATGGCAACGTCAATGACACTTTTCTCGTTACTCTGGATTCCCCACAAGAGAAATACTTTGTCCTCCAGCGCATCAACACGCACGTCTTTCGTCGGCCCGATCTGGTGATGCTCAATATGCGCACCTTTACCGAGCATGTCCACGAACGGTTGAAGCGCGAGCCAGATTCAGGCCGTCGCTGGCAAGTGCCGCTCATCTTTCCCGCACAAGACGGCAACAGTCACTTTGTTGACGACGACGGGTCATTCTGGCGAGCCATCAGCTTTATTGATGCGTCCCGGTCGTTTGAACGAATCCAAAGCATCGAGCACGCCCGCGAGGTCGGTCACGCACTGGGGAGATTCCAGAGCCTCATCAGCGACCTGGCGGTGGAAAAGCTCCACGACACGCTTGAAGGGTTCCACATTGCGCCGCGTTACCTCTGGCATTACGATGAGGTGCTGGCGTGCAAAGGCGACTGGCCCAAGACACCTGAAGTGGACTATTGCCGGCGCTTTGTACAAGAGCGAAGAAGCTTGGTGCCCGTCCTGGAAGACGCCAAAGATCAGAACAGGTTGCGGCTGCGCCCCATCCACGGCGACCCCAAGGTCAACAACATCATGATTGACGAGGCAACCGGTCAGGCCGTGAGCATCGTTGACCTGGACACCGTCAAGCCCGGGCTGGTGCATTACGACATCGGCGATTGCCTCCGGTCGTGCTGCAATCCGCTGGGTGAAGAGACCGCCGATTTCGACGCCGTCTGCTTCGAGACCGATCTGTGCCAGGCCATCCTGCAAGGCTATTTGCCGTTGGCCCAGGACTTTCTTGACGACGACGACTATGCTTACCTCTACGACGCGATGCGCCTTATTGCGCTCGAGTTGGGCCTGCGATTTTTCACGGACTATCTGGAAGGCAACGTCTACTTTAAGGCAAAACATAGAGAGCACAACCTGACCCGCGCCATCGTCCAGTTCAAGCTGGCTGCCAGCATCGAGCGCCAGGAAGCCACCATTCGTGCGATCATTGACGACCTGCGATGAAGTCGTTGTCCCCAGGACACCCTTAAGGGGTGTACCCAACGCCAAGACCTGTGCTCTGCAACCATTTCGCGGCAGCACACCTCCACCCGGACTGGAGCTGACGGCAACGGTATACCCCTTAAGGGTACCCTGGGGGTCGCTTTGCAGCTTATCGGCAGGGAATGCAAGAGGAGACGGCTTTTACCTCACTTCTGCTGGCTATCCATCGCCAATCCGATTCACTCTCGCTCAGCCTGGAAGCCGACCTGGAGCAAATCACCCAAGCAGACCAGGCTATCGAGGTCGCCATCAGCGCCGTGCTCCAAGGTCGTGATGGACAGCCGACCTATTGGGCATTAGCCCATTGCGGTCCGCGAGCCGACTTTCACAGGCGAGACAGTTTCGTGGTAGAATTATGAGCATGGAGACGATGAAACCATCGGAGCGGCTTCAGGCTGCGCTTGACGCTAGGGGTTTGGGCATTAAAGTGGTAGAATTCGCCGACAGCACGGCCACC
>CAYGWJ010000241.1:0-13591 GCA_964353405.1 uncultured Anaerolineae bacterium
CTCGCAAACGGGCTGTCACGCACCAGTGCGCACACGGTCTTTGCTGTCCGGGCCTTGCGCTCAGATTATACCGCATCACGGCACGCAAGTTTCTGACGCCTGGCATATCGCCACCCGGCGATATGAATTCTCGCAATGACAGTACCGTCACCTCGTCGTTTTAGCATGATCTTGTCGTGGCTGCCGGCTGCGCTGGCGGGATGGGTCGCTGGGACATTCTTGGCGCGCGTGGTGTACGAGTTGTGGCCGGCCCGGATGGCGGCGCTGGCAACGTGGTCGGGCACGCTCGGTATGGCTACTGCTGCGGGGCTCATCGTGCTCGGTCTGCGATGGCTGTGGCTTGGCCTTGCCAGGCGATGGGTCAATACGCAACAAGCGCGCTTTGCGCATAACACGTCATCAGCATTTCTTGTTCCTTTCTTACTTCTCCTCGTCTACGTCTTTTGGCCGCAAGTCAACCTGCTCATCGCCGCCATTCTGCTTTTTGCTGCAGCGGGCTTGAGCCTGGTCTTGGCGCTGCGCGCGCCCGCACTGCTCGAACGCTGGCAAGTCTGGCGTTGGGGGATACCGCTGGCATTGGCAGCCCTGGTGCTCGCAGGTTACTGGCGCACCATGGGGCAAACGGTTGGCGAAGCAGACACTTTTGAGATTCAGGTTGTCGCGCCCGCACTTGGCATCGTCCACCCGACGGGCTATCCACTCTTGATGCTCATTGGCAAATTGTACTCACTTATTCCCATTGGACTTGTGGCGTGGCGCGTCAACCTCGTCTCGGTGACTTGCGCCACGATAGCCGTCATCCTCTTGTATTTCAGCCTCGTGCGGATCACGGGTCAACGCGCCACTTCGGCGCTGGCAGCAGCGTGCCTGGCCTTCTCGCGCGTGTTCTGGTCGCAAGCCATCGAAGCCGAAGTGTATCCACTCAACGCCATCTTCGTCACAGCGATTTTGCTGTTGCTGGTGAGCCAGGTGGAGAACTCGCCCGCGCCACGCAAGTGGTTGTTTGCGTTGGCCGCATTGTATGGCCTGAGCTTTACCAATCACCTGACCATGGTCATCATGGCCCCTGCGGTGGCGCTGGGAGTGCGCTTTGCCAGGCCGCAGATGCGGCGCAGAGACTGGCTGCTGGTCGCCGGATGCTTCTTCGCGCCGTTGTTGCTCGACTTGTACATCCCAATCCGGTGGCCTGCGTTGCGTGGCGGCGAGTGGATTTCCTTCGGCGATTTCATCGCCTATATCACCGGGCAGCAATTTCGCGGCGCGGTGCAGTTCGGGCTATGGCGCGAGCCGACGCGCTGGGCCATTGTCGGCCGGCTGATGCTAGATGCCTTTGGGCCGGCCGGCGCGGCGCTGGCCGCGGGTGGACTGGCCTGGCTGGCCGTGCGCAAATGGCGCATCGCGCTGTTGACCTTTGGCACATTCTGTGGTTACTTGCTGTATGGCCTCGTTTACAACGTCGCCGATGTCTCGGTGTTCATTCTCCCGGCGCACATCTTTATGGCGCTATGGATCGGCGCAGCGGCAGCGCAATTGGCGCGTTGGCTGTCCAAAACCACTTTAATATTGATATGGACTGCCTTTGCGCTCCTGCCGCTCAGTCTGCTGTGGACAAATGGCCCGTTGCTAGACCAAAGCGGTGCAGGCTGGAAGCTTTACAACTGGGGCAAGTATGTCATGAGCCTGCCCATGCCCACCGGCTCGGCCATCCTGGCCGACAGTGAAAAGATCGCGCCGCTGTATTACCTCAAGCGTATCGAGAATGTGCGGCCCGATGTGGATACTATTGTTCTGGGCGACGAGGGTCTGTATCGAGCGGAGCTTGACCGGCGTGTGGCCGCGGGCCAACCGACTTTTCTGGCGCGTTACCTGCCCGGCCTCGCCGGGTTGTATCGGCTGCATTCGCTCGGTCCGCTGGTGCGCGTGACTTCAAAGCCGATGCCCGCACCGCCTCCGATGCTAAAGCCGCTTGACAACGTGACCTGGGGCAGCGGCCAAATGGCGCTGCTGGGCCTCGACGTAGAACGCAGCCAAGCGCAGCGCGATGTGGCGTGGCGCGTCACACTTTACTGGCAGGCTCGCAGCAAGCTCGATACGAATTATCACGTCCGCCTGCGCTGGGTCGGTCCGAGTGGCCAGGTGTGGTGGCAGGATCATGGCGCGCACCCGGTCAATGGATACAATCCGACCGGCGCGTGGCTGCCCGGCGAAGTCGTGGCCGACTATCACGAGATTCCCACCGACCCAACCATCCCGCCCGGTTTGCTCCGGCTCGATGTGGGCCTGTTCCTTCCCTTCCGCGACGAAGGGCTGAACGTGGACGGGACAGGCAGCCCGTGGTTCACGCTGGTCTTGCTCGACCAGGTTCCAGCGCAGGTCAACGGTCCACTGGCGCAAACGATGCGAGCCAGCTTTGGCGACGAGTTACTCATAACGGGCGCGAGCGACCCCGGCGTTTCGCCGCCCGGCGAACCCACTCGCGTCGTTTTCGAATGGTCACGCCTCAAGCCTGGCCCGGACCTAAAGCTGCGCTTGCGCTGGGTGAATGAAGGCGACTCTGTGGTTGGAGAAACCGAGGCTGATCCTTACGCAGGCGAGTATCCCACCTCACAGTGGCCCGTGGGACAAGCACTCTTGGCGCGTGTGACACTTGCCGCGCCATCGGCGAACGGTATGTACACATTGCGCGCAAGTTGGCTCGACTCCGAGGGGCATGAGCTGCCCGCTCGATGCGCATGGCTTGCACCCGCGTCCGCGTCCGCGTCACGCGGCTGCGCTGTCGGCAAGCTGCGCGTGGAAGGAGCAGCAAGCGGCCCGGGCATCAATTTTGATAACCAAGTACTCTTGCTCGACGCGCAAATCGCCGAGCAAGAGTTGCGCCCCGACGAGACATTGCACGTCAACCTCAAATGGCAAGGACTGCGCCAATGGAATGCCGACTATACTGTGTTCGTGCATCTCATCGGCCCCGATGGCAAGCTGCATGGACAGGTAGATCAGTGGCCGCTCGATGGGACGCTGGCAACGCGCGACTGGCTGTCGGGCCGCGTGGTGGACGATCCCTATCGCGTGTCGCTGATGGGCGATGCGCCGCCCGGAACGTACCAGGTCGAAGTCGGCTGGTATCTGCTGGCGACGCTGCGCCGACTGCCCGTCGTGGATGCAGACGGTCGGCCTGTGGACGATCGCGTGATTATCGGAACAATGACGGTGAACAGTGGTCAGTGACAAGTGGTCAGTGGTCAGTGACAAGTGGTCAGTGGTCAGTGGTCGGCGGTCGGCGGTTTTGATTCTCATCACCGCTGCAGTCGGCGTGGCCGCGTACCTCGGCGAGGCGCGCGCCACAGGCGTGTGGGGCTTTGCGCTCGACGACGCCTGGATTCATCAAACGTATGCGCGCAACCTGGCCGCAACCGGTCAATTCGAATTCGTTCCCGGTCAACCGTCGGCCGGCTCCACATCCGGCGCGTGGACACTGCTCATCGCCCTGGGCTATCTGGCGCGAATAGATTTCAAGGGGTGGACATACGCATTGGGCGCGGTCTGCCTGGTGATGACGGCGCTCGGCGTGTGGGCATTGACCTTGCTGCTATTCCCCGAACATCCACGCACGGCGCTGGCCGCCGGAATCTTTTGTGCACTCGAATGGCATTTGATCTGGTCGGCCGTGTCCGGCATGGAGACTGTGCTGTTCACGGCGCTGTCGCTTTGGCTAATGGTTCAAATCAACCTGCGCAAATTCAAAACGCAGAATCAAGGTGACGATCTTTTCATCGGCATTGGGTGCGGTGCGCTGGTGTTGACGAGGCCAGAGGGACTACTATTGGTCGGACCGGTTCTGTTGGCGCAGACTGGTTTGCGAGGCTGGACGTGCCGCGCAACATGGGCAGGTCTGGTGTGGACCGTCATTGGACTGGCGATCCCGATGGCGCCCTGGATTGCGTTCAACTGGCTCACAAGTGGGACGCCCTTCCCCAACACATTTTATGCCAAGCAGCGCGAGTACGCCGAGTTGTTGGCGGCGATTTCATTTCCCGAAAGATTTGCTCAAGTATTTGCGCAACCGTTCATCGGCGCGCAAGTCTTGCTGCTGCCGGGACTGGTCGCCGCAGCGTGGTCACTCGTGCGCCGCATCGGAAAACCGGAAACCTGGCCCACGCTTGTGCCGCTCGTCTGGGCCATCGCGCACCTGGCGACGTACGCCCTGCGCCTTCCCGTCGTCTATCAACATGGTCGTTACGAGATCCCTGTGATTCCCGTTTTGATCGTGTTCGGCATGGGCGGCACGGCGGCGCTTTTGCATGAAAGTGACACTCGTCTCTGGGCGCGCGTGCTCAGCCGGGCGGCGGCGCTGTCTATCGCCATCACGCTAGTGGCATTCGTCGCCATCGGCGCGAGAGCCTACGCAACAGATGTCTCCATCATCGAAGGCGAGATGGTGAGCGTGGCGCGTTGGCTGGATGCTCATGCCGCGCCCGGCGATCTGATCGCCGCACACGACATTGGCGCGATTGGATATTTCGCCCGGCGGCCCTTGCTCGACCTGGCTGGGCTAGTCAGCCCAGAAGTAATTCCGTTCATCCGGGACGAGGCGCGCCTTGGCGCGCTCATGCGCCAACGCGGCGCTGCTTACGCTGTCACCTTTCCCTCATGGTATCCACGCCTGACAGACAGCCTGGGAAGCTCTGCCTTTGCGGGCAACTCCCAGGCCCCGGAACACCTGACCGTCTACCGACTTCCTTGACCGCCACCGATTCACTCGTCCTGCGCTTGCGCTGGCTTGCGTTCTTGTGTATACTCTTGAACAAGAGCATAGCAGACGTAAGCGGCCCCACAAGGAAAAAATTCGATGCGTCAGATCAAAGTAGTGGTAGTAGATGATCACCCGTTCTTCCGCCAGGGCCTGCGCGATGTGTTGTCGGCCGAGCAAGACTTGCATATCATCGGCGAAGCCAGCGACGGCGAAGAAGCACTTCGACTCATCCAGGAGCTTTTGCCCGATGTCGTGGTCATGGACGTCAACATCCCCTCCCTTAACGGCATCCAGGTAACACGCAAGCTTCGCGCGGAACGCTCGCCAGTCAACGTCGTGATCCTGACTGCCTACGACGACGAGGAGCAAGTCTTTCACGCCATTCGCGCCGGAGCGTCAGCTTACTATCCCAAGGATGTCACGCCCGAAAGACTCGTTACCGCCATCCGTGAAGTCAGCCGAGGGCACTATGTCATCGGCGACATGGTGATGGACGAAGCGCAGCTTGCGCCCTGGCTGCTCAAGGAAACGCAGCGATTTGGCGCCACCGGGCTGGATCTGGGCGAAGAACCCTTCAACCCACTGTCGCCGCGCGAGATGGAGATACTGCAGTTCATCACCCACGGGATGAGCAACAAGGAAATCGCTCGCCGACTGGGCATCAGCCACCAGACTGTCAAGAATCACATCACTGCCATCCTTCACAAACTAGGTGTGAAGGACCGGACACAGGCAGCCGTTTATACGCTGCGGCGAGGTTGGGTACGCTTGCAGGACACACAGCCTCAGAGCGATATGCCAATCAAGCCGTAAGGAGCGGCACAGATTGAACAAACAACGCACGGAACCGGCCGCACTCACTCCGATGAAACAACTGGTAGAAGAAAGCCAGCAAGAGTACAACCGCGTTCAACAGCAACTCAAAGAAATTGAAATGCTCATCCAGCAAACGAGCCTCGAGGTGGATCGGCTGTCCCAACGCAACGCGCAGACGACCAACCGACTCAAGCAGCTAGAGATGCACTTTGACACGGTACCCCGCTCGGAAATCCAGGAAGTCTACAATGCAGCGCAGGACGCGCAAAAGCGGCTGTTCATGATGCGCGGCCAGTTAGAGAAGCTGCAGAGCGACCAACAGAACTATCAACGCTATGCTCTGCATCTCAAGCAGCTTTTGGATGCCGTCGGCGCCACACAGCTCGGCGAGACACCTGCGCCAGCCGCCGCCGGGGCCCTCCCGGAAACGCCCACCGTTGTGCGAATCATCGAAGCTCAAGAACAAGAACGCCAGAGGCTCGTGCGGCAGATGCACGACGGCCCCGCACAATCACTCACTAACCTCATTTTGCAGGCCGAAATCTGCGAGCGCCTGTTCGACAACGACTCTGCCCGCGCTCGGTCCGAGCTGGGCAATCTCAAGAATGCTGTCACCAGCACCTTTCAAAAAGTGCGTGATTTCATGTTCGACCTCCGCCCGATGATGCTGGATGACCTGGGACTCATTCCAACGCTCAAGCGCTACGTCACCAATTTCGTGGAAAAAAGCAGCATTGCCACAAACCTAATCATCACCGGGACCGAACAGCGCTTTGTCCCCTACCGAGAAGTGGCTATCTTTCGCGTGATCCAAGAGTTGCTGACCAATGCGCGTCTGCATGCGCACGCCTCGCGGATTCAGGTCACTCTGGACATTGCCAATGGGTTGGTGCGCACCTCAGTGGAAGACAATGGCAACGGGTTTGACCCGAACGAGGTATTTGCAGCTTCGGGTCAGCGCAGGACCATCGGCCTGCCCACTCAGCGGGAGCGAGTGGGAATGCTGGGGGGCAAAATGATCGTGGAAAGCAGCGCCGGGAGAGGCGCCAAAGTGACCGTCGAAATGCCACTTTTGGACGGCGAAAAAGTGTGACCATTCTCCTATTGCGCCAACCAGGAACTCTGTGTTAGAATACTGTCAGACTGATTTTTGACCTATCCCGTAATGAAAGGAGGTGAAAGACAATGTTGTTCCTGCCACGTGAAGAAGGTCAAGGTTTGGTTGAATACGCGTTGATTCTCGTTTTGGTTGCCATCGTGGTCATCGTTATTTTGGCCCTGCTCGGCCCGGCTATCGGCAACATCTTTTCCAACATCGTGAGCAACATCTAGCCCCAAGCTACATCGCGGACATAAAAAGCCCTATCTTCTCGATAGGGCTTTTTGCATGGGTTGCCTCTCCGGTCGAGTTCCTCACTTTCACTGGCTGATCTGAATCTTTTCCAATTCAACCCTATTGCCCCCGGCGGCTACCGGAAGGCGCTGCTCGGTTGTCGAGTCGTACATGCCCGCCACCAGCTGGTATTTGCCGGGCAAGAGATCTTGCCGAGTTTCCAACACGTGCACATCAATCACATACTCCCCGGTTTGCCATCCGGAAGTCGGGCGCGTCCACCCGGCGGGCACTGCATCCGATTGTGCCACCACACGCCCATTCGAGTCGAGGAGATGAACAAACACTTTGACATCCTGGTCAGTTTCTCCGAGCGCCTGCCAAGCCAACGTAACGGTGACCGTCTGCCCCGGTGTGATGCGTACCGGCGCATCAAACCCAGCCAAAGCAAATTGATCGCCAAGCCGGGCACCCAGCTGGCGTGACAGCACGGGTGCGGTAAAGACGCGTTCCGGCGCAGAGATCAGCAATCTTCCCAGAGTCACCTGACCAACGGAGGCGCCGCCGTCGAACAGCGTGACACGCCACTGATACACTCCCGATTGCACTCGACCGGGGATATGGACCAGCGACTGGCTACGCACAACCTCGCCGGCTCTCCAACGTGAAGAAGGATAATGATCGCCGCCGGGAGGCAGCTGCCATTGCACGATCGCCCGCCCCTCAGGCGCAACCAATTCCAGATGCGCGATGTAATTGCTTGCAGGGCGGCGCCGCGCTTGCCAGCCCAGAGTGATCAGCATGACCTGGCCCGGCACTGCCTCGCTGCGGTCCTGGCTATGACCCATCAAGGTCAAGTCATTGCCGAGTATGACATCAGTCCGAATGGACAGACCTAACGTGTCCACCGCAGGCGGACGCGATGGAGCCATCACATCCAACTGGCCCAAGGTCGCACCGGGATAATGGCCCGGCGCGAGCTGCCCGGCACTGATGGGTAATGGCTCCAGCGTATCGGGATCGAATGGCAACGCCACCAGCCAATAAGCTCCCGGAGGCGTGCCCGGCAAAACCTGGATCGCGTGCCGATCATCGGCATATGCGCCGATGGACCATTCTGCCGAAGGGGGTGGAACGCTGTAGCCGCCGAGAGCCGTGTCCAACTCGTTCTTGTCGCTCCATTCCACACCTTGATCGTCCACGAGGCGCACGGCAGCGCGAAATTGGAACGGCTTGTCTAACACCCAAAACAAATCGGTGTAGAAAACATCGCCCGCCACAGCCGGCTGTGGATGAGTTGTATACCCCAACAGCCGCGCGCGCTCGGCCACGCCGATATGGCTCACCTGCTGCGCGCCTGTGAACCCGGTATTCTGATAGCGACGCCACCGCAGAGGAGTATCATAGCGGTCAATCACGCCCAGCTTCAGGGCAAACAGTGCCACGCCCAACGTGATCAATCCCACCCATGCCCGCATTCCCATCGGCTGACCAGGTGCAGTCGAGGAGGATGAAACGTGAAACGTGAAGCGCGCATCGAGCATCCAAATCGCCATCACGACGAGAATCGTTACCAAGGAAACCACAGCGACCGCTGTGCGTAGCGGTGTCGTGCCAAAGCTCACTTTAAGCCGATGGCGCCCGGCGGGAACGTCCAGCGCCATCAGTCCCAGCGGAGGCACAACCACAAGCGCAACCGGCTGACCATCCAACCACGCCTGCCAGCCAGGAAAGTAGAATGCGCGATACATCACTCGAGTTGGCGCGTCATTTTCGATGACCAGTTCCGCGCTCAGGCCATCGTCGCGCGCTTCCACAAGACGCGCGCCCGGCGCATCCCAACGGATAACAGGCTGCCCGGCACGCATCGGCTTGACGAAAGGTGAAGTGGCAGGCAATTCCTGCACAACCACTGGCAAGTATTCAGCGGAAGAAGTCGTGCCGAGCAGTCCGGTACCTTTTTCGTAAGCGACGTAAGATGCTTGAGTAGAATCCTCCGGTGTGGGGCACATGCGCGGATAGGCCCACGGCAACACACCCAGTGCCAGCATCACTGAACACACCGCCAACCACACAAACATCAACACGCCAAGAGTGTGCTGTGTCTTTGTATCCTTTGGGTGAATTGACTGCGCCGGCCAAGCTGCACCGGGCACAGCCACACCTGCTCCAGCCAGCAAGCCCATCAACAAGCTCGCCACACCCAGGAATCGCCACGGGTATTGGATGAAGGGCAACAGCGGCACACGTGTCCAGATCGGCTCAGACACCGCCGACATCATCACCACGAGGCCAATCAAAGTGAGGCCGGCCCAGATGACGTGCTGTTTGTGTGTCTGACCGATGCGGCCGCGCCCCCACCCCGTTGCAATGATACTGAGGGCTGCCAGCAGACTCGTCATCCATCCCAGGCTGCGCGCGGGCGACGGATTGACCAGCAAGGGATCACTGGCCGCGGGAGGCCCAAACAATTCGCCAAGCGAGAGAAAGTGATTGCGAAAGTTCTGGCCGCCGGGTGTGATGGCGCGCGAGAATTGCGCCTGATTTCGTTCGAGAAAGGCCGGCCCCAGAAAAAAGGCCGACAGCCCCAGAGCCAGGATCATCATGGCAGCCAGTCGGAGCGAAACCCCGCGCCGATCTTTTGCGCTGCATACCAGCGACAGTGTATAAGCCAGCCACACCAGTGTTAGCATCAGGCCCGAAGGCGCATGAGTGAGCAGCACGGCGGCATAAGCCAACGCACCCATCGAAACGTAACGCCAGCCCCGCTCCTGGGACACACGCAACGCGGCCCACATGACCAACGGCGCAAGCGGCAAGGCCAGCGACTCGGCGCTGCTGCCTCGCCAATACACGTCATAGAGTTGATAGGGCGCGAGCATATAAGCCACAGCTGCGACAAATCCACCGCGCTCGCCCAACACTTGCCGCGCCCAGAGGTACATCGTCCAACCCGAAGCCAGTATACCAAGCGCCAGCGACAGGTTCCAACTCTGCAACAGGCTGATGCCCAGGCGATGCAAAATCAGGGGGGGATAATACGATAGAGCCGGGTGAAAGTTAAAGAGGGGATAACCATAGCCAAAAACCATCGCGGGCAACCAGCGAGGCCACAACACACCCTGCCGCACCAGCGTGTCTAACTGGAATGTGCGGAACAAGTGCAACACACCATCGTGGCTACACGTCAACATGCCGCGCTGGACGAGCGGCCCAAGCAGCGGCAACCAGAACGCAATCAGCGCCAGGCCAGGCAATGCCGCCCGCACGGCACGAGATGTGATCTTACCTCTTGCCACTTGCCTCCTGTGTGTTCACCCGCCATTCCAGGCTCATTTACACGGACAACCACAAAGGGTGTCCCTACATACGGATGACCATCAGCTCACGATCAAACGTCGTCAGGCTCTCGCAGCCGCCTTGCGTAATCACTAAATCATCTTCGACGCGCACGCCGCCCTTACCTGGCAGGTAGATACCGGGTTCAACAGTGAAAGTCATCCCCGGCTCGAGGATCGTCGTGTCGCCTTCGCATGCGAACGGTGGCTCGTGACCTTCCAGCCCCAACCCGTGCCCGGTGCGGTGTGTAAAGTATTGGCCATAGCCAGCATCCACGATGACCTTGCGCGCAGCGCGATCCACCTCTTGAATCTCGATGCCTGGGCGCGCGGCGTGGCGTCCCGCTTCGTTGGCGCGTTTGACTACGTCATACACACGCCGCAGTTCGTCATCCACTGTGCCCACAGCAAACGTCCGCGTGATGTCGCTGGCATAGCCACCCACATTCACACCAAAGTCAAACAACAGCAGATCGCCTGCTCCCACGCGCCGGCCGCCCGGGGCGCCATGCGGGAGCGCACTCTTGGGCCCGGTCAAGACGATGGGTTCGAACGGCAGGCTCTCTGCGCCTCGGCCCAACATTTCGAGCAACAGCACGTTGGCAATCTCCCGCTCCGTCATGCCAACACAAACCTTGACGAGCGTCGCTTGCAACGCCAGTTCGGTGATGGCAACCGCCTGCTTCATCTTGGCGATTTCGTCGCCGTCCTTGCGCATCCGCAAGTTTGCCAACCAGGGACCCGCATCAGCCAAGCGCACGCCGGGCGCGCTGGCCTCAATCAACCGCAGCTCACGCACGCGCATCACCAATTCTTCGACGGCCAGCGTCCTGCCAGAAAGCGCCAGCGCCTGGCTCGCCGCCGCAAAAGCTGCTTTCGGCCCTTGCTCGTCCGACCAGGGGAACAATTGCCAGTCAATCGCCACCGGCCCGGACGCGGGCTTGGTTGCCTCAAGCACAGGCAACACAAAGGCTGGCGGGCCATTCACAGGAAAGAACGCCACCGTCGCGCGCTCCATCAAGTGAAACGGCAAACCGGTGAGATAGATCATATTCGCGCCCGGCATCACGGCCACGCAGTCCGCGCCACGCTTCGCCGCCGCTTCGATCAGTTGTTGAATTCGCTGAATGCTCACGTTGTCTCCTCGCTTTTCGCTTATCGCGTATCGCAGCACGCTCTACACTCTTCGCAACACCATCCGTATCACAGCCTTCCCTTCCTCCACGCCGACGAGGAGCAAAGTCACCGCATACACCACTGCGCCGATGACGATGCTGATCCCGCCGCGCAAGATCGCGCTGGACCGTGGCGCAAATTCCAGAAAAGCCCACACGGCGGCCGACATCACCAGAGCCGCAAGCGCCGCTTTGCCCAACGCCGACCCTGTTCGCGCGCCGCCCAAACCACCCACACGCGGACGGATAAAGCCCATCAACAGCACCAACTCGATGTACGCGGCCAGCGAGTTTGCCATCGCCAGCCCCGCAATTTGCATCGGCCCAATGAGCGCCAGGCTGAACGCCAGATTGGCAAGCATTGCTCCCACGCCGATATAGACCGGTGTGCGCGTGTCATGCAAGGCATAAAACGCGCGGGTAAGGATTTCGATTCCGGAATGAGCGACCAGTCCCGGCGCGTAAAACATCAGCGCCAGCGCCACAGCGTCCGTCGAAGAATTCTGAAACCTGCCGCGCTCGAACAGGACTTGTACAACCGGCACGCGCAAGAGTAGCAAACCCGCCGCCGCAGGCAATGTCACCAAGACGATCGCGCGCAGCGTGGCCACGAGCGCCTCGCTCATGGCCTGTTTCTGTCCACGCGCGGTCTGATCCGCAAACGTCGGAAAGGCGGCTGTCGCCACCGACTGCGCGAACACACCTTGCGGCAGCAACATCACACGCCACGCATAGTTCAGCGCGGCTACCGCGCCCGTCCCCAGCCGCGAAGCCAGATTCGACTCGACGATAAAGTTGAGCTGCACTACAGCCAACCCAAACACGCGCGGCCCCATCAGCCACAACACACGCCGGACACCCGGGTCGCGCAGCGAAAGAACAGGCGAGTAGTGCATCTTGCAGCGCACCAGCCCCGGCACCTGGACGAGAAGATGCAGCAACGCACCCGCGACAGCGCCCATCGCCGCTCCCATCGGCCCGAGGCTTGGAATCAAGAACCACGCGCCCAAGATGATGCCAAGATTGTAAGCAGAAGGCGCCAACCCTGGCAGCAGAAAATCTTGTTGCGCATTGAGGATGCCCATGATCAACCCGGATACGCCAAATACCACCGGGCAGATAAGCATCACGCGCATCAACGAGACCGTGAGCGCCTGTTTGTCGGGTGCATAGCCCGGAGCCAGCGCAAAGGCCAACGCAGGCGCAAAGATGGAAGCCAGCAACGCCACAATACCCATTGCGATCAGCAAAAGATTGATGACAGCAGAAGCGAGACGCCATGCGCCCTCGCGGTCGTCGTTAGCCAGGTAACTCGTAAAAGTAGGAATGAAGGCCGAAGCGAGTGCGCCGCCCGCGATCAAGGTAAAGATCAAATCGGGGATGAGAAAAGCAGTGCGGTAAGCATCGGCAGCATTGCTGGTACCCAGTTGTGCAGCAATGACCATGTCGCGCAAAACGCCAAAGAGGCGGCTGACGACGAACGCAGCCATAACCACGCCCGCCGAGCGGACAATTTGACGGTTGCTGGAATTCATGCAGTGGATTATACCACGTGCGGCGAGGTTTCCTTAATGGACAGGGCCTATGCCGCTCAAGCGACATAGGCCCCGCAGGAAATACCGATGAGGTCAGGCTTGCTCTTACGACATTCATCCTATCATAGGTACGAATGCCTAAATGGACGCTCAACCTACGCAAGACCCACGCTGGCATCACAACCTTATTACAAGCGCAAGTTGTAAATACTCAGCCTAACCTTGCGAAGGTTGCAGACTTCGCAAGGGTGAATAGTTACACGCAAGTCCAACTTTGGATAGTCTCCCTCCCGAGTGTTGGTAAGATTGGGTAAAGCCAATCTGTCCACGCTTGGGGGTAACAAATGTCCAAATTGGTGCATGTGGGCGATTTCTGTCCGAATTCACAATGCGCTGACACCAGGAAACTCCAAACTGACCAGCAGCACAACCTGATCAAGTTTGGTCACGCCCGGGCCGGTCGGCAACGCTACCAATGCCGAACCTGCCAACAAACCTTTACGGAAACGAAAGGCACATTGTTTTACCGGCGCCGAACGCTGGTTGAAGAAATTCGGGCTGGTTAGCCCGTCTGTGATTTGCTGTAGAGTTATTTGAACCGCTGTGCGGTTTGCAGTGGGCATTTCTATAGTGTGTGAACGATT
>CAYGWJ010000242.1:0-32911 GCA_964353405.1 uncultured Anaerolineae bacterium
CCACGCGTTCATCTTTGGAATCGGCATTATCGTCGCGGTGATCCCCGAGGGCCTGCTGCCCACGGTGACGCTTTCGTTGGCGATGGCGGTCCAACGCCTGGCGCTCAAAGGTGTGTTGGTCAAAAAGCTGGCGGTGGTCGAAACGCTGGGCAACACGTCCGTCATTTGCACGGACAAGAGCGGCACGCTGACGCAAAACCAGATGATGGTGAGCCAGGTCTGGGCGGGCGGGCAGCGCTTGAGCGTGACGGGCGCGGGGTACGAGCCGAAAGGCGATTTTTCGCCTGTTCCGTCGGGCGACCTGGCGGGCGACCTGGGCGAGCTGCTCACGGCGGCGACGTTGTGCAACAACTCGCGTCTCAACCCGCCTACGGCGGATCACCCGCAGTGGACATACCTGGGCGATCAAACCGAGGCCGCGCTGCGCGTGGTAGCCCTCAAGCGCGGCGTGGACGAACACGCCGCCCATCAGGCGTTCCCACGCGTGCACGAGCTGCCCTTTGACGCGCGCCGCAAGCGGATGAGCACTATTCACCAGGTGCCCCGGCTTGAATCTTTCAATGCCGATGAAGAGGTTGCGTTCGTCAAGGGCGCCCCCCGAGAGGTGCTTCAACTGTGCACGCGCATTCGCATGGGCGACCAGGTGATCCCGCTGGACGAAGCGACTCGCGCCAAAATCATGGCCGCCAATGACGACTATGCCCGCAACGCGCTGCGCGTGCTGGCGCTGGCTTCCCGCGAATTGCCGCCTCGCCTGACAAACGGCGGAGCCGCCTACACGCTCGAGCGGGTCGAGCAGAACCTGACCTTCCTCGGCTTGCTGGCGATGATGGACCCGCCGCGCCCCGAAGTGGCCGCCGCCGTCAAAGCCTGCCGCTCGGCGGGCATCCGCATCGTGATGATCACAGGCGATTACGGCCTCACGGCCGAGTCGGTGGCGCGGCGCGTGGGGATGCTCACCACGCAGCGCCCGCGCATCCTGACCGGGGCCGAAGTAGATGCGCTGGACGACGATGCTCTGGGCGCAGTGCTGGACGAAGAAGTGATTTGCGCGCGCATGGCGCCCGAGCACAAGCTGAGGCTGGTGGCCGCGTTCCAGGCGCGAGGACAAGTGGTGGCGGTGACGGGCGACGGCGTGAACGACGCGCCGGCATTGCGCAAGGCCGATATCGGCGCGGCGATGGGCGTCACGGGCACTGACGTGGCCAAAGAAGCCGCCGACATCATCTTGACCGGCGACAACTTTGCCTCCATCGTGAGCGCCATCGAAGAAGGCCGCGCCGTCTATGACAATCTGCGCAAGTTCATCACCTACATCTTTGCCAGCAATGTGCCGGAGGTCTTGCCGTTCATTTTGACGGCCATGTTCCACATCCCGCTGGCGCTCACCGTGGCGCAAATCCTGGCGATTGACCTCGGCACGGACCTGATTCCGGCGCTGGCGCTGGGGACGGAAAGGCCCGAACCCAATGTGATGAACCGCCCGCCGCGCCGCCGGACGCAATCGGTGATTGACGGGGGATTGATCGCTCGCGCATTGTGGCTGGGCAGCATCGAGACCGCGCTATGTTACGTGGGCTTTTACGCCGTGTATGACTTGTCGGGATACGATGCCTTCTGGAAGTTGACCTTCACCGATTGGCTGCTGCCCTTTGCAGAGCGTATGCAAAGCGAGGCGGGCCGCGTGTATGTTCTGGCGACGACCGTCTTTCATGCCGGCGTCGTCACTGCACAGATTGGGAATGCCTTTGCCTGCCGGACGGAAAAGGAGCGCGTGCGCGAGATGGGCTGGCTCCGCAACGGGTTCCTGGATGTGGGGATTGGCATCGAGGTCGCTCTCATCCTGCTGCTCATCTACCTGCCTCCGCTGGCCTGGGTCTTTGAGCATCAGCCGGTGCCACTCTATGGGTGGGCGGTCTTGGTCTCGTACGGTCCGACTCTATATCTCCTCGAATGGATCCGCAAAAACATTGTTCGCGGGTATCATCTCAATAATTCGCGGGACTAGACTTCGGAAGTCTCCCCTGCTTTTTGAGAAGATACGTTCGCGGCATAGAACGGGCGCGGGACAATCGGGGCCAAAAGGTCTCGCGACCTGAATAGGGCAATAGAAGGAGGTGATCTTTACACGCGTCGCGTCGGAGCACAAGTTGCGGGTGGTCACTACGCTCAAGAACGAGGGCGAGATCGTTTCCTTTTGGTGTGTATTCTGGTAGAATTAAACATGATCAACACCTGAGGCGTTGCGCAAGACCTTGAAGGTCTGAATGAGGCGGGTGGCCGCTGCGCTATCCTTCGCTACTGGCGGGAATGAATCGGGAGGTGTTCCTGGTGGAATAAGCTCGCAAGGCCATCGTTCGGCGAACCAGAACACATAGACCCGCACGGTCGTGAGACCTGTGGACTTGAGGAGGATGATATGAGAGTCATCATCGTAGGTTGTGGCCGAATGGGGTCAGAGCTGGCCATCCAACTGTCACATGACGGTCACGATGTGACTGTAGTGGATATTAATCCCCAGGCATTCTACCGCCTGGGGCCGGCGTTCAAAGGCAAAACCGTCGAAGGCGTAGGCTTTGACCGCGATGTGCTGATTCGCGCCGGCGTAGAGCGTACCGACGCGCTGGCCGCGCTCACCTCTGGCGATAACCGCAATATCATCACCGCGCGTGTGGCGCGCAATGTCTTTCGTGTACCCAGGGTCATCGCTCGTCTGTACGATCCCCGGCGCGCCGAGATCTATCAGCGGCTCGGATTGCAGACAGTCTCTTCGACGGCCTGGGGTGTGAGCCGCGCGATCCAGCTTCTGGCGCACGCCGAACTCAACGTGGCCATCACGTTGGGTAACGGCGAGGTCGAGCTGTTGGAGATGGAAGTGCCGCTGCACTGGGTGGGCCGAACGGTGAACAACGTCAACGTGCCGGGCGAGGTGAGCGTCACGGCCGTCACGCGCCAGGGCAAGACCTTTCTTCCGACTTTGGGCACGGTCTTTCAAGAGGGCGACCGGGCGGCGATTGCTATACTCGCTACTTCCCGTGGCCGGCTTGAAGATTTGATGGCGCTGCGCTAGGAGGCGAACCATGTTTGTAATCATTGTCGGTGGAGGCAAGACGGGTTCACATCTCGCCGAGCTGCTCCTGGCGGGCGGGCACACGATTCGCGTCATTGATCGGCGTCCTGAAGTCATCGAAAAGCTCAAAGCCGAGTTGCCGGAAGAGGTGGTCATCCGGGGCGATGGCGCCGATCCGAAGGTGCTGCTCGACGTCGGCGTCAAATCGGCGAACGTGGTGGCCGCCGTTACGGGCGACGACGAGGACAACCTGGTCGTTTCGACCCTGGCGCACTTTGAGTTTCGCGTCCGGCGTGTGATTGCGCGGGTGAACAATCCAAAGAACGCCTGGCTGTTCACGCCGGAGATGGGTGTGGATGTGGCGATCAACCAGGCCGACCTGATGGCCAAGCTCATCGCCGAGGAAATGTCGTTGGGCGACATGATGACGCTGGTCAAGCTGCGCCGGGGCGAGGTCAGCATCGTCGAAGAAAAGATCGAAGAAGGCGCAGCCGCGGCGGGCAAAGCTGTCCGGGATGTGCCGTGGCCCTCGGGCAGCACCCTGGCGGCGGTTATCCGCAAGGGTGAGGTGATTTTTCCGCACGGCGATACGCTGCTCCAGCCGAACGACGAGGTGTTGGCCGTTGTTCACGCCGACCATCAAGCAGAACTCAACCGGCTGTTGACGCATCACTAGCCCGAGGAAGGTACTTGAGCAAACCGCTGGCTCCCGGTCAAACGCTGGCTCACCTTGAACCGGCGCAACAGGTCAGGCTGTTTGCCAACCTGTATCGTGATGTCGTCAGCTCGGCTGTCTACACGCGGCTGGCCGCGCGCGTGCATCAGCTAGGGCTTGCATTCTCTGACGACGAGTTGCTCGTCCTGGCCGCGCTCGATACGCCGGCTCGGGTGCAGGAATTCCTCAACACGCAAATCTATTACAACAACGACCATGCTTCTGCCGAGTTAGAGGAGACGGCCATGTCGCCGCGCCGCGTGCTGCAAACGGCATTGGCGCATTGTTTCGAGGGGGCTCTGTTCGCTTACGCGGTGGATTATTTGCATGGCCACGAGCCGCGCCTCGTCTTGCTCGAGGCCAGCCAGGATTCGGAGCATAATCTGGTGCTCTTTCAGGATCCGCAGACCGGCCTGTATGGCGTCAATGCTCACTCGGCCTTTCCCCGTCTCGATGGCCGCCCGTCGCAATACACGTCCGTCCGCGCAATTGCCGAATCGTATTTCCCGTATTACTACAGTGACCGCACTAATGACCCTGCCGATTTGACGCTGGTCGGCTACTCGGAGCCGTTTGATCTGGTGTGCAAGTTCGGTGTGGCATGGATGAGCTCGGAAGAGCCGCTGTGGGAAATGTATTACACTTATGTGGATGACACGCTCCACCTGTACAACCTCTTTGACGACTCGGCCGAAACGCATCTCTATCCATTGATTCAAGCCCTCAAGAACCGGTGGATTCAAGTGGATACCCAGAGCCATCCCTTTGTGAGCGTGAGCGATTTGCCGCCCGAGGCGCAAGAATTGTGGGCTGCCTTCTGGCGCGTCCATGAACCGGGGACCAGACCACGCGGCCAAGCGCGCGAGATCGAGCGACAATTCCAGCGGCTGTTTCACACCACGCCGCTTGATCTACAAGAGAACGCCGAGGACCTGGTGTACTTTTTGGAGGGCGGTTTCCGCATCGAGCAACTATTGACTCAGACGAGTTAGATTCATCTTGAGCACAAAGTAAAAACCCGGTCGAGTGTGACCGGGTTTCTTGTTTCAGACTTTCGAGGTGAAGGTCGGGGTTTAGGGCGCTCGGAAGACAAACTTGACCGCATCAAAGGCGACGGCGCGCGTGCTCGCCGGTTCACTCGTCGCAGCTTCGAGGTGTACGAACTCGGTGCCGTCGGCGTTGAAGGTGAACGTCCCCAGGCTCACCCACTGCCCGGCTTTAGTGCGTTGGTCAATCACAAAGTCGAGCACATCACCCTCGTGCTTCAGGTAGTAACGCGCCGCCGAGGTGAGATTCGTTCCCCAGGGAATGTAGACAAACACCTCGTAATGCCCCAGCCGGGGTAGAGAGGGCGCCCAGCGTGCCCAGTAGCCCGCCCGGTTAGTCGTCCAACGCGAGCGGCCGCCATAACCATAGTAAACCTTATGCCATCCGGCATCCGCGCCGCCCGTCGTGAAACCAGGCTCACCGTCATCCAGGATCGCGGTCAGCGCGGTTGTGTTCATCTGCTGCCAGGAGAGATGAGCTAAAGCCCTGCCGGTGAGATTATAGTATTCCATCTTGACGATGTGCGGCCCGGCGGCAAGATAGGTGTCACCCAAGAACGGCTTGCCGTCGTTGGGCACCCACTGGTCAATCAGCTGGTAGTCATCCACCCACAACCGGACGCCATCGTCGGTGACGGCGGTGAAGCGATAATAGCCCGCCGTAAAGTTCAACGTGCGTGTCCACCGCGCCGACCAGTGCTCGCGTGGCATTCCAACAAACGGCGCGTTGTCATCCCAATCGAAATCAATCGCCGGATCGTCGCGGACGAACGTCGGCGTAGTGTTGGGCGTTTCGGCGCCAAAGTATTCGGCTTTCCAGCCTGAAATCGTTGGAGCCGTCTGCCAACTCAAGTAAAGGCTGGCGTTGCGCCACGTGTGCGTGTATTCCAGCCTGACGCGGTGGACCGCGGCCGTCAACGTGGCATTCGCCGTATACGTGATCTTGCCCACCTGGTCCCATTGATCGAGAATCAGGATATCATCTACATACAGGCGGACGCCGCCTTCTGTCGTGACGATGAACTGATACATCCCGGCCGCAAAGATCACATCGCGCGTGTAGCGCGCAGAAAACCAATCGGCCGGGATCCACGCACCCGGGCTGCCTCTGCCCCAGTTGAATGCGATGTGATCGTCTGACGAGACCAGGCTGGGATCGCATTCAAGATCCGGGTTCGTAAAGTACTCCGATTTCCACGCCCCGCCCGTGCCATCACCTTCCGGTTGAAACACGAGCTTAGCCAGTGCTGCTCCAATGTGCTCATAGTATTCAACCTTGATCGTGTGATTTCCCTCGGCCAGATAGATGTCGGCGGTGGTCCATGCATCCTGCCGGTCTAACCATTGGTCAATCAGCAGAATGTTATCCACCCACACGCGCATCCCATCGTCGGAGCTCACGTAGAAGCGATAGTTGCCGCTCCACTCGAGCTTGACCGTGCGCGTCCAACGCGCAGAGAAATTATCCGCCCGCACCTGGGGGCCGGGCGAGCCGAGCTTCCAATCAAAGTCAATCTTGGCATCTTGGCGCGCCAGCGCCCGAGTCCCGGACAGATCCAGGTTGTTAAAGTATTCAGCGTGCCAGGTTGTGTCATCGCGCGCGGGCGCGGCAGTCACCGCTGGACTGACCAGGAACAGGGCGCAGACCAGCGCGAATGCCAATGCGCCGCGCCATAGAATCTGTTTCATCGCTCTTCACCTCCATCTGACGTAAGGCCGCACAAGTGAGCCAGCAGCCTGCTCATTCTATTATACTCTTGCTTGTCAAGCGTGACATCTGCTAAAAGGCCCGTGACATTCGACATTTGACAAGCCTGTATGCAGATGCTAAGATTGCGCTAAGAGAAAGGCGATCGAGGCTGCATCAAAGTTGCATGAATTCAAGAACTCGGGAGGCCCGCATGAGAATCAAGCGTCGCGTCAAGCTCGTCTATCCAACCGCATTGCAGGATCAACCCATCCTCTATCGGCTGATCAAGGACTTTGACCTGGCGACCAACATCCGGCGGGCCAGCGTGGGCGTGGACGAGGCCTGGCTCATCGTGGACATTGAAGGCGAAAGCGAATCGATCCAGTTGGCGTTGCACTGGGCCAAAGGACAGGGCATCCAGGTTCAAGAGGCTGAGAACCTCAACGCTCCGCCGGATCAACAAGTTTCATTTTGACACAAAATGGGGTGGCTGCCCGGCGCCCCGCGAGTCCGAGATGACATCTAGCGCGCGTCAGCCGCGCTGATCGTCGCAGAGGCGACATCAGCGCGGTTATTCTTGCCCAAACCGGGGCCCGGAGGTGATTTTAGCAAAAAGTTTCACTAATATTTCACCGACATTTCCATAACTTTGAGGTATAATTATGTGGAGTAAGCCAGATGTAGTGTTTTCGGGCTTTGTACCATACCACATCTGGGACTCGATGTTTTATGGAGGGTAGACAGAATGTCTGGCGATATGGAACGAACCCCACGACCGGCTATCTGGAAAGATGTGCCGAATGAGGAGTGGGACGATTGGAAGTGGCAACTTTCGCATCGGCTGAACACGATTGATGAATTGGCGCAAGTGATTCGGTTGCGCGATGAAGAGATGGCGGCGCTCAAGGCCAAGAATCTCTTTCGCGTGGACATCACACCGTACTTTGCAGCATTGATTGACCCAAACGATCCAAACGATCCGGTTCGGCTGCAAGTGATTCCGACGGCAAAAGAGTTGGTTCCGTTCGAGTCCATGATGGAAGACTCGCTGGCCGAAGACCGGCACAGTCCCGTGCCCGGGCTGGTGCATCGTTACCCTGATCGCGTGCTGATGTTGGTGACAACACAGTGCGCTTCGTACTGCCGCTATTGCACACGCAGCCGCATCGTCGGAGATCCAGCGGCTCAGTTCAAGCCCAGCGAACATGACGCGCAGATTGATTACATCGCGCGCACGCCACAAGTCCGTGATGTACTGCTTTCCGGCGGCGACCCGCTCACGCTGGCGCCCAAGGTTCTGGAGAATTTGATCGCGCGGCTGCGCGCCATCCCGCACGTCGAAATCATTCGCATCGGCTCGCGCGTGCCGGTGTTCATGCCGCAGCGCGTCACGCGAGAACTGTGCGAGATGCTGCACAAGTATCACCCGTTTTACTTGAACATTCACGTCAACCATCCGAGCGAGATTACGCCGGAATTGCGCCGCGCGTGCGCGATGCTGGCCGACGCGGGCGTCCCGCTGGGCAATCAATCGGTGCTGCTGGCGGGCGTGAACGACTGCGTTCACATTCAGCGCAAGCTGGTGCACGAGCTGGCCAAGATGCGCGTGAGGCCGTATTACCTGTATCAGTGCGACCTGGTGGAAGGCGCGGGACATTTCCGCACGCCGATCGCCAAAGGCATCGAAATCGTCGAAGGGCTGCGCGGCCACACCAGCGGCTATGCCGTGCCCAATTACATGATTGACGCGCCTGGCGGCGGCGGCAAGATTCCCATCATGCCGAACTACTTGCTTTCGATGTCGGATGTGCGCGCGGTGCTGCGGAACTTTGAAGGTTTCATCACCACGTACGAACAGCCTGCGCCGGGCGAATACACGCCGCACGCTAGCAAGAGCTGCAAGTACTGTCAGTCCAAGCGGCCCGAGCCGGGCCAGGAAGGTCTGACCAGACTCCTCGAAGGCGAGGAGCTGTTCATCAAGCCAGAGAACTTTGATTCGACGCACAGACGCGGCGGCGGCAAGCACCGGCTGAATGTGGACGAATCCAAGTGGAAGCCACTCGGTATTGGCAGCGAGACCAAGCCTTACATCACAGTCGGCGAGCCAGTGGCCGTCGTCAATGGCGAAGTGTTGTAAGCGTAGGCAAACAACAATACGCTGCACGCGATAGGCGATATGCCATACGTGATAAGCGATACGCAAATCTGGGGGGAAGAACGAACGAAAGACGATGAATAGTTTCGAAGTAGCCGTACTGGGCAACCTGCGACGTAACGCGCCGCATCGAGGAGGAGAGCCAGCCGATGCCTGGGGCGATCTGGACAGTGAAAGCACCCTGCTGGCTCTTGTGGAGGCATTGGAAAAGGGCGGGCACAAGGCCTATTTCCTTGAGGGCGACATGTCACTGCCCGCCAAGCTGGCCCGGCTGAGGCCTGACCTTTGTTTCAATATGTGCGAAGGGTTATTTGGTGATTCGCGCGAAGCCCATATTCCGGCGGTGCTGGAGATGATGGGCATTCCCTACACCGGCTCACGCGTGTTGACGCAGGCGCTGTGCCTGGACAAGGCGATGACTAAACGCGTGCTTTCGACGCACGGCATCCCGACTGCACCCTTCCAGGTATTTCGCAGCCCACGCGAGCGGCGGAATCCGCGCCTTCGGTTTCCGCTCTTTGTCAAGCCGAACCGCGAAGGCAGCGGTATGGGCGTGACACCCAAATCTATCGTTCGCAACGAGACCGAGCTGCGCACACAGGTAGCCTACGTCACCGAGACATACCAGCAAGAGGCTCTCGTCGAGCGGTACCTTGAAGGGCGCGAATTGACCTGTGGACTGGTGGGCAACGAGAACCCGCACGTGTTCCCGGTGATGGAAATTGACCTGAGCACATCGCCCGCCGATCAGCTCGGTCTATACACGAATTACATCAAGCACGACATTCCAGAGACGCCCACGTATCGCTGTCCGGCGCCGTTCGACGAAGCGATGACGATGATGGTCAAGCGGTTGACCGTACAAGTCTTTCACGCCGTCGGCGCGTTGGACGTTTCACGTGTGGACTTTCGTATTGACCAGCACGACGGCAAACCGTACGTGCTGGAAATCAACACGCTGCCCGGCCTGACGCCCGGCATCAGCGACCTGGTCATTGTGGCGGCGGCCGATGGAATTGACCACACGCAACTGGTCAACATGATCTTTGACGCCACCGTCAAGCGGCTCAATTTGCAGCCACGCGCGCGCCGCGCCAAACGAACGTCGCGCACGCAAGCGATCCAAGTTCCGGCCTATACGCAGTGGCCGGCGCTTTAACAACCTGGCAGGGAGAAAAAAGCCATGACGACCCACACGTCCGCCAATGAGGAGAGTGAGCAGCCTCCCAGTCCGATGCCGGTGCTGCTCCTGTATAACGTCGTCGAGCAGCTCGATCAGGGCGAGGCACGCGATTTGGTGACCGATCAGGAAGTCGTTCGCACCGCGCAGTGCATCGCACAAGGGCTGCGCAGCACCGGGCACGAGGTCACCGTCACCGGGGTGCGCGATATTGATGACGTTGTCCGCGCCACGGCCGACTATGACCCGGAGAGCACGCTGGTTTTCAACCTGTGTGAGAACCTGGCCGGCCGGCCGGAGAACGAGCCTCAAGTGCCAGAGGCACTTGACCGGCTCGGCCTTCAATACACCGGTTCGCCCGCGCCGACTCTTGCCACGTGCCTGAACAAGTCGTACACCAAAGCGGAACTGGCGAGCCGGGGTGTGCCGACCGCACCTTACCAGGTGTTCCATAGCGCCAACGAGGCCATCACCGTCCCGCTGCCGGCTATCGTCAAGCCACAAGCGCAAGACGCCAGCATCGGCATTGACCGCAGCAGCGTCGTCCATCACGAGCGCGCGCTGCGGCGGCGCGTCGAGTACATCCTGGACGCCTACCGCCAGCCGGCGTTGGTCGAAGCCTTTATCGTGGGGCGCGAGTTGAACGTGGGCGTGTGGGGTAACGGCGTCGCACATACGCTGCCCATCTCGGAAATTGATTTTTCCGCGTGGGCCGACCCTTATAGCCACGTCGTCCATTTTGAGGCTAAGTGGGACGAGAGTTGCGCCGAGTACCAGACGATGAGCGTCCAGTGTCCGGCCCCGGTGGAGCCAGAGCTGGCCAGGCGCGTCGAGCAAGTCGTGCTGGCGGCCTACAAGGCGATGGGCTGCCGTGATTACGCTCGAATTGATTTGCGCGTCGCGTCAGCGGATGGTGTGCCTTACGTGTTGGAAGTCAATCCCAACCCGTGCCTGGCGACGGACGGCGGGTTCGCCAACGCGGCGCGCGTGGCCGGTTACGATTACGCCCACATGACCCATCAGATTGCAGCGTGGGCGTGGTGGCGACGAGGCAGGCACTCGTGAGCTTGCCCCCATCAGAGGTAAAAGCTGCGCGCGCCGATGAAAGAGACCAGATTGTACAGGTAACACGCGAAGCAGAGGTCTTTAACGCCGAAGAAATCGCCGCCGTCGAGGAACTCTACGACGACTATGTCGCCAAAGGCCAGGCCAGCACCTATCAGTTTCTGGTGTATCGCCTGGACGGACGGGTGGTGGGCTTTGCTTGTTATGGCCCTCGTTCGTTGACGCGCGGCACATTCGACCTGTTTTGGATCGGCGCCGCGCCTGGCGCACAGCGCCAGGGCGTGGGGCATGCGCTGATAGAGGCAACCGAACAAGCCATCCGATCAACAGGCGGCCGGTTGTTGATTGTAGAAACGTCCAGCCGGCCGGAGTATGAACCGGCGCGGCGCTTTTATGCTTCGCACGGCTATCGCCGTGAAGCGCTGGTACAAGACTTTTATGATGTAGGCGACAGCCTGGTCTTGTATAGCAAGAAACTAAAGTTCCCTTGAAGTGAACTCGACGGAACCCGGAGTAAGGTAAACAATGACGTTGATCAAAGGCCCAAGGCAAGCGAGGATCGGAGCCAAGACGCGGCCAGCCGCTCGCGTTCGTCCGAGTCGCGCCGCGAGGAGGAAACCCATGCCCTCAACCTATCCCACCATTGAGGAAGACGTTTTATGGCCGGTCGTGCTGTTGTACAACGTGGACTCGTCGTGGACGGCCGACGAAGTCAGGGAGGCCGAGCAATACCTGACGACGATGGCGGATGCATTGGCTCATCACGGCCACCCGGTCGAGTTGGCGCAGGTCCGTCGCGACGTGGCCGGGCCACTGTGCCGTTTGGACCCGCGCGAGCAGGTCGTGTTCAACTGGTGCGAAGGCCTGGATGGCGTGCCGCGTTCCTATGACCGGATCCCGCCGGTGTTGGAAGAACTCGGATTTGCTTACACGGGCGCAACCGCGTGGACGCTGGCAATGACGCAAGACAAGGCCGCGACCAAAACCATCCTCGACCAGTTGAATATCCCCACGCCCGCCTGGCGCGCGTTCCGTTCGCCGGACGAGATCGAGCATTGGGACATCTTTCCCGCCATCGTCAAGCCGGCCGCCGAGCATTGCAGCTTTGGCATCACAGACGGCGCGGTCGTCTCTGACATCGAACAGTTGCGGGAGCGGGTGGCGACGATCGTCGAGATGTATGGCGGGCAGGCGTTGGTGGAAGACTTTATCGAAGGGCGTGAATTCAACGTCTCGATCTGGGGCAACGGCCGACCGGCCCCCCTGCCTTTGTACGAGATTGACTTTTCCGCCATCCCGGACCCGCGTCACCGTTTGGTTGATTTTGACGCCAAGTGGACCAAAGGCTCGTATTCTTTTGAGCACACGCCGGCGCGCTGTCCGGCCGAGGTGGACGATGATCTGGCCGAGCGCATTCGGGGTGTGGCCATGGGCGCCTACCGCGCGCTGCGCCTGCGCGACTATGGCCGGATTGACATGCGCGTGCGGGACAGGCAGCCTTACGTACTGGATGTGAACTCGAACCCGGACATCACAATTGACGGGGGATTCGCCAAGACTGCTGCTGCTGCGGGATACGATTATGGCGCAGCTATCAGCCGCATCATCAACTTTGCGGCGCATCGCAAGCCGCAATAGACCCGTCACATACAGTGGCGGTGTCCAGTCGCTCAACTGGGGCGTTGGGATCGCCATATGGCGTGGCCGAGACCCAGCGGCTGTTTGCAGCAAGCCATCTCAGACAACGGGTCAATGTAACCTGCCGTGTTCCCACGGAAAAAAAAGTATGCTCGCGACCGACGACCGCACCGACCTGCCTGTATTGCTGCTCTACAATCTGGATCGCGCCTGGACGGATCACGAGCTGGCCAAAGCGCTTGACGAGACTGATTACCTCCGCGCTTGTCTGCAAGCACAAGGACATCCTGTCACGGCGCTGCCCATCTACGATTCTGACCTGGCCACGCCGCTGCGTCTGTATGCTGGCGAGGCATACATCGTTCTGAACTGGTGCGAAGGTGTGCCCGGCCTCCCCTACAGTGACGCCTACGTGGCCCAGATACTCGAATCGCTCAACTTTTGCTACACTGGTTCAACACCAGATGTCCTGGCGCTCAGTGCGGACAAGCGGCAGATCAAGGCACGGCTGGACCTGCGCGACGTGGGTACGCCGCGCTGGCGCATTTACACGTCCACCTGCCCCGACGGATGGAACGATTTTCCTGCTATCGTCAAGCCATCGCATGAGCATTGCAGCATCGGCATCACACCAGAAGCCGTCGTGATGTCGCCCACCGAACTGCACCATCGGATTGCCTATGTGCTCGACGTCTTCCAGCAGCCTGCGCTGGTCGAAGACTTTATTGATGGCCGCGAGTTTCACATCTGGCTTTGGGGGAATGGCAATATAGAGATGTTGCCGCCTGCCGAGATGGATTTTTCGGCGTTTACCGACGTACGCGACCGACTCTGCACTTTAGATTCCAAAACTGACCCGACCTCGATTCACTACAACCAGATCAAATTGCGTTTGCCAGCGCCGTTGGACGACGACGAATACCAGCGACTGGAGCAGATTTCGCGGGCTGCGTATCGGGCAGTGGGCTGCCGTGATTATGCTCGAATAGACATTCGCCTGCGGGACAGCACCTTTTATGTGCTGGATGTCAATCCCAATGCCGACATCAGCTACCAGGGCAGTCTGGCATGCGCAGGCGCGGTGGCTGGCTATTCGTATGGGGCAGTGGGCAGCCACCTGATCAACCTGGCTGCGCGCAGACGAATGGCCGCCACAGAATAGTGGATTACACACAAAAATGGGCCGGTGGAGAAACTCTCACCAGCCCACTGTGCTGCTACACTGCGACACGCAACACACCCGCCAAGTGCGTAGCACTCATCACGCTTTGTTCAGCCACAACTCCAACATATCCACACCGTGCTCGTGGACATCTTCAGAGTGTTGGGGATCCACTTCGAGGCGATACCCGGCCGCCGCCAAAGCCTCCATCACGCGCGGGTGTGGAGGCGTCAATGCCTCGACCATCACCTTGCCCAACGCGCCAGCGCGAGCACACATGGCGCGCGCCAACGTGACGATGCCGTCCGTCTCGCCATCGAGGCACATGATCCTCAGCCTGTCCCAGTCCGGCTCGACGTGCGTGAGACACCACGCTCGCACACGGCCCTGATCGTCGCGCATACCCATGCACTCGCCTTTGTGCAAGTGTTCGGCCACGCGCTCCCGCGTGATCTCGCACGCCTTCCAATCGCAGACGTAGATGCCTTGCGTCGCGCGCGTCAGGTCGGACTCGCGCGTCACTGTCCACACCGCGTCCAGGTCCGCGCTCGTCAGTGCCTCAGCTTCGATTGGCCCATCCATTTTATCCGCCACTCGCTCGACGAAACGAGCCAGGACGTGAAAGCCCGCGCGTTCCGCGATTCGATGCGAGCCGTCGTTGCGAATGCCCGTCATGTAGCGAACCACACGCCCGCCCAACTTTTCTACCAGCCCCACCTGGTACATGCACATCGCCTGGCCAATGCCTTTGAGCCGGCGCTCCGGGTCAACGCGCAAGCCCTCTAGCCACCACTGGCCTTCGCCTTGCCAGGTGAGCTTGGCGATCGCCACCACCGCGCCCTCTTGCACGGCGGCAGTAAACTCACCTTTGGGATCAGCCAGCCAGCGCTCCCAGACTTCAGAGATATAGTCGCCATCGCCCCAGGTGCGGGCGGTGATTTCCAGCACGCGTGGCTTGTCTTCGGGACGTAGGGGACGAAAGGCAAGTTGATTCGCTTCGGACATGCTTATCTCAATCCCAGCGCTTGAAGCGCGGCGCGCACGTCTGGTATTTGATCTTCGCCGGGCCACAGCCAGCGAGGAGAAATATAAAATCCCTTCAACATGATCGAGTGATAGATGCCGTCTCGATCCGACGCAAGCGCCACGTACTTGCTTTCGCTGCCCAGAACATACACTTGAATCTGCTCGACCAGCGGATTGACCAGCCAGTATTCTCGAACGCCGCCCTTTTCGTAATCTCGCATCTTGACGCCCCAATCGCGCCCGGCTGTTTCCGGTGAGGTGATCTCGACAACCAAATCCGCCGGCCCTTCGATGCGCGTCGCCTTGACTCGATCCAAGTGTTCGCTGGCGACAAAGGATACGTCCGGCACATAACGGTTACTGCCTAAACGCATCTCGACTTGTTCTCCAAACACCTCGCCTAAACTGTGTTCTTCTACAAATCTATCCAAGACCTGAGACAGGAATTTTTGTAGCCGGTTGTGCTTGATAGATACAGGCGACATCGCGATCACCTCTCCTTCAATCAACTCGGCCTTGACGTCTTCGTCGAGCGATTCGTAGAGCTGTTCGGGCGTCAATTTCTTTTTGCGCGGACGAGGCATCGCCGCTACGCCAGGTTGCGTCACAGCCATCGCGTCACCTCCCTTCAGCCTGCGGCTATTTCAGCCCAGGCAAAATCCCCCACACAGCCGGAGGCCAGATTGCCAGCCGGGCCCGGCCAACGAGCTTGCTCAGCGGAATCGGCCCCAGGCGGCGCGAGTCCAGGCTGCCGCCCGGCGCTCGATTATCGCCCATCACGAACACGCTGTCCTCGGGGACGTGCACCACGGGTGTATTCCCCGCCGTCGGCCCGCTGACGTAGGGCTCGTTCAGCGCAACACCGTTGACCCACACGCGTCCATCGCGGACTTGTACCGTATCGCCCGGCAGGCCGATGACGCGCTTGATGAGCGGCAACGGCTCGCCTTCGACCGGAAAGACCACAATGTCCCCGCGCGAAGGCAAGCCGATGCGATAAGACACCTTGTCCACAATCACACGCTCGTTGTCATGCAGGCTCGGCTCCATACTATGACCATAAACCAGCGTCGGCTGGATGACGATTTGCAGCGCCAGTGCCAGCAGCATACCCAGCAGAATGCTCTGACCTAGTTCGACAATTTCATTCCACACTCCCCGCTTGCGAGGCGGGACCGGCGGTTGTATATCCAGCACGAGTTTACCTCTTGTCGTCAAGATTCACCTTAGCCATATCTTACCGCTAAGACGCGCAGCGTGCAAGGTCGCTAAAACGACGGCCACCAACCGATGTTTATGCGTGCCACCTTCAGATGAGGTCGCCCGATGGTAGTGCTTGAATCACAGGTGACGTAATCTGAAATTTGTTATGTAGAGGCGCACCCGACGCGAAGTCAAGTGCAGCACAGTTGAGCGTAGGAGACAACCCTCTTTGTCTCATCCAACATTAAGCTAACCCTTATCTGGCGATAATATGCCGTTTACAATCCAACGGTATCATATAGCCAAACTTGAGGGAGTCAGACAGACTCCCGGAAATACTCTGGAGGATGGAATGAACAAGATCAAGATTGCAATGGCTGTGATGGCAGCCGTGATGGTGCTGGGCACGAGTGCCGTGGCGTTCGCCCAGACGCCCAATCCGCCCACTCCGCCTGCGCCGCCGACGGCGGCCCAGACGTTTTGGCAGACGTTGGCCGACAAGCTGGGCGTGACGGTGGAAAAGCTTCAAGCGGCAGTCCGTGATACTCTCAAGACGATGGTGGACAAAGCATTAGCCAATGGCAAGCTGACGCAGCAGCAAGCGGACAATCTGGGCACTCGCATTGACCAGTTCTCGTTCAACAGATCGCCGTTCGGCGGTTTTATGGGCAAGCGAGGCTACGATGGTGGCCGCGGCCTGATGGATGGCCAGGGGATATGGGATGCCGCCGCGCAAAACCTGAGGATGACGACGCAGGAGCTCATGACGGAACTGCGCAGCGGCAAGACGCTGGCTGATGTGGCGAAGGAAAAGAACATCAGCACGGATGACCTCAAGGCCGCCATCGTCAAGACCGTCGGCGCGCAGATTGACCAGGCGGTCAAGGACGGCAAGCTGACGCAGGCGCAGGCCGACAAGGCCAAGGCCCAACTCAACGATCTGTCGCTCGACCAGATGTGGTTCAATCGCGGCCAGGGCAATCTGCCCGGTGTTCGCTTCGACATGGGTCAAGAGGTTCTGAACGCGGCCGCCAAAAAGCTGGACATGCCTGCACAAGAGTTGATGACCGAGCTGCGCAATGGCAAGACGCTGACGGATGTGGCGACGGAAAAGAAGGTCAGCGCGGACGATCTCAAGGCGGCGATCGTGGCGGCGGTGGATGCCAAGCTTGACCAGGCGGTCAAGGATGGCAAGCTGACACAGGCGCAGGCTGACCAGATCAAGGCCCAGGCAGACAAGATGACCCTGGACAATGCTTTCGGAATGGGTATGCGCCGGGGCGGGGGATTCGGCCCGGGCACCAATGGTTTCAAGGGCTATCGCCCGTTTGGGCCTCGCGGCAACCAGACTCCGCAGCCGGCAACGCCTCAAGGGTCAAGTTCATAACAGCATCACTCGTACGAGCAAAGGTAGGGGCGCAGGATGACTGTGCCCCTGCTTTCGCTTTCCGCAATTGTCTGGTAAAGTAATCCATGTTAAAGTCAACTGCTCTGGGGGCTAGTGCGCTTGCACCACCGGCAAAGCGTTTGTCTCGTTTTAAAAGATCCGCTGCCATGCCGTCCAGCGATCAAGCCCTGGTCAAAGCATCCGTTCGCGGCGACGCACAGGCCTTTGCCGAACTTGTTGCGCGCTACACTGCGCCGATCTTTAACCTGGCCTTCCGTTTGACGGGCGACCGCGTCGAAGCAGAGAACGTGACGCAGGAAGCTTTCCTGCGCGCTTATTCCGCATTGCCACACTCGCGCACAGAGATGGCCTTCAAGCCGTGGCTGTTCCAGATCGCCGTCAACCTGTGTCGAGACCTGGCACGCAAAAAACGTCCCGATGCATTCACCGATTTGGCGCGAGAGGACGAGGAGGCCCCGGAAGAAAAAATCGAAGACAAAGCACCCCTGCCTTTGGATCAGATTGAAGAGCACGAACTGGAGCGTGCGTTGGCGCACGCCGTGGCAAGCCTGCCGGAAGTCTACCGCGCCGCCGTGACGTTGCGCTACACCGAAGAATTGTCTTACGAAGAAATCGCCGCCGTGCTCAAACTGCCTGTCAATACTGTGCGCACGCACTTGTTCCGGGCCAAGACGATGCTGCGCAAGTCGTTAGCCGATTGGGAGGGTGGAAATTAAAAGAGACACCATGGGTCCAGATATCGAACTGCCATCCGAAGACGCGCTGTTGCCGCCCGCAGAGCCACCGAAGGGCAAGCTGCCGCTCCATTTGCCCGCGCGGCACAACCCCACACTCCACAAGCTGGTCGAGCGCATCAACGCCGACGACGAAGTCTATGCGCTGTGGGAATGCGCCAACGTCAACGCCGTCACGCGGCTGGGCATGACCGATCATGGCCCGGTGCACGTCCACATCGTCGCCAACATTGCGCTCAAGCTCATGCGACTGCTCATCGCCGCCGGCATCCAGCCCACCATTGTCCGCGACTATGCGCTGACGAATGAAGATGCCGAAATCGTCGTCGTGCTGGCCTCGCTCACGCACGATCTGGGCATGTCTATCCACCGGATAGATCACGAGCAATTCAGCCTGTTCGTGGCGCAGATGAAAATCCGGCAATGGCTCGACGGCCTTTACGATGTCCGCACGGCCACCCTCGTCCGCTCGGAGGCGCTGCACGCCATCATCTCGCATCGCAAAGGCGGGCGGCCGCTCACGGTGGAGGCGGGCGTTGTGCGCGTGGCCGACGCGCTGGACATGACCAAGGGCCGCAGCCGCATTCCGTTCGAAGCCGGGCAAGTGGACATCCACTCGCTTTCGGCGGCGGCGATTGACAAGGTGGCAATCTTGCACGGCGAAGCCAAGCCGATTCGCATCGTGGTGACCATGACCAACTCGGCGGGCATCTTTCAGCTCGACGAGCTGCTCAAGGAAAAACTGCACGGGTCGGGACTGGAGCCTTACGTAGAAGTCGAGGCAACCGTGGAAGGCGAAGCAGAAAAAAAGCTCATCCAGGTGTTTCGGTTGTAGGCCAGGCACTATAGTGAAAGTGCGGGCAGCCCTTGTAGCTGCCTTTTTTGTTGTGGTGAAACTTTTGGGCGACTGGGCCGTGTTAAATGCATGGGAGAAACCAGATGAGCGAGCATATTGACCGCTACACACTGGATGCCTATGTTGAACAGATGTTGCCCGCGGCCGAGCGTCGCACCGTGGAAGCGCATGTAACGACCTGTCCCGCGTGCCAGGCGCGCCTGGTGGCGGCCAAACAAATCCCGGCGATGCTTTACGATCTGCCGCGCGAGCGGCCTGCGCCAGAGCTGGCCGCCCGGATCAACGCGACGATTGTTGCCCAACGCACGCCGGCTACGGCCAAATGGATACCGAGGCTGGTTCTGGCCATGTTCGCAGCAGGACTTGCTTTGCTGGCGCTGGCCGCACCGAAATGGAGCGGCTGGGCAGTGGCTGCAGCGACGGCCCAACTGCCAAATGAGCAGGCGATCCTGGGCTGGCTGGGCAATCTCGTCGCCGACCCGGCCATCGCTTTGGAAGCGGTGACGGCGTTTGGACAACAAACGCTCACGGGCGTGGAGGAAATGGACGTGTTGTTCACGTTGGCAACGGTATTACTCGCAGCAGCCAGCATCGCGGGGCTGGTTCAATTGCTTGGCAGCGAGCAGCCTCTGGCCGCCAAAGCCAGGGCGCAAGCTTAGGAGATAGATGAGAACTGTTCTGGTCGCTTTGTTGGTCATCGCATGCCTGGTCGTGATTGCTATTCCAGCCCTTATCGCAGCGCCGGAAACGCCGCAGGCCACGCCGCGTCCAGAGCGTGACGTGTCCAGACAGTTCCGCTTTGAAGGCGCACCGATTTGGATGCGATTGAGCCCGTTCGGAGCGCACACCGGAGGCTGGCGGGGGATCCTTTCAGCCGCCGCCTCATGGGTGTACCTCTACCTCACATCGGTGTTGATGCTGGCGCTGATGCCACACCGCGTCCGACGGGTGACGCAGGCGCTCAAATCAGGCGGATGGCGCGAGCGAGGACGATTGTTTTTGATTGGCCTGTTGGCAACACTGGCATCCGTTTTGCTGGTCGTGCTCGCGCGCTTTGCGTTTGTCTGGTTCGCGCTGGTCATCCTGCTCGTCGGGGGAGTGTTGGTGTTATCCTTCCTGGGAGTTATCGGCGTCAGCTTGATGATAGGGGAGGGCGTGCGCAAGTGGGCCAGGTTTGCGCCGTCGTTATGGGTCGAGCTGGCGCTGGGCAGTCTCATCCTGTTCGCGTTTGGGCACATACCGGTGGCGGGTTGGATTCTCGTCGGCATTGTGATGGCCTGGGGATTGGGCGCAGTGCTGGCAACTCATCTGGGCAGCGGCGAAGCCTGGTCGCTGCAAGATTGGAAAACGACAGATTGATTCGCCCTTGCGAGAATTCGCAAGGGCTGCCCCTGGGATTTCCCAGGGGGTGATCGCGGGAGGTCAATTGGAGATGATGATGCGCAAGTGGCTATTAGGAGTTTTGACCGTTCTGATGCTGGCGGGCTGTGCGGCTCCTCAGCCGACACGTCTTCAGTCCACACCGACTGCGGCAGCGGCTGTACCAACGGCGACGCGCGCGCGGACGGTACAACCGACGCCCACGACCGAAGCAACCGCAACGGCTGCGGCGCTGCCGTCGGTCGCGCCAAGCGCTACCACCACGACCGCACCGACGATGACGCCGAGTCCTTCGCCGACGGTGACGCCAGCCAATGTGGCTGTGCGACCCCCGTCAAAGCCTGGCGTCGCATCAGGCGTGCTCTTGGCGATTGATCCGAGGAAATATCCTACGCCGGTTCTGTTCACACCGGATAGCAGCGCAACCTATCATGTGTCGCAGCCGGTCGTTCACTTTGTCTGGAGCGCCACGCCGACCGACTTGATGACGTTTGGGCAGACGCCGGGCTGCGTTTCAGACGCCACAAATTTCCGGCGCGCGCTTGAATCATACCAGCTGGTCATTCACAGCCTGGACGCTCAGCGAGCCGATCAAGTTCAGTGGACGGACAACGGCACTACGTTTGACTTGAATCTCACCACGGTTCCACAGGGACGCTACTCGTGGTCGGTGAATGTGGTGACGCTGTGCGAGAGTTATGTGGTCGGGCAGCGCAACGACACGCGCCCAACCGCCGAAGCGCACAGCAGCGACCCGGCCTTTCACAAGGGCACACTGCAACGTACTTTCCTGGGGCCGGCCAGCCCGACGAGCGCAACGCGCATCATCAACTGGGTTCCGTAACGAATCAAACCACAAAGGGCAAACGCCAAAAGTAGGCCTGACGTTTTACGCAATGGAGAATGAGATGAAACGACGCACGTACAGCATACTAGCGATTTTTCTGGCGCTGGCACTTGTCGGCTGCCAGGCGCAAGCACCTGCAGCCAAGCCAACCGCGCCGCAGACAGCTCGAGTCCAGCGCGGGAATTTGACCGCGACTATCGCCGCCGCCGGGACGGTCGCCGCGCGATCACAGGTCGCGCTGACGTTCCAGTCTTCGGGGCAGGTCAAGGAGATTGACGTCAAGGTCGGCGACAAGGTCAAGGCCGGTCGAGTGTTGGCCAAGCTGGACACGACGGACCTGGAGACGTCGGTAGCCAAGGCGCAGAACGCCCTGGATTCCTCCAAGGTACAATTGCAAAAGACCAGGAAAGGGCCTACGCCGGCTCAGGTCGAGTCTGCCAAGGCCAGTTTGGCGAGCGCACAGGCAGCGTATCAGGACGCGCTGAACAAGTACAGCCTGAACGACGCACAGATCGCCGTGGCGCGCGCCCAAGTAGATAAAGCCGCCGCAACGGTTCAACGCGCGCAACTGGCGTATAACTGGGAAGCGAACAACTGGCTGGACCCGAACCCGAGCCTGTCGGCACAGGCGACCGCGCTGACGGATGCGCAGTCGGCGTACACTTTGACGGTGGCGGCGTATAACCAGCAGGCGGCGAACATCAACAATAGCGCGATACAGTCGGCGGCGTCTCAAGCAGCGCAGGCGCAGTCTGCGCTCGACAAGCTGCTGGCGACGCCAGCGCCCGAAGACATTGCCGTCGCAGAGGCGGCGGTGAAGCAGAACGAAGCCAGCCTGCAGCAGGCGCAGCTCGCGCTGGCCAAGGCGTCCGTCATCGCGCCGTTCGATGGAACGGTGGGCGACATTTACGTGCAGATCGGTCAATGGGCGACCGGGAGCACGCAGGCTGTGGCGCTGGCCGATCTGTCCAAGCTGGATGTAACCGTCACGTTCGCCGAAGTGGACGTGACCAAAGTCCAAGTGGGCGATCAAGCGGAAATCACGTTGGACGCGGAGCCGGGCGCGGTGTTCAGCGGCACGCTGACTGAGATTGACTTGGTCGGCACAATCACGTCCGGCGTGGTCAATTACTCGGCGAGTGTTTCCGTGGACAAACCGGGCGAGAGCATTCGTCCCGGTATGAACGCGAGCGCGAGCATCATCCTGCAACATCGCGAGAATGTTTTGCTGGTTCCCAATCGTGCCGTGCGAACGGTCGGCAGGGTCAGGACAGCGACCGTGTTGTACGAAGGCCAGTTGATTGATATGCCGGTGACGGTTGGCCTGACGGGCGATTCGCAGAGCGAGGTGTTGAGCGGATTGCAGGAAGGCGACGTGGTGCTCACCAGCCAGACGACGACGACTGGGGCGCGTGGTGTTCCCGGCGCAGGCGCGGTCTTGGGCGGGTTGGGTAGATAACGTGATGCGCAGAGTGTTGCACGCGCAAAGCAGACGATGCAGGAGCCAAGTATGATACACTCTAAACGATCCATGATGATTTTGTTGCTGGCCGTGGCCGTGGTGGCTTCGGCCTGCCAGGCCAGGCCGGCGGCAACGGCGCAGCAATTGTCCACCGCGAATGTCACACGCGGGTCGCTGCAAGCGACGGTGTCGGCGGCAGGAACGATTGCGGCACGCGCTCAAGTGGCGGTGACGTTCCAGAACTCGGGGCAGATCAAAACGGTGAACGTCAAGGTGGGTGACAAGATCAAGGCGGGGCAGGTGCTGGCCTCACTCGATACAGCGGATTTGGAAGCGGCGGTGGCATCGGCGCAGGCCGGTGTGGACAGCGCGCAGGCCAAGCTCGCGTCGGCCAAGAAGGGACCTTTGCCTTCGGAAATGAAAGCGGCTGAAGCGTCGCTGGCGAGTGCCCAGGCCGCGCTGCAAGCCGCGGTCAACAAGACGGCGCACTTGAGCGACCAGTTGACTATCGAGCAGAATAATGTGAACAATGCTGCTCAACGCTTGAATGACGCGCAGAATACGTACAGCAATCTTTTCGAATATGTGCGGTCTGGGGCCCAAGGCAGAGGAGCGCCGTTTGTACCCCCGGCGGGTCAACAGTGGTCGGCACAGAAAGCGGCGCTGGACAACGCGCAGATTGATTACCAGGTTGCCGTGGCCAACTATAACCTGGCGGCCGCCAACGTCAACGACAGCAGCGTTCAGTCGGCGGCGGCGCAAGTCAAGCAGGCGCAGGCCAGCCTCGATACGCTGAAGAATACGCCCGCGCCCGAAGATGTGCAACTGGCCGAGTTGTCTGTCAAGAACGCGCAGATCGCACTCGAGCAGGCGAAGGCAAACTTGAGCAAGTCGCAGCTCATCGCGCCGTTTGACGGCGTGGTGGCCGACCTCACTATTCAGGTGGGCCAGCAATCTTTGGCCAGCGCGCAGCCAATTATCCTGGTGGATCTCTCAGGGCTTGAAGCGCAGGTCAATATTTCTGAAACGGACTTGCCCCGCATCAAACTGGGGGAGACCGTTCAAGTGACCTTTGACGCGCTGACAGGGCAGACCTTTTCGGCCAAGGTCGTCGAAGTTGCGTTCGTCGGCACGACGACGCAAGGCGTGGTCAACTATCCGGTGACGATCGCGCTCGACCAACCCAGCACTGCGGCTGCGCAAAGTGCGAGCCAGCAGATTCGTCCTGGTATGACGGCCAACGTCGCCATCGTGGTGGAGCAGCGCGACAACATCCTGCTCGTGCCCAACCGCGCGGTCAGGACGACGGGCAAGCAAAAGATCGTCAACGTGGTCGTGGACGACAAGCCGACCTCCGTCAACGTGACGCTGGGCATGTCGGGCGACACCCAGTCCGAAGTGGTGAGCGGCCTGAACGAGGGTGACGTGGTTCAAGTTCTACAGACGACGATCTCGACCAGCGGTGGCGGCGGGTTCGGCGGGCCTGGCGGCGGGTTCGGCGGGCCGGGTGGATTCAGACCAGGAGATTGATGTTTTACGTTTGACCCCTGGGATTGCCCAGGGGTTGACGTGAGAGGTGAGACGATGGCAGTAAACGCTACGCGGGGTGATCCCGTAATCGAAGTCAAAGATGTGACGCGCACGTACAAGATGGGCGAGGTCGAAGTCAACGCGTTGCGCGGCGTGACGTTCAAGGTGTATCAGGGCGAGATGGTGGCCATCATGGGGCCATCGGGTTCCGGCAAGTCCACGCTGATGAACCTGATCGGCTGTCTCGACCAGCCCACCAGCGGCGTGTACATGCTGGACGGCGTCGAGGTGAGCGCGCTCAAAGATACCCAACTGGCCGAGATCCGCAACCGGAAGATCGGTTTCGTGTTCCAGACGTTCAACCTGTTGCCGCGCACGACGGCGCTGGATAACGTCGAGACGCCGCTGATCTACAGCGGCGCCAATGACCGGCGCAAGCGCGCACGGGCAGCGCTAGAATCAGTAGGTCTGGGCGACCGCGTGAACCACCGCCCGAATGAGCTTTCCGGCGGTCAGCAGCAACGCGTGGCGATTGCGCGCGCGCTGGTCAACCATCCCGCCATCATCCTGGCCGACGAGCCGACCGGCAACCTGGACAGCAAAGCCGGCGAAGAGATCATGAAGACGTTCGAGCGGCTCAACTGCGAAGAAGGCATGACGGTGGTGATCGTCACGCACGACCTGGATGTGGCGGCGAAAGCGCAGCGCATCATCCGCATCCGCGATGGCAAGGTCGAGCGCGAGGAGGGCACCGGGCGCGCCTGCCAGCAGGTGGCTGTGCCGGAGCGGAAGGAAGATGGCCGGGCCGTATTCTGGGCCAACCTGGTCCAGAGCACGCGCATGGCGCTGCGCAGCCTGACGGCGAACAAGACGCGCAGCGCGCTGACGATGCTGGGCATTGTCATTGGCGTCGGAGCGGTGATTGCCATGCTCTCGATTGGTCGAGGCGCGCAGGCAGCCATCACGTCGCAGATTCAAAGCATCGGCACAAACCTGCTGTTCGTCCGGCCTGGCGCGGTTCAGCAAGGCGGCGTCCGGCAGGAGGCAGGCACGGCGCAGAGCCTCACCTACGAAGATGCGCTGGCGTTGGTGGGCCTGCCGTCCGTGACAGCCGTTGCGCCGGAAGTGGACTCGTTCGGGCAGTTTGTCTACCAGAGTCAGAACTCGCGCACGCGCGTCCTGGGCGTGACGCCGGAATACCTTGACGTGCGCAACTATAGCATGGCACAAGGTGAGTGGCTGACGCAGGCTCAGGTGGACGCGCACTCGTCTGTGGTGGTGCTGGGCGATACGACGGCGACGACGCTGTTTGGCGATTCGACGCTGGCCGTGGGGCAGAGCGTCCGCGTCAACGGCGTGCCATTTCGTGTGATCGGCGTGCTGGCCTCCAAGGGTACCACCGGCTTTGGCAGTCAGGATGACCTGGGGCTGGTCCCCCTGACGACCGCGCAGATACGGTTCGGCAGAAACCGCGTCCAGGGTGGGCAGAGCAGCGTTGCGAGCATCAACGTTCAGATCCCCAGCCAATCGGTGTCGGATCAGGCGGTGGCCGAGATCAGCGATGTGTTGCGGCAGCGGCACCACGTGACGTTCCAGGACGATTTCAGCGTCGCCAGCCAGCAAGACATCCTGAACACCGCTAACCAGATCACGGGCGTGTTGACATTGTTCCTGGGCGGCGTGGCAGCCATCTCGCTGCTGGTGGGCGGCATCGGCATCATGAACATCATGCTGGTGAGCGTTACCGAGCGCACGCGCGAGATCGGCCTGCGCAAGGCCGTGGGCGCGCGCAAGCGCGACATCCTGTCCCAGTTCCTCACCGAGGCGGCGTTCCTGAGCTTGCTGGGCGGTCTTATCGGCATTGCATTGGGCTGGGGCATCTCGCGCTTGATGGGGAGAGTGCAGTTCGGCGGCTCTGCCATCACTCCCGTTGTCGGACTGGATGCGGTGCTGTTGGCGACGTTGTTCTCGGCGGCGGTCGGTATTTTCTTTGGCTGGTATCCGGCCTGGCGCGCGGCGAGCTTGAACCCGATTGACGCGTTGCGGTACGAATAATCTGATGGCGGATTTCAGGTTTTCGATTTCGGTCTGCGCCTCGAAATCGAGGCACTATTCGAGATCCGCACACTTGCAAAATCTGAAATCAAGAAAGGAAAGGAAAAGTGGGCAGAACAATTTTGATCGCGTTGGTTGTGGCGATTGTGGTGGGCGGTGCGGCAGCTTACGGCGGCTACAAGATGGGCGACACTGCCGGATTCGAGCGTGCTAACCTGGTGCGCCAACAGTTCGCTCAAACTCGCCAAAGTGGACAGGGCGGTCAGGGCCAGGGCGGTGTGGGCGGCTTTGGCGCAGGCGGCGGGAACCGCGCCTTTGAGTTGCAGGGCGTCGTCAAAAGTGTTGATGGCAACACGATGGTCGTCACTGTCGGGCAGCGCGATGTCACGGTCACGCTCACAGACAAGACACAGTTCTTGAAATCCATGTCGGGTACTCGCACGGACCTCGCGGCGGGTGAGCGTGTGATGGTTGCGCCTGAAGGCAGCAACGCTGGCGGCGCGGGTGGTGCTGGCGCGGGTGGTGCTGGTGCTGCTATAAATGCGGCATCGGTGACGGTCTTGCCAGCGCAGTAACAACGCAGAGGCATAGAGACGCAAGGACGCCAGCTTTTCAGTCTTGGCGTCCTTGCTGCGTTCAATCAGGGGAAGCCAAGACCAGGCGGACGGTGTGATCACCAACATCACGTGTCCAGTTGCAGCCCAGGCTCGCACAAAGGCGTCAAGCGGGACCGCGGTCGGGCCAGATGAAGAGAGGTGATTTTATGACACAAAAGCTCAAGCCGGCAGAGAAAAAACCATCCCGGGTCATTCCAGTCCTAATTGCAGCAGCGGTCGTGGTAGTCGCGTTGACTGCAGGTGGATTTACATATGCAGCCAGCCAGGAAACGCATGATCCATTTTGCGGGTCTTGCCACACTCAGCCGGAATCAACTTTTTTACAGCAGGCGACAAGCGCCCCAGCAGTCAACCTGGCTTCGTATCACGCCACCCAGAATACCCTTTGCATTAGCTGCCACTCCGGGCAGGGCATTTTGGGCCGCGTCCAGGCCGAATTGCTGGGGGCTCGCAACGCATTCAAGTGGTATACAGGGACAGCCGTTCAACCTGCGGTGCTGTCTTTTCATATTGGCGATGGAAACTGCCTAAAGTGCCACCAGCAGGTGACCCAACGCGGATTTACGCCCCAAAAGCAAATCACAGTTCCTGGCGTCCGCGCTGGCCGGGGTGGAGGAGAAGGCGGAAACAATCACTGGCACGAGCAGCTTGCCCGCTGGCAAGCTACCTCCGCTGCCGCTGGAACTTGTGTCAGTTGCCATTCCGGACATATCACAGGCAGCAGCACCCAGAACGGGTTTATGGACCAAAATGTCCAGGTCGTGTGCAACGCCTGCCACCAGGTTTTGAGACGCGGGGAAGGTTAAAACGAAGCGAATTCACATCAAAAGCATCACAGATCGCTTCGTATGCCCAATAGGGTCGTCATACCGACAGTTCATTCACCCGCCGAATCATCGCAGTGGATGAGATTCCACGCTGGCCTGGATCAACGAGCACACCTTCTCTCTGTGAAACGAAAGGACGGTCAAACATGGAGCGCATTGGTTTCATCGGCCTGGGCATCATGGGCAAGCCCATGTCCCGGCACCTGCTAAAAGCCGGGTATCCGCTCACGGTGCTGGACCGCAACCCGGCGCCTCAGAATGAGCTGGCTGCCGCCGGCGCGCAGGCGAGCAGTTCGCCGCGCGGCGTGGCCGAAGCCAGCGACGTGATCATTACCATGCTGCCCGATTCGCCGGATGTACAAGAGGTGATCCTGGGCCGGGGCGGCGTGCTGGACGGCTTGCGGGCGGGCAGCCTGGTGATTGACATGAGCACCATTATGCCCTCTGTCGCGCGCCGCGTGACAGAGGCCGTGCGGCAAAAAGGTTGCGACGCGCTGGATGCGCCGGTCTCGGGCGGGCAGGTGGGCGCGCAGAATGCAACGCTTTCGATCATGGTCGGCGGATCGCCTGTGGCGTTTGAGCGCGCCAGGCCGATTTTTGAAAAGATGGGCAAGAACATTGTGCACGTTGGCGAAGCGGGCGCCGGCCAGGTGACCAAGGCAGCCAACCAGATCGTCGTCGCCGTCACGATTGCCGCCGTGAGCGAGGCCTTGCTGCTAGCCGCCAAGGCGGGCGTGGACCCGGCCAAGGTGCGGGAAGCATTGCTGGGCGGCTTTGCGCAAAGCCGCATCCTCGATCTACACGGCAACCGCATGTTGCAGCGCAACTTTGCGCCAGGATTCAAAATCAAGCTGCACCGCAAGGATATGAACATTATCCTGAACACTGCGCGCGAGCTGGGTTTGGCCCTGCCCGCGAGCGCGAGTGTGGCGGAGCTGATGAACGCCCTCATCGCCAACGGCGGCGCGGAGCTGGATCATTCGGCGCTCGTGACCGTCCTCGAAAAGTTGGGCAATTTCGAGATACCGGCTTCACCCACCCAGTAGGAGCAAGGAGAGCCAGCATGTACTCTTTACGCGATAGACTCGTCTTTGTCACGGGCGCAAGCTCCGGCATCGGAGCAGCGTGCGCGCGGGCGTTTGCCGCGCAAGGCGCCAATGTGCTGATGGCCGCCCGGCGGCTCGATCGGGTTCAAGCGCTGGCGGCCGAATTGCAGAAAGAACACGGCGTAGCCGCGCACGCTTTCCAACTCGACGTGCGCGACCAACCCGCTGTCGAAAAGGCGATGGCGAGCCTGCCGCCCGAGTGGGAGGCCATAGAAGTGCTGGTCAACAACGCAGGTCTCTCCCGCGGCCTGGACAAGCTACATGAAGGCAACCTGCAAGACTGGGAAGAGATGATTGACACGAACATCAAGGGGTTGCTGTATGTGAGCCGTGCAGTAATCCCGGGCATGGTCAAGCGCGGCGTGGGGCACATTATCAACCTCGGCTCGATTGCGGGGGTCGAAGCTTACCCGGGCGGCAGCGTGTATTGCGCGACCAAGGCCGCGGTCCGTTTGCTTTCGATGGGCTTGCGGATGGACTTGCTCGGCACGCCACTGCGCGTCACGAACATTGCGCCCGGCATGGTCGAGAGCGAGTTTAGCGTCGTGCGCTTTCACGGCGACCAGGCGCGGGCCGACAAGACCTACGAGGGTCTCACGCCGCTCACGCCGGACGATATTGCCGATGCGATAGTGTATGCCGCCACACGCCCACCGCACGTCAACATCGTCGAGATGCTCATCACGTCGCAAGCGCAGGTCTCGACGACGATGAGTTATCGGGAAAAGAAATAAACACATCTTGCCCTACAAATCCTTCATCATATACAGCTCGCCCAACTCGAACCCACGCGCGCGGTAATAATCTCGCGTGCCGGTCGCGGCGATGACGGCCAGGCGATTAAAGCCTGCCTGGCGCGCAATCTCTGCCGCGCGCTCGATGAGGCGCGTGCCCAGCCCGGCGTGCTGAGCCTGCCCTTCGCTTTCCACGCCGATCTCGAGTGCCGGGCCGTAGACGTGCACCTCGCGGATCATCGCCGCGCCGGCGATCTCGTCAATGAACCCGCGCTCGCGCCGCGAAGCGAGCGAGAGCCGCAAGAATCCCGCCAGTAGGGGCAAGGCTCGTCCTTGCCCCCCTCGTCCTCGCCCCCCTCGTCCTTGCCCTGGCTCTGGCGTGACGAACGAGAGGAAATGCTCGGTCGTCGCGTCGGTTTCGTAAGCCAGGTTTTCTAGTACGAGCGTTCCCGCGTTCACCTTCTCCCCGCGCACCTCGCGGCAACGAATGCACTGGCAAGTTTGCCCGCGCGCCTTCATCGCGCGGTGCACCAGCTCACGCAGGTTGGACTTTATCGAACCGGCCACGACGTGGCCGGCCGGAATGTCGCGCATCACGCGATTGATGCGGCAATAGGGTGGGACGCGCGTCTTGCAATCCGCAACCAGGTCAACCAGTTCTTTATCGCTGTACGGGCGATACGCTTCGCGGCCACTCTGCCAGTGTTCGTACAGCTCCGTGTCAGCAATCAGTGAGCAAGGATAGATTTTCAATTCGTCAGGACGCAGCGCCGGGTCATCCCACAGGCAGGCAAAATCCGCGCGGTCGGACTCGGGCGTCGCGCCGAGCAGGTTGGGCATCCAATGCGCGTGAATCTTGAATCCGCCCGCGCGCAATAGCCGGAACGCCTGCCGCGTCTGCTCGACGGTGTGGCCGCGCTTGTTGCGGACCAAGATCTCGTCATCCATGCTTTGCACGCCGATCTGGACCTTGGTCGCGCCCAGCCGCCGCAAGCGAATCACTTCTGCCTCGTCCACGTAATCGGGCCGCGTCTCGATCACCAGGCCCACATTCCGATGCACGGCGGTCTCGTTGCGCCGCTGTGCCTCTTCTAGCGTTGCCGAATCCTCTCCGTTCATCGCATCGAGGCAACGGCGGATGAACCACTCTTGATAGTCAGCCGGGTAATACGACCACGTTCCGCCCAGGATGAGCAGCTCGACCTTGCCCGTGTTGTGGCCAATGTTTTCCATCGCGCGGATGCGGAGCGCGGTCTGTAAGTAAGGATCGAATTCAAGTTGCCCGGCGCGCAGCGCCCCCGGCTCGTCCGGGAGGTACGACTTGGGCATCGAGGGAAACTCGGGGCAAAAGATGCATTCGCCGGGGCAAGGGAACGGCTTGGTCAGCACCGTGACCGGCGCGACGCCGGAAATCGTGCGTGTGGGCTTGGCGCGCAGGCGGGCGAACGTCTCGCGCGAGGGGGACACGGCTCCCCGCGCGATCAATTCGCGGTAGCCGCGCACGAGCTGGTCTTTGGCAAACAATTCGCGCCCGTCGCGCGGGTGACGCGCGAGCAGTCGTGCGGCTTGTTCCGGCGACAGATTCTCCGCCGCCGCAATCTGCTCGATGAGCGCGACGAGGTCGCCTTCGTACTGTCCCACGTCCAGCGGCCGGCCGTGCTTGTCCTGCCATCTGGCTCGCCGCTCGGCGAGCTCTTTTTCAGTTGCCATCACGACACCGTGCTATAATCTGGCTCGATGAAGCCCGAATTGATGGAACGCCTCAACCAAATCAATCGCGAATTTTATTCCACATTCGCCGAATCATTTTCCAGGACGCGGCCTGAATCGGCACGCGAGTTGGAAAGGATTTTACCCTACATTGCCGACGGCGCAAGGGTGCTGGACGTCGGCTGCGGCAATGGACGAATGGCGGCGTTTCTGGCGCGTCAACAGCGCAAGGTCACTTACATTGGAATAGACTCGTCCGAGGCGCTGATTGCAAGATGCAAGAAGCAGGAGGCAAGTCGCAGGGCGCAGGACGCATTTCTTGTCGTGGATATCACTCGGCCTGACTGGACCAACTCCCTTCTCTCTCAGGGAGAACCCCCTGACGGGGGCAGGCGGCCGGGGATGAGGCGATTTGACTGCATCTTGCTTCTTGCGGTCTTGCACCACATCCCCGCTAGTGAGGTGCGAGCGCGCATCCTGCGCCAGGTGCGCCAACTGCTTGCGCCGCAAGGTCACGTCGTCATCTCGACGTGGCAGTTCCTGGACAATGAACGGATGCGAAAAAAGATCGTGCCGTGGAGCAGTGTGGAAATTGACGAACAAGAGCTAGAGCCGGGCGACGCGCTGTTGCATTGGAAACGCGGCGGCCTGGGTCTGCGCTATTGCCACTGGATCGGCGAAGACGAGCTGCGCTCGCTGGCGGCAAAGGCGAACTTGAAAATCACGGGAACATTCCGCGCCGGCGGGCGCGAAGGCGACCTCAGCCTTTACGCGATTCTGTCTGCCTGATCTGTTGTATCATCTCAATAATCCGGGGAAAGAACCTTGCGAAGGTTTAGTCCGAGTTCGCTGCGTAATGAGCGGAAACCTTCGCAAGGTAAGTCCCCCCACTTTTTGAGAGGATACGATCTGTTTGCCAAAGCCGTCCCATGTTAGTCCTTTAGGACTACCGACACTGCCTGCCTGCCCCCCGATGGACTATAGACACCCTTTGTGCATTGTTTTACAATCTATCATGAAACCTGCCACGTTGCCGTTCATAACGGGAAGGATGACAATAGGCAAGCCTGGTGGCCGGGTGTATTCTATGTTCGGTAGGGCGATATCCCCATATCGCCTCGGAGGGCATCTCGAATGAAACAACCCTTTGATGGCACTAATCCTGCTGGAGCGGTGCTGGTGATCGGCGGCGGCGTGGGCGGACAGCGCGCCGCGCTTGACCTGGCTGAGGCCGGTCTGCGTGTGTACCTGGCGGAGATGACGCCGATCCTGGGCGGGCGCGTGGCGCAACTCGGCTTCATGTTCCCCACGCACGACTGCGTACTGTGTCGAGGCACATCGGATCACGGTTACGGCTGCACGCGCCCCACGATTTCTCCCGCGTTCCTGGATCACAATGCGCATCCCAACATCGCCGTGAGGACCAGCACCGAAGTGACCTCGGTGCGCGGGCAGGCAGGCGATTTTACCGTGACGTTGGTGCACCAGCCGCGCTACGTGGACTCGGGCCGCTGCACGAACTGTGGGCTGTGCGAGGCTATCTGTCCGGTGGCCGTTCCGAACGAGTTTCAAAGCGGGATGACGCTGCGCAAAGCGATCTACAAGATGGCTCCGCGCGTCGCGCCGAACTCTTTCGTTGTAGACCGCGCGCATTGCCAACCGGGTTGCACTCGTTGCGCGGCTGTATGCCCCACG
>CAYGWJ010000243.1:0-9676 GCA_964353405.1 uncultured Anaerolineae bacterium
AGCAAAAGCGACATTTGAACTGCTGGTGTGACAAAATCTCGGCTGGCAAGAGGCAAAAACAGCTTGGATTTAGAACGCATGGTCTAGAGATTTTGTCACACCTAACGTTGCGATGTCAACTTTGCCGGTACTCTGAGTATAGGAATCTTGTCATGTCACTTGCTGTGGATCCCCTGATCTCGAACGTGTTCTTCACGTTGAGTCTGATTCCTCATTTTAGCAAGCCTGCCATAGGTCAAGTTCAAGAAGGGGCAAAGCCAAATCTTCCCCGTGTTTCAGTGCTGGTACCACTGTTCAAAGAAAAAGAGACGGATATTGAGATAACCTTGGCTTCTCTCAAGGATCAGACCTTTCCCAAAAACAAGCTCGAAGTAATTCTGATCGTCGAGCCAGAAGACAGCGAAACCGGCATGTATGCTGACAAGGCGTCGCAAGAGCTACAGACCTTCGGGATCAAAAGCAGAGTAATTTCCAGCAGAGGGAATCCCAAGATGAAGCCGCACGCGCTCAACGTAGCGCTGACGGACATTGAAAACGAGTTTATATGTGTTTACGACGCAAGCGACTCCATAGAGAGGGACCAGATAGAGCAAGCACTTTCTCTCATGCTGGCAGGGAATTACGATGTGGTTCAGGCTCAAGTCCGCAGACAGGGCCCTACAGTTCTGAGTAAGCTGCTCTGGCTTGATACATTGCTCTGGTTCAAGAAATATGTCCCCATGATTGCGAGGCTGACCGGCGGGTTTCCGCTCAGTGGAGAGGGTCTCTTTGTCAGGAAGAGTGTATTGGAAGAAGTGGGCTACTTTCCTGAAATGCTGACCGAAGATGCCTGCTTGGGGTTGCTGCTGACCGAGAAAAACAAGCGGTTTGCTCTTTTGGAATCCACCGTGACCGAAAAGGCTCCAAAGAACATACAAGCACACTTCCAGCAGAAATTACGGTGGTATAGAGGCTATCTGACCTGTCTTGGAATCCTGATCCGATCTAAGCTGAGCCTCAAGAAAAAGATATTTTTCTCATTGCTGTTCGGAACGCCCATCGTCGGAGCCTTGGCCTTTGTGTCGTGGATTCTGTTCGTTGGTTATTGGGGAACACGCCTCCTGTTACCTGAGTTGAACATTACTGCTCCCTGGATGTTACATCCGATATACACCTATATTCTCTATTTTTGGTCTCTCAGCTTGATCTTCCTCGGACCGTTAACTGGGATTTGGTCCTACATGAGCGTCGTCCCGCGTCATGAGCAACAAAGTATTGCCCCATTGATGTTCTTGATACCTCTGTACTGGATATTCGTCAGTACATGCGCGATCAGCGCTTTCTTCCAAAACGCAAATCATTGGTACAAGACTGAAAGATAACGCGGCCGGATGCCTGTCCCAGGAAACCCCATGAAAAGACCCATTGCGCTGCAAGTCAAGCGCCTCATAGAGCTTGCGCCTTCCGCCCCCTACAACTTTGACGCCACGCTGTACAACCCCAGCCACTTTCCCGCCGCCGATAGGGACCGTCGTGCGCATCAATCTGGCCATTGACGATGAGAAAATGCCCCGTGAGTTGTCACTGAACGTCATTGGCTCCGGCTTCCTTGAGCGGACCGACCCTGCTGCTTTTGTCATCGGGACAACGGGTGTAGGACTTGGTCATGATGGCACCCTCTATGTTGCCGACACCCTGGCGAATCGTATTGCCGCAATCCCTAACGCACTGTTCCGCAAGGCCAGCGCCGGCACCGGGCGGACAGTGTCGGCAAACGGCGCCATCAACGGCCCCCTCACGTCACTCTTCACCGTATAATGGGCCAGGCGTCTTCACCCACACTGGGCCAGTTGCCGGATGAGTCTCCCCCCGGGCGGGTATACTCCTCGCGCAGCCTTCGTCGTGGAGACCGTCATGACCGACAGGAGACTCAAGACGATGGGCATTCAAGCGCTATTGCGCCGGATGCGTATGTGAACGACGAAAACGACCAGGAGCTGCGTTACCGCCCCGTGCAAGATTGCCGTTACGTTGAGAACGGCACGCTAGATCCAGGCGTGTGGAAGCGCGTTCAGATTCCATTGAGCCACCTCGATGCGACAGGGCGTTTGCTGACCAGAGTTGCGATCAGGAACTGGACCAGTCAGTCCTCGACGTTGTGGCTGGACGAGATTCGTCTCGTAGGTGCGGCCTGGCATGTGTATTTACCACTGGTGCTGCGAGATTAGAGTCACCTATTTCATTCGTGACGATTCGCGTGAATTCGCGGATCAAAGCTTATTCTCGTTGTTTCCTATTCCCAAAGCAACCAACGCCGCGCCATACGCTCCCATCAACTGAGGATATTGGGGGATCACGACCTTCTCGCCCGTCTCTTCTTCCAACATCCGGGCGATGGCCTGGTTCTGTACCACGCCGCCTGAAAGCATCAGCGGCGGCGCCAGGCCGACGGTTCGTATCATCGCCACCACACGCTTGATGAGCGAGCGATGCAGTCCCTTGAGGATCGGCTCGATGGCAATGCCGTGCGCGATAAGCGAGATAACCTCCGACTCGGCAAAGACCGTGCAAGTGCTCGAGATCGAGACTTCCTCCAGGGCCGAGAGCGCGACCTGTCCCATGCGTTCCAACGGCACGCCCAGGCGGTTGGCCGTGTTTTCCAAAAAGCGACCCGTGCCGGCGGCGCACTTGTCGTTCATGCTGAAATCCGTCACGTCGCCCTTCGGACTGATGCCGATGACCTTGCTGTCCTGCCCGCCAATGTCCACCAGCGTTCCGCCGTGCGCCAGTTCCCGGTAGACACCTTTGGCGTGGCACGTAATCTCGGTCACACTGCGCGTGGCCTGGCGCACCAGCTTGCGACCATACCCGGTGGCGACGAGAGGCACAGACACGCCCGATGTTGAAACATCGGGCTGATAGGACAAAGGGCGATGAATCGCCCTCTTGTAGCCCGCTTCAGCGGGCTTGGCACTATCAGCCCGATGATTCATCGTCGGGACATTCGCACGCGCCAGAAAGCTCTCGACCTGATCCTCGACGCGCGGCTCGGCCTGCTCCAGCCAATGCCAGGCCAGGTTGCCCTGTGCGTCCACGCCAACAATCTTGACCGTCGTGGAGCCTACATCAATCCCCAGCGCGACCACCCGTGAAGCATCAATTGGACCTTCATCCTTCATCCTTCATCCTTCATCCTTCCGCCTTCATCCTTTACGCAAGCATTTCGATGAACGCCGACAGCCGATTGGCGACCTGCTCCTCGGCATAGACGCGCGAATCATTGTGATCGGCTTCCAACAGGAGCGCCGGAACACCCTGCTCGCGAATCAACCGGTCACGTTGATCCATCTGCCCGATAGAATACGGCTTGCACGAGCGATCCGAGTGAAGGATGACGCCGTCGAGATGGTACTCGTCAATCATGCGCTGCATCGTGTTGAGCTTGTGGCCCGTGCTCCGATTGAGGATGGGATAAATGTAGGTGCGCGCGGCGGATTCAATGGGGCGCTCCGGGTCAATCAGTGGAGCCAGCTCCCCCCAGGCATTGGTATAAGTGGAAGCCACGATGGCCACGCCGTGCTCGCCCAAAAACTCGGCCAGGTAACGCAGCCGGTACCAGATCGGCAGGTTGTCCCATAGCAAACGCTTGCGCTCGTGCTTGACCGCGCCCATGCCACGCGCGATGCGCTCGTCCACCTCCTTGAGCAGCGCAGCGTAAAAATCAACCGTGGCGGCGTCCCCCCGCATCTCGACGATCGGCGCCATCTGGATGAACTGGTCAAAGACCGAAATCGGCGCGGGCTGGTGTTGGTTGCGCTGCATGATCTCTAGCCACAGTTGTGAGGCCAGCTTGCTCAAGCGGGCGACCTCTTGGAGCTTGCGCTGATCCAGCGATTTGCCCGCCACCTTCTCGGCCACCGGGACCGCTTCTTCCAGTTGGCGCTTGACAAACTCGACGGCATGTTCGGGCGCTTGCTCGTAATAGACGAACGGCGTGTCAATCAGAATGAGCGGCACGTGCAAGTGATGCGCCAACACCCGATACCAAAACAGAACCGTCTGGCAGATATTGGTGCAGGCCATCAACAGGTCGGGCCTGGGCAGCTTGCCCACCGGCGTCTTGCCCGAAAGCAGCGCGCCGATGTCGGTACGAGCGTAGGAGCATATGTCGCGCGAGTAGCCGGCATTCTCTGCCTCGGACGAAATCTCTACGGCAACGCGCGCTGTCCCGCAGATGGCCGCGTGATTTTCAGGATAGAGCACGTAAAAACCCAGCGCCTTGAGCAGCTCGGCCGGCGCGCCCGAGGTGACCCACGCTACCTTGCGATTCAGATTGGCGTAACGGCCTTGCAGCCAGTGCCGGGCAACCAGCTCCTTGGTGCGCGGCGCAATCTTGAGCGGCGGCGCAAGGTATTCAGTCTTCCAGCGCGACGAGACGGCTCGCTGCTCGGACTGCCATCGCTGCCAACGCAAAGCGGCCCGGCCCAGGCCGTTGACCATCAAGTGATAGCGAAGCAAACCGGTCGCGCTCATGCGATCATCTCCAGGAAAGCCTCCATCCGCGTGAGCGTCTGGTGAGCCAGCGGATCGTTGAGATCAACTTCAATCGCGGTGGATGGGATGCCAGCCTCTTGCAAGCCTTGGCGCAAATCCGGCAAGTCGTACAGCTCCGGCTCGCAGAATTTGACGTCGTAAAAGACCACGCCCTTTGCGCCCGACGACCGGGTCAGCCGCAAGAGATGATCGAGGCGGTCTTGAATCGGACTGCCGCGCATTGGGTCCGGCGGAGCCGCCAGTAAGCTTTCGGCCATGCGACGGAAGGGATCATCGCTTTTGCCGGGAGGATAGACCCGGCGTCCGCAGCAGGCCAGGTCATCCGCCACGACCACGCCGCCCATCTCGGCGATGGACTCGAACATCCTCATCGGCTCCGGCACAATGCCCGAAAGAAGGATGGGGATGCCTCTCCATAACTCTCCCTCTCCTGTCGTGCGACTGGGGGGTGGGGCTGAGGCCTGAGCCAACACAGATTGTGCCAGCTCGGAAAAGACCTCGGCGGCAAGATATTCGCGGGAACGAATGAGGCGATAGAACTCGATTTGCATCAGGGCAAGCTGCCGGCGGCGTTGGTAAAGCTCGGAGAAAAGCCGGTCGGCTGCTTCTTCACGCTGGACACTTGCCAAAACCTGGGCTTTTGAAGGCGAGCGAAGCGTTACCTCTTCTAACCGGTGGTAGATGGATCGCAATTCATCGGCCAGGAAGCTGGCATCACTTGCGCGCGTTCCTCGCGGGAGATAAAGGGGGATGACGGGTTGCTTTGGGTGGAAAAAGTCAATCAGGAGGCTGCCCAGGCCCTGGAGCGAGTCACACGCGTGCGGGACGATGATGAGGTCAACCTCGTCCAGGCTAGCGGCTTGAAGAAAGGAGAGCGCGTTGCGGACGATCGAGCATACGTAAGGCTGCAAGTGTGCGGCCCCGAAACTGGCGTCCACACCGGGCGGTCCCCAGACCTCGACCGGGAGAACGCCAAAGGCTCGCAAGAGAGCACGCGGAGAGTGAATCGGCAGCACCGCGGCGACCAGCCCCCCGCCCTCTTTAAAAGCGCGAATGGCTTCTGAACGGCGAGGAATTGCGGCCAGCGATGGCACGAGCACCTCCGTGATACTTTGGGTGGGGTACACCGCAAAAGTGTCGGGCCAGCCGTAGGACAAGATGGCATCTTGTCCTACGACCGACAGTTTCGCGTCATACCCCTGTGGGTGGTCTGATTTTAGCACAAAACAAGAACCGGGGAAACGGATTACATTGGCTCCCGCTAGAGACAACACTCCAGCGGGAGCAAGGAAGGGGAACCAGAGAAAAGCCCTACTCGACCGTGACCGACTTGGCGAGGTTGCGCGGCTGATCTACATCGCAGCCGCGCCGGACGGCGGCGTGATAGGCCAGCAGTTGCATCGGCAGCGCCGCCAGCACCGGCGTGAGCAGCGGCGAGATTTCCGGCACGTACAGCACGTGGTCGGCCTTGCGGCGAATCGCCTCATCGCCTTCCGTCGCCAGGGCAATCACAATCCCGCCGCGCGCCTTGACCTGTTCGACCTGGCTCACCATCTTGTCGTACACACCGTCTCGCGGTGCAATCGTCACCACCGGCATCCGCTCGTCAATGAGCGCAATGGGGCCGTGCTTCATCTCGCCCGCCGGATAACCCTCGGCGTGGATGTAGCTGATCTCTTTGAGCTTGAGCGCGCCTTCGAGCGCGACAGGATAATTGATGCCACGTCCAAGGAAGAGGAAATGCTCGCGGTCGTAATAGAGATTCGCCAGCTCTTCATAGATCGAGGCGCGCGAGTCCGTGTGACCACTTCCTTCGGTCGCCAGTACACGCCCCATCAGATCTGGCAGACGCGCCAGGTCATCCACCAGCGATCTCGTGCGCGCTGCGTCAAGCGTCCCGCGCAGTTGGCCCAGGTACACACCCAGCAGATACTCGTCCACCAGCGATGCCGTAAAGGCCTTGGTCGAGGCCACGCCGATTTCCGGCCCCGCGTGCATCAAGATAATGCCATCCGAGAGGCGATGTGCCTGAGAGCCGATGACGTTGACGATGCTCCACAGCCTGGCGCCCTTGCCGCGCGCTTCTTCCATCGCCGCCAGCGTATCCACCGTTTCGCCCGACTGCGTGATAGCCAACACCGCCGAGTTCGGGCCGATGATGGGATCGCGGTAGCGGAACTCGCTGCCATAGTCCACTTCCACCGGCACACGCGCCAGCGACTCGATGATAAACTTGCCGACGAGCGCCGCGTGCCACGAAGTGCCGCAGGCTACGATAAAAATCTTTTCAATCTTGCGCGCCTCGTCCGCCGTCAGGCGCAAATCGTCGAGGCGGACCACGCCATGCTGCAGGTCGGCGCGGCCGCGAATCGTATCCGTCACCGAGCGAGCCTGCTCATAGATTTCCTTTTGCATGAAATGGCGATACTCGCCGCGCGCCGCGCTGACCGGATCGTAGGATATCGTGTGCACCGGCAGCTCGACACGCTCGCCGCTGTCGAGCGAAACGACCTTGAGGCCATCGCGCAACACCACCGCCATCTGGCGGCTTTCAATAAAGATCATGCGCCGCGTGTGCTCGAGGATGGCGGGCAGATCGGAGGCGATAAACATTTCGCCTTGCCCCACGCCTACCGTCACGCCGCCCGCGTTGCCGATGCGCGACGCGATCACGCGATCGGGCTGGCGGCGATCCATCAGCACGACGGCTTGCGCGCCTTTGAGCCGCAAGAGTGCCGCGCGCGCAGCGTCCTCGAACGACTGCCCGCCTCGCATGTTTTGCTCGACCAGGTGGACAATCGTTTCGGTGTCCGTCTGCGAGGCAAAGGTGTGACCCTGGTCGAGGAGCTCTTGACGGAGCTCGGCGCAGTTTTCCACAATGCCATTGTGAATCACGACGAGGTCGCCGGTGCAATCGGTGTGCGGATGAGCGTTCGTTTCGCTGGGTGCGCCGTGCGTGGCCCAGCGCGTATGGCCGATGCCCGCGTGGCCTTCGAGCGGCTGGTCGTCTAGCTTGCGTTCGAGGTTGGACAGTTTGCCCACGTCGCGCCGGATGTTGATGCGGCCATCGCTGCTGATCGCCGCGATGCCGGCGCTGTCATAGCCGCGATACTCTAGCCGCCTCAGCCCTTCCAAGATGATGGGCGTAGCCTGACGCGGCCCGATATAACCTACGATACCACACATGGGAATCCCTCCTGGCGGATGGCTGATGGCGGATGGCGGATGGCGGATAGCGGATAGCCGATAGCGGATAGCCGATAGCGGATAGCCAATGCCATACCATCAGCGATATGCGTTATACAATACGCTGACGCCACGACGCGCTATTTTGTCCCGCGCGTTGCCGCGCGGATTTAGAGCGCGCTTTCACATTCAGGAGGAGAAATGAGGGCCGTGGCGACCCTGGAGGCTTCCGCTGATCTTTCGATTTTCCCCGGCGGTGGCTTGAGCTTCCACCTTGTGCGGGTTAACTCTGCCTCGCAGCAGAGGACCTCCGCTTCGTCAACTGGGTTCGTTCCCAGTCCATGCGCTGTCTCTCCTCGCGTTCAGACGTTGTAGTGACCACCTCCCTTCAGACTATCGAATGTATCAGGATGATAAGCGACCGGTATAACGATAGCGTAACAAAACCCACGCCGATGTAACAGGTGTATAACAAAATGTACAACTCATCAGAGGCCGGTTAGATTATCGTCAGTTTGCCCCGTCCGCCAACACAGCCAGGATTTCACTCATGGAAGAAGCCAGCGCCACGGGCCGCCCGAGCGCATGGGCAATATCCGACACGGACACATCGTCGAGCGCCACGCCGGTCGGATGGTCGAACATGATGCGCGGAAGCACGACGACCTCACCCAGCCTGCGCGCCCGTAATTGCCCGATGACATCCGCGCCCATCAACAAGCCGGCCACCGTAATCGTCTCACCCAGGCGTTCGTTGTGGATGGGAACCACCTCCAATTGCACGCCGCTCAATCGCGCCAGCTCGTCCGCCGCCTCGCGCAATATCGGCGCGAACAGCTCACCGGTTGCCAGTGTCGCCCTTGGTATTGGGTATTTGGTATTGGGTATTTTCCGCTGGGTCTTACGCCAATCTTGCAGAAATTGCCGCACCATACCGAGGCCATTTTCTTCCAGATGGAGACCGTCGTAATGAGACTGCAGCGGGATGGGCCGTTGGGTGACGAGATACCATTCGTCGGTCGGATAGGCAAACCGTACACCAAGCTTTTTGCGAAACTCTTTTTGCCAACGATGAACGTTATCGAGCACGACGTTCATTTCGACGGGAGTGTTGGGCCGCTCGCCATACTTGTGATATTTAGTGATGCCCACCGGCACAATGGAAACAGACTGCACCGCCGGCCACAGTTCGGACAGGTCGCGCACGCTGCGAAAAAGATGCTCGCCGTCGTTCAAGTCAGGCGTGACGACAATCTGCGTATGCACCTCGATGCCGCATTTGGACAGCCAGCGGAGCTGATCGAGGACATCCGGCGCGGTTTCATTGCGCAGCAACTTGCGCCGCACGTCAAGCTCGGTGGCATGCACGGAAACATACAATGGAGAAAGATGCTGCCACTCGATGCGCTCGCGGTCGCGCGCATCAAGATTCGTCAGCGTGACAAAGTGGCCGTACAGGAAACTGTAGCGGTAATCGTCGTCCTTGATGTAGAGCGTGCGCCGCAGCTTGGGCGCCATCTGGAGCACAAAGCAGAACGTGCAGAGGTTATTGCAGCGACGGATGTCAATGTCGAACGTGGGGTGTGTGAACTCGAGGCCGAGCGGCTGATCGTACTCGCGCTCGCTGCCCAAGACAAACTCGCGCACACCTATCCCATCGGGGGCATCACGCCGCACGGTCAACTCGACGTGCTCCTCGGCGGCGTAAAACTGCACGTCAATCACGTCCTCGACGGGGAACCCGTTCACGGCCAGCAATTCATCGCCGGGCACGAGTCCCAAGTCAGCGGCCAGGCTGTCCGGCTCGACCCCGGCGATGATGCCGCCGTGCAGAGTTTCCGGCACGACGACGTGCTCTTTGTTGCGACCGTGGGTAATGTTGGGAGTGAGAGAAGACTTCGACGACGGCGATTTGGCGCGCGTCATGCCGCATCTTCCGCCGGGAGATTGCTGCCGC
>CAYGWJ010000244.1:0-2913 GCA_964353405.1 uncultured Anaerolineae bacterium
AAGCGTTTGAGATTGGGGATTGGGTATTAGAGATTTGAAATTTGAAATTTGAAATTTGAAATTTGGCTCAAGCCATCCCAAACGGTTCTGCGTCAAATCGGGCCGCATCATCATCCGCATCCAGACGTGAATCGTTTCGCCGTGGGTACACAGAGCCGCCTGACCGAGCCGCCGCGCCTCGATGCGCACCGCCGTCGTCAACGACGAATAATCCACCGCCGCCGGGCAAACCTGGTTGCACTGCAAACAATTGAGGCACGTCCACAACCGGTCATCACGCAAGAGCGCCTCGTCATGGCCTCCTCGAGCGAGCGCACGCCCTACCGTCACGCGCGGCGAAAAGCCGCCATCGAACCGCGCGACGGGACAGATGGCCGTGCACTTGCCGCATTCCAGGCAGCGCAGCACGCCGCTTTCGTGTATAGTCTGTTCCAGGTTCGTGTAACTCATTACCACTCCGATGACGTAAAGCTTGAAATGTAATTTCGTATTACGTATTACGTATTACGTATTACGTTTTACGTCTTACGTTTTACGTTCCCTTGGCTCGTATGCCAGCCACAAACTCATTGACCACTTGCACAAACCTCACGCCGTCATCAGGCGGCACCCATTCCAGCCCAAGCCGGTCATCCAGCGCGAGCAAACGCGCCAGTCCATCCGCCTGCTCGAACGCCACGGCGCAACGCTCGTTGCCCTGTTCATAGTGGCACACGCCCGGCGCACATCCCAAAACCATGACGCCCGCTGCGCCCATCTCCAACGCTTTGAGGATCAAACCTGGCTGCAAACGCCCGGTGCAATTCAGGCGGATGATGCGCGTGGACGCCGGGTACGCCAGTCCCTGCTTCCCGGCGATTTCCGCCGCCGAATAGCCGCTCCATTCGCAAGCCATGACAAGGTGACAAGGTGACAAGGTGACAAGGTGATCGCCTTGTCCCTGTGTCCCCTTGTCCGCTGGCGCGTGTGTCCTTGTCCCATTTCCTAGTGCCGCACGAATCTGCGCTTCGATCTGCTCATCGGTAGCCGATGCGACCTGTGCTGCTTTGACCGGACAGACTGACACGCAGTTGCCACAGCCCGTGCAGAGCAGCGGATCAATTGTCACCAGCCTGCTTTCTCCTTGTCTCCTTGTCTCCCTGTCTCCTTGTCTCCCTATCTCCTTGTCTCCTTGCTCTAAAGTAATCGCCATGAACGGGCACACCCGGACGCAATCGCCGCAGCCATTGCAGCGTGCTGCGTCTACCGTCGCGGCTGTCGCCCAACTGACGATTTGACCGCGCCGGATGTGATGTACGGCGCGCGCAGCAGCACTGTAAGCTTCGAACATCGCGCGTCGAGTATCGCACGGCCAGTGAGCCGCTCCGCACACATAGATGCCGCGCTCGATGCGGTCGGCCGGGCGCAGCCGGACACGCGTGTCGGCCAGGAATCCAGCCGCATCGGCCGGCAAACGCAACATGCGCCCGAGATGCGCGGCATCTTGTTGGGGCGTCATGGGCGTGGCGGGGATCATCACGTCAAACGGCACGCGCACATCGCGTCCGGTCAGCTCGTCGTGCGCCACCATCTCACCGTCAATGGATTGCGGCGCGCAGCCGGCCGGGTAGCGATAAAAGCTCACTCCGAGCTTTTGCGCTTCCCACACCAGCGCATCATAGGCCCCGCCCGCAGTGTACAGCTCGCGGAAAAAGATGGCGGCTTCTGCGCCGGGCGCCTGCCGCTTGATTTCGGCGGCTTGCCGGAGAGCCGATAGACAGCACGAGTGCAGACAGGCTTGTTCATGCTCGGGCGCTGCGTCGCACAACACAAAGGCATAGCGGAGAGTGGCAGGTGGAGAGTGGGGAGCAGCAAGTGGAGCGTCAGGCTGCCCGCCAATAGCGACGATGACAGCACCTGCCTCGACCGGCTGCCCCTCACCCAACTCGAGTTGATAGCAACCGACTGACCCCCTGACATCAGCTACTTGTTTATTCGTCAGCACCGTGATGTTGGAGCGAGCGCGGACTGCCGCCACGCGCTCGGCGACCAGCCGGGCGGTTTCGCCATCTTTTGGCAAGCGTGCCGCCCAGCCGCCCAGGTCAGGCTCGCGTTCGACGAGCGTGACGGGAATGCCCGCGTCGCCGAGCGCAATCGCAGCCGTCATGCCGGCTATCCCGCCGCCAATGACGACAGCGTGCGGCGTGATATGCGCCACGCGAGGCGCGCCGGCGACGCGCCCGCCCAGCTCCACAACCGCCATCGCCACCTGGTCGGTCGCTTTCTCGTTGGCCGCAGCCTGATCGGCTTGATGAGGCCGCGCGCACAGGTCCCGCAGATTGGTTACGTTGACAAGCGTCGGGTTCACCTGGCCATCGAGCGCCTGACGGAAATACGCCTCGTGCGTGCGCGGCGCGCATCCGGCGATCACGACACGCTCCAGCTTTTGCTCGGCAACAGTTGACCTCATGTATTCGAGTCCGCTGGGCGAGCACCAATAACCCAGGTGACCTGCCCACGTCACACCGGGCAACTTACTTGCCTGCCGTGTGATCGCCTCCACATCGAGCAAGCCTGCGATGCTGTCACCGCAGTCGCATACGAACACGCCGATTCTTGCCGATTGGTCCCCTTGTCCCCCTGTCACCTTGTCTCCCTGTCCCCTTGTCTCCCTGTTACCTTGTCCACGTGTCACCCTGTCACCGTGTCACCCCGTCACCTTGTCACCGTGTCACCCCGTCACCTTGTCACCGAACAAGAATCGCCTCAAACTTGCACACACTCTTGCACATGCCACAGCGCGTACACAACCCAGCGTCAATCACGTGAACCTGCTTCTTGCCGCCCGTGATCGCTTCGCCAGGGCAATTCCGCAAACAGACCATACAGCCGGTGCAATTTTCGGCAATGACCGAGTACGTGATGAGACCCTTG
>CAYGWJ010000245.1:0-11423 GCA_964353405.1 uncultured Anaerolineae bacterium
TTGAGCGCGTAAATGTTGGCGCGGCTGTTGACCTCGGTGGGCAGGAGGCGATGCCCACGCCCGTGACGCGGCAAAAAGGCCACGCGCACGCCATTCAGCGTGCCGAGGATGATGGCGTCGGACGGGTCGCCAAAAGGTGTCTGGACCTTGACCTCGCTCACGTCGGTCAAGGCTTCGATGTTATAGACGCCGCTCCCGCCGATAACGGCAAGGCGGGTGGGTTCGGATGGTTTTCTTGGCATGGGATTCTCCTCTCTTTTGTTGACAAGGTGACAGGGTGACAAGGTGACAAGGAGAAAATGCTTGTCAGGGTACTTGTCTTTAGCCGAGCGGAGCGCCATTGAGCGCGTGAACGTCCACCGTCACGCGCAGCGCCAACGTCAACTCGGTCGAGAGTGACATTGCATACTCGAATACGTCGCCCGTCCAGGCGGGATCGAGATATACCGCCACATCTATATCGTGATAGGGCAAGCCCTCTACAAACGAGCTGTGCAGGTAGGCGAAGGCGATCTCGGAACGGGCCAACAATCGGTCGCGTAACTGCGTGACGTACTGCATATTGCGTATTGCGTGAGTTTCAGTCACGATGCCGCACCCTGTTTTTCTTTAGCCTGAGCGATGCGCGGTTGAATGATTTGCTCAACCATGTCAGATAGGCCGATCCTGCGCCAGATAGTGACTGCTTTCAGATACAGATCAAGTGCGTCTTGCCAATGTGATTGTTCCGCGTGCCAGTCGCCTTGTCGGTAATAAATGCGGGCACAACTATAGGCATCGCCAACAGCCTGGTAGCCGGCTAAGAGCCTATCCGAAAACCTCCCGAAAGGCCCTGTTTTCAAGGCGAAAACGGGGTTTTCGGATAGGCTCTAAAGCAGCGGAATATTCCTGCCAGGCTTGATCGAACTCACTTTGACCACGCAACAAATCACCGCGTGAAAGCAACACGTTGGCTTCGCCCAGCCGGGAGCCCACGGCGCGGAACAGGCCGAGCGCTTCCTCGTAGCGCGTCAACGCTTCGTCGTTTCGTTTGAGGAACGCCAGCACGTCGCCTTGCGCTTTCAGCACATTGGCCTCGCCGTTAACATCGTGTGCGGCCTGGTAAAGTGGCCCGGCCTGCGCGTAGGCGATCAGCGCATCATCCCATCCATCGTGATAATAGTGCCAGCGCCCATGCCGCAAGTGAACGTCGGCCTGCTGGCGCGGCGACAATTGCTTGTAGAGGGCTGAAACTTGCATCGCGTCGAGCAATTCGTTCCACCACAAGTGGTCGAACGAGAAGTCGGCGCGGTCCACCTCGCCTCGCCATTCGTCAAAAGTCTCGGCCGGGTTGACAAAGCAGCGGTGATAGAGCGCGTCGCGCGCGGGTTCCAATTGAGCCTGGTCGTTGTGAATAACGCGTTGGTGAACGGCAGCGGCTCCGGGATCGCCCGCGCCGGAAAGATACTCGATCTGGACACGGCGGACGGTCTCGTGAAAGGCGTACACGCCAGGCCCTACCGGCTTGACAAACGCGCGTGTGACGAGCGTGTGAAAGGTGGCATCGTCCAGCGTGCCATCGAGCGCGGTGCACAAGGTCGCCTGGGTAAAGCGGCGCAAGAGCGGTCCGTATTTGGCAGGTTGCTGGAGCGGCTCTGGCAGGTTTTTCAAGACCTGGGCGTAGAGCCACCGGTCACGCGAGTCGGCCATCACTCCGGCCTGGAGTGCCTCCAGTGTGAAGGGTTGGCCGCGCTTGCGCGCATCTGCAAAGGCTTCTGCCATCAGGCGGGTGGTGAGAGGATGGCCTTGAAACAAATCGAACGTGGCGCGGCGCAAGGCCGGCGCGTCCATACCATAGCCGCGCAAAAACTCGTCGCAATCGTGCGCGGTGAATTCGCCCAGTCGCATTTCCAGCGTCCAATCGCGCAGCGGCTCGAAGGGCAAGTCCTGTCGCCCGCCCACTACGACGCGCAAGCCCGAGGCGCGTCGCGCGGCTTGTTCGAGCAAGCGCCACAATCGAGCGACGGCTTGCGGCGGGCTGGCTTCGGCAAAGCGCTCGTAGGTATCCAAGAACAGGACGGCGGGTCGCGCGCCCAGACTAGACATGGCTGGCAGCGCAGCGCGGGCCAGGTCATCGTCGAGCCGCTCGTATATGGGCGCGCGCAGGGCGCGCAGTTCTTCGACGGAACGCGCTTCAATCGTCGGCGGGCTGGCCTCAATCTGCCCGCCTTCAGCGGCGGTCTGCGTGATGCTGGCGGAAAACGCTCGCCCGGCGCGGGCCAGGTTGAGCCGGTCAAGCTCGGCGTCAAAACGTTCGTGGGCGCGGGCGGCGGCTTGCTCAAAGTGCGCCAGGGCGTCCGGCCCGCCGAGCGTGGCGAGCGCGCACGGCACTTCGTCGGGCGGCGGGCTGGCGTAAAAGTCCACCTTTTGCCACAAGACGTCTTTGGGCTTGCAGGCTATTTCAATCAGCCAGTTGATGAGTGTGGACTTGCCGTTGCCCGAGACGCCAGAAAACGCCATGATCCAGCGGCCATCGCCGGGCCACAGCGAGTTGAACGCGGCAACTTGCTCCAGCCGGTCGGTAAAGTGTTCGAGATAAGGCGGGAGTGGCATGTTGCTCCTTTGACGGCAACGGATGCCTTCGGCAAACGGATATGCGGCTGGAAGGATCTCTATCCGTTTATCCGTTCGCTATCCGTTGCGGCTATGAAATCTTGGGGCCGCTGCCTGTAATCGTTCCACCGCCGGACGCCGTCTGCTTGATTTCACCCGCGCTGCCGTGAATCTCGGGCGCGGAAGATTCGATGCGGCTCTGGTCAGTGGCGGATTGCTCGATCTTGGGAGTGGCGGCGGGCGTAACGGGCGCTTCTGGCGCGTCCGCTTGCTTTTGCGTCTTGCCGCCCAGACTGAACTTGATCGGCCCGATGCCCCACTCGGTTTTGCCTTCGACGATGGCGTTTTCGCGGTAGAGATACGCGATCACGAGAATCACCACAGCGGCGACGACGATTCCGACGATTTGAACGATTTCCATGTCAACCTCCAAGCAATGATCAATTATCAATGACCAATTGTCAATTGATAATTGGTCATTGATAATTGAAATTTGTCATCTGATGTTTGAAATTTGAGTTTCACCTGACCGATAGAAATCACATCCCCCACACTCAGGATAGTGGGCGCGGTGACCGTCTCGTCGTTGATCTGCGTGCCGTTGCGGCTGCCGAGGTCCTCCAGCCACCATTGCCCAGTGTGCCAGGAGATGAGCGCGTGCTCGGCGGAAGCAAAGGTATCCGGCACCACGATCGTGTTGGCCGCGCCGCGCCCCAGCGTGGTGAACGCCTGCAGCTCTAACACGGCGCCCGGCTTTAATCCCTCGCAACCGGCCAACGTCACGAGCTGCGCCTTGCGTTCCTGAACGACAGCGGACAAGTCGGCGCCCGTCCGCAGGTCGCGCCACAGCACCACAAAAACGGCGGCCAGGAACAGATAGAGGAGAACGGTCAGCACAAGCCGGACGGCCAAGATGATAATGTCCATCAGTCCCAAATGTCAAATTTCAAATATCAAATTATCAAATTGTGCACAGGCATCTCATTTCGAGATTTGAGATGGGTCAGTTGGAAAAGGTGGTGTGTCTTGCCCAGAGGGCGCCTTGGGCTCCGGACTGGGCGGTTCCGGCAGCGTGAGCGTGTCTTCGCCATAGATGACCTGGACTCCGGCCAGGTTGATGACGTCGCCGGGCTGGAGCAGGCACTCGCTCACGCGGTCGCCGTTGACGAGCGTCCCGCCCGACGAGCCTGAATCGTAAATCACATAGCGCCCGGCGCGGCGGCGCAGTTGCGCATGGTGACGGCTGACACGCGCGTCTTGCAGAATCACGTCGTTATCCAGGCTGCGGCCCAACGTCACAGTGGGTCGAGTGAGCGGAACCGTGTGGCGTCCGTCGAGGATGAGAAATGAATTGGCGTCCGGCGCGCGGTCCAGTTCCGCCCGCATGGCCGCTGAGGCCTGCGTGCGCAGCTCGGTGGTGGCCCCGGTTTCCACACTCTCTGGTGGAATGTAGCGTGCGGCCACCGATACCTGGTGGCGCGGGATGCTTTCGGCCGAGTGCACGCCCACTACCGGCCGCTGCGCCAGAATCAGCCCGGCCTGCGCGGCCAGCTCTGCAACAGACTGGGTCAAATCCTCCGGGAGCGTAGGCTGGGCCTGACGCAGCGCAGCATAGTCAGCCGGGTTCAGATAGACCCGGTAGAGGTTGGGGGCCAGGCGCTCGCCGCGCAGGTTGAGCACCTGGGCATCTTCCATGGCGCGCGCGAGCTGCAACGCCACCTCGAGCGGATGCAATTGCCCGGCGAACCATCGCCCAAAAGAGCCTTCAACCAGTTGCTCGGCCAGCTTTTCAAAACGGGATAACGGGTTCAATTCGCAATTCCCAATGCAAGTTTCAAAGGATTATAGCCTAACGGTAAAGAGACGGCAAGCGGCTGGCTCGATCATGTTTGCCCCAGAACTGAAAAGCGCCCAAGCAGTTGGCGCGCACAGCCAAACAGGGTATACTTGACTTGGCATTGAAAATTGAGAATTGACCCTTGCGAGAGCAGACATGACAAGTAGCAAACAAATTCGACTCACTTCGCTGGCCACGTGCGCGGGCTGAGCGAGCAAGATGGCCCCCGAGGCCCTGGCGCACGTGCTGCGCCCTTTGCAGAATCGCTTCAAGCGTCAAGACTATCCTGAGCTGATCGTGGGGCTGGGTGAGCCGGATGATGCCGCCGTCTACCGCATCGGCCCGGACCAGGCGATCATTCAGACGGTCGATTTCTTTCCGCCGGTCGTGGACGATGCGTACTCGTTCGGCGCGATTGCGGCCGCGAACGCGATGAGCGACGTGTACGCGATGGGCGGCCAGGTGCTGTTCGCGCTCAACATCGCCGCGTTCCCGGAGGATTTGGACGTCGAGATTTTCTCCGATATTCTGCGCGGCAGCGCAGACAAGGTCGCCGAAGCCGGCGGCGCGATTGCGGGCGGGCACACCGTCCGCGACCGTGAGCCGAAATACGGCCTGGCGGTGACCGGCGTCGTTCACCCGGACCGCGTCCTCGCCAAAGGCGGCGCCAAGGTGGGCGATGCGCTCTTCCTCACCAAGCCACTCGGGGCGGGCGTCATTACCACCGCGCTCAAGCGCGAGCAGGCCGATCCCGCTCATGTGCAGACGGCGATTGAAAGCATGCTGCAACTCAACCGCGCGGCTTCGCGTGCGGCGCTGGCTGCTGGCGTTCGTGCCGCGACGGATGTCACGGGCTTTGGCCTCATCGGTCACGCGCTAGAGATGGCCCAGCCGGCCGGCGTGTGCTTTCGCTTTCGGTTTGCCGACATCCCACTTTTGCCCGGCGCGCAGGCATATGCGGATGCGTGGATTTTCCCGGGCGGCGCGGAAAGCAACGAGAAGTTCTATCGCCCTCGCGCCTGTTTCAGCGCCGGGTTGACCCTGGCGCAGCAATGGCTGCTGTTTGATCCAGAAACTTCGGGCGGATTGCTCGTCCCGGTGCCGCCTGAAGGCGTTCAGACCTTTACGGCCCTGATGGGGCAGGGGGCCTGGCACATCGGCGAGGTCGTCGAAGGCAGCGGAATCGAGGTGATATGAAAGTTGAAAACGTGTGCATTGTCACTTGACAAGCCTGTCCCATTCTGATATAGTTTTCCCAGTTTCACCGCGGCGTTAGATTCACTCGCGACGCGTTCCATTTCTCACCTGCACTGAAAGGCGTCCCAGGATGGCAGAATCTATCACCCTTCAACCTCGTGTCCCACACCCCAGTCAATCCACGACCCGCGGGCAACGTTGGCGAGAAATCCGTAACTCTTTTTGGGCTTTGGTCTTTCTCTCGCCTTCATTGATCGTGTTCGTGATTTTTGTCTTTATGCCGCTCGTTCGCTCCTTCGAGTTGAGCTTCCACTTTACCAACCCGCTGGGGCAAATGCGCGGGGACGTGACCCTGGAGCACTATCAAACGCTGTTTGCCAAGCCGGATTTTCTCAACAGTGTCCGCGTCTCGGTCCTGTTCGCGCTCAACACGGTGGTCTTTACGATTGTCGGCGCTATGTTTTTGGCGCTGCTGGGCAATATCCGGCTGAGGGGCATTTCGATTTTTCGCACCATGTTTTCCTCGACGATTGCGGTTTCAGGCGCGACGGCCTCGCTGATTTTTCTGTTCCTGTATAATCCCTCCATCGGCGTTTTCAATTATCTGCTGGACCTGGCGCATCTGCCGCGCGTGATGTGGATTACGAGCGATAAAACGGCCCTGTTTTCCGTCTCGCTCGTGTCCGTCTGGCTTCAACTAGGCTTGAACACTGTCATCCTGTTGGCCGGAATGCAGGGCATCTCCGACGATTATTACGAAGCGGCGCTGATGGACGGCGCGGGCTTTTGGCAGAGCTTTCGAAACGTGACGCTGCCGCTGCTTTCGCCCACCATCTTTTTCCTGATTGTGGTAGATTCCCTGGCCGCGTTCCAGGCCTTTGCCCAATTCAACGTGCTCACCAAAGGTGGCCCGGCCGGCGCAACCAACACGATTGTGTATTCCATCTATCGCGAGTTTTATTTCAACGGCAACTATGGCTATGCGTCGGCCGAGGCCATGATCCTGATGCTCATCATGCTGGTCTTTACCATTCTTCAATTCGGCGTCCTCGAAAGGAGGGTGCACTATCAATGAAATCTCGTGCTAACACCTGGCAGATCATGCGACGCATCCTCACTTACGCCTTGCTCATCACGGTCGGCCTAGTCATCATCTTTCCGCTCTACTATGCAGTGGTCATCTCCGTGGTGGCAGACAATGACGTGTCACAGTATCCGCCGCCCCTATTCCCCACCAGTTTTCAGCCGGTCGAGAACTTTAGGCGGGCGTTCGAGATGGCGCCGTTGTTGCGCTACCTGGGCAACAGCATCGTTCAATCCAGCATTGTGACCATTTCGCACCTGTTGCTGGCAAGTCTGGCGGCGTACGCTTTTGCGTTCATTCCTTTCCGGGGCAAGCAGGTCGTCTTTTTGGTCTTTCTTTCGACGATGATGATCCCGTGGGAGGCGACGCTTATCCCCAACTATCTCACCATCGGTCGCTTGCATTGGAAAGATACGTTCCAGGGCCTGGCCGCGCCTTTCCTGGCGACGGCGTTTGGGACTTTTTTGCTGCGCCAGTTCTTTTTGTCCATCCCCAAAGATTTGCAGGACGCGGCGACAATTGACGGCTGCGGCCACCTGCGCTTTTTGACGACGATTGTCACGCCGCTGGCTCGACCGGCGCTCGGCACGCTGGCGGTGTATAGCTTCCTGCAAACCTACAACCAGTATACCTGGCCGCTGCTCATCACCAACAAACCCGAGATGCGCACAGTGCAGATTGGCCTGGCGCTGCTTCAGGATGAAGAGCGCTTTATGTGGAATGTGGTGATGGCGGGTGTGGTCGTCATTCTAATTCCCACCTTTACACTCTTTATCGTGGGCAACCGCCAGCTCATCCGTGGCCTGACGGCGGGCGCCGTCAAGGGCTAGTTTCAAATATCAAGTCTCAAGTGTCAAATATCAAAAGGGAGGTGAAGATAGCAAATCTCGTTATTTTCCAAACCCGGTTGTCCGGTAAAACTCGCTACTCTATTTCCACAAGGAGGAAATACCATGAAGAAGATGTTTGCCGTTGTTAGCCTGCTGGTCGCTCTGTCGCTAGTCTTGACCGCCTGTGGCCCGGCTGCTACACCCGCGCCGGCGCCGGCCCAGCCTGAGCCGACCAAGGCGCCCGCCGCGCCAGCGCCTGCGGCCACGCAACCGCCTGCGGCGCCTGCCGCCACACAGCCACCGGCCGCACCGGCGGCGACCACTGCGCCCACCAAGCCCGCTCCAACCCCCACGGCCACCAAAGCGGCTGCTCCTCCCGGCACCACCCGGGTCGAGTGGTGGCACGCGATGGGCGGCACCAATGGCGATGCGGTGAACGCGATTGCCGATGGCTTTAACAAGTCGCAAACCAAGTGCTTTGTTCAGGCCATCTTCCAAGGCTCATATGACGATGAGCTGAACAAGCTCAAGGCTGGTCTGCAGTCGGGCGACGTGCCGTCCGTGATCCAGCTTTACGACCTGGGCACGCGCCTGATGTATGACCTGGACGTGATCGTGCCGATGCAGACGCTCATTGACAAAGAAAAATTCGACGTCTCCGACATCGAGCCGAACATCATGGGCTACTATTCTATCGGCGGCAAGCTGTACTCGATGCCGTTCAACACCTCGAACCCGATCCTGTACTATAACAAGGATATGTTCAAGGCGGCCGGGCTGGACCCGAACAAGCCGCCGCGCACCTTTGCCGAAGTGAAAGACTATGCCGCCAAGCTGACCAAGAAGGGCGCCGATGGCAAGGTCAGCCAGTACGGCTACTCGATGGCGATCTATGGCTGGTTCTTTGAACAACTACTGGCTGCCTCGAATGGCCTGTACCTGGACAATGCCAATGGCCGCGATGCGCTGGCGACCAAGGCCACGTTCAACAGCCCCGAAGGCATTGCGATTCTCCAGTGGTGGAAGGACATGTACGACGCGGGCAGCCTGGGCAACTATGGCCGCCCGACGGCTGAAACGCAAAAGGCCTTTGATGCCCAACAGACGGCGATGATGATCGAATCCACCGCCGGTCTGCGCGCGCGCCTGACCGCAGCCCAAGGCAAGTTCGAGCTGGGCACTGGCTTTTTGCCTCGCCCGAATGAAGATGCCTACAAGAAATCCGGCACCATCATCGGCGGCGCGTCGCTGTGGATCATGAAGGGCCGCCCGGCCGCGGAAGAAGCGTGCGCCTGGGAGCTGGTCAAGTACCCGGCGGCGCCCAAGACGCAGGCTCAGTGGCACATCGCCACGGGCTATTACCCGGTCAACAAGCGCGGCTATGACGACCCGGACGACAAGGCCTGGCGCGACAAGTACCCGCAGTTCCAGACCGCGATTGACCAACTGCACATGGCTCCGAACATCCGCCAGACACAGGGCGCGCTGACCGGCGTCATGCCGCAAGCCCGCCAGGAAGTCGAAACGGCCATCGAGTCGGTGCTGCTCAAGAATGTCTCGCCCAAGGACGCGCTGGACGCGGCTGCCAAAGCTGTGACCGCCGCAATCGAGAACTATAACAAGACCACGGCCAGAAAGTAAGTCGGCCGATGGCTGATGGCAGATAGCCAATAGTAGATAGCGAATAGCTGATAGTTGTGGGTGGCGGCTTGCTGGCAAAGCAGGCCGCCACTCTTTGTAGGGCAAGATGACATCTTGCCCTACGGGGTGCAAGACGACATCTTGCCCTACGGGGTGATTTCGCATGAAAGCCCTGTTCGTACTAGGCATGTTGATTGCGCTGGCGGCCTGCCAGACTGCGCCAGCCACACCATCTGAGCCGGTCAAACCGCCGTTGTACTCAACGCCGTTGTACGCAACGCCGTTGTACGCAACGCCACAACCTGCTGCGGCTGCGCCGGCCGTAACATCTGCGCCAGCCCAACCGACACAGACTGTGGCGGTTACTGCGACCGCCAAAGCGGAAGCCGGGCCGACGGTGCTGGCCGTGGCGCATCGAGGCGGCGCGGCGCTTGCGCCGGAAAATACGCTGGCCGCGTTCGAGAACGCGCTCAAGATCGGCGTGGACATGGTCGAGTGTGATGTTCACCTGAGCAAAGACGGCGAGTTGATCGTCATGCACGATCCCGGCGTCGCGCGCACGACGGATGGCAATGGACAGATCTCCGACATGACGCTGGCCGAAATCAAAAAGCTGAACGCCGCCGCCAAGTTTAGCGGTGGCACGTTCGCCGCTCAACCGCCGCCGACGTTGGGCGAGTTGCTCGACCTGATCAAGGGCAAGGCCGGGATTCAGATCGAGATCAAATTGGCGGCGGGCAATGCGCGTTATCCTGGCATCGAGAATAAAGTCGTTGATGCGCTCAATGCCAAAGGAATGACAGATAAGGCGATCGTGATCTCGTTTGACTTTCCGACGCTCAAGGACGTCAAGGCGATTGACCCCCGCATCAAGACGGGCACGCTCGTGAACGCGCAGTGGATGATGGCGCACATGACCAGGTCGCCGGAACAGATATTGGATGAAGTGGTTCAGTCCACGGGCGCGGACTATTTCATGCCGACGTCCGGCTCGGTGACCGAGGCGCTGGTCAAAGCGACGCACGCCAAGGGCCTGAAGCTGGGCACGTGGACGGTGGACGCGACGGCCGAAATGAAACGACTCGCAGGTTGGGGAGTGGATGGCATTACCAGCAACAGGCCGGACGAGCTGAAGCAAACGTTGGGCAAATAACCTCGGGTCATTCGGATTCGTCGTGGTAGGCCCCATCGAAGGGGGCGAACCTGCGTACCGTAGGGCCCAGGGCAGACACCCAGGTCTGCCCCAACGTTACGGCAAATCCCAGAGAACCATAACCTGTCTTTTCCTGCTTGCAGGGGGAAGGGTGGGGGGCGAGAGTGGTAAAAGGCGCAGTTCCGACTGTAGGGACTGGGCCTTTATCATTGCGACACGGCTTGCCACGTGTGCTATAATGGAATAAGGAGATCGCCGTGAGCAGCCAGGCAGATTTTTCCGAAGTTGACCACACCGCTGATTGGTCTATCCGCGTGCGCGGGGCGACGTTGCCCGACTTGTTCATTAATGCGGCGATCGGCATGGCTAGTCTCGTGGCCGACCTGTCCTCCGTGCAGCCTGTCGTCGAACATGCCATCGAGGTCAATGGCATTGATGCCGAAGCCTTGTTGGTCAACTGGCTCAACGAGTTGGTCTATCACACCGAAATGGACGGCGACGTGTTTTGCGAGTTTCACATGCAAGCCTTCGAGACGACACACCTGCGCGTAATCGCCAAAGCGGGCAGGGGGCTCAAACTCAAAAAACAGATCAAAGCGGCGACATTCCACAATCTGCAAATCATCCCAACAGATAATGGGTACGAGGCAAAGGTAGTGTTTGATGTTTAGCAGGAAGCAGGTAGCAAGAAGCGGGATGCAGGTTCTTGCATCTTGCAGCCTGCTTCTTGCAGGGGGTGGGCATGGTCAACAAGCACAACATCAAGCGCATTGACGAATACGTGTGGGAAGTTCCGCAGTCCTTCCGCGAGGATATGCGCGTGCCCGCGCGCATCTATGCCGATGAGGAATTGTTGGAGGCGGCCCTCAGCGAGCGAAGTGTAGAGCAACTCGTCAACACGGCCACGTTGCCGGGCATCGTCGAGTATGCGCTGGCCATGCCAGACATCCATCAAGGCTATGGCTTTCCCATTGGCGGCGTGGCGGCCACACGCTTGCCACACGGCATCATCTCGCCTGGCGGCGTGGGATATGACATTAACTGCGGCGTGCGGGTGATGGGCAGCCACATGACGCGCGACGACATCGC
>CAYGWJ010000246.1:0-33148 GCA_964353405.1 uncultured Anaerolineae bacterium
AAACACACCCAGCGCGGGAACGAGCAAGATGCAGGATGCAAGATGCAGGACTTGTGGTTCTTGCCTCTTGCTTCTTGCCTCTTGCCTCTTGCCTCTTGCACCAAGCCCTGCTACTAGGACGCCGAGCACGAGCAGGTTCGCCCACCAATACCGTTCCACGAACGTCGTGATTCCGAGCGTGAGCACGGTGGCATAGAGCTGTAGATAAGTCAGCGGGCTGAACTGGGATGCGGCTGACCAGCTCTTGAGGCGTGGGAGCGTGTAGGCCATCCACGGCGACAAGGCCAGCGCGACCACGGCCATGAGGCCGATCCACCCCCCCCCCCCCGGCCCCCTCCCCCGCTTCGCAGGACAGGAAGAGTTGCGCCAGCGCCACAACCACCACCACAGGATAAACACGTTCTGCGCGCCTACGACGAACGCGTACAGGTATAGACTGTACATCCCCGCGATGGTCGTGAGCAAAAAAGTGAACCACCAGCGAGTCGTCCGCGTGCGGAGCGCCATCATCAAAGCCAGCGATGAAGCAACGCCCCACATCGTCGCCAGGCTATACATGCGGATTTCCTGCGACCACCAGATATGAAAGCGGCTTGTCGCCAGCAAGAGCGCGGCAAGTGTTCCTACTACCGACATGCAGTCGCTGACAGACCACTTGCCTGAAATGCGTGAGAGCGGAGTAGAGGCTGGCGCAGCCCCCTGTGGGTTAGCCGGAAAACCGCCTAAAGGCTCGACTCCTGGTGTCTGATTTTCTGGATTCTCTACCAGTTGTCGTCCCAACCGGTATACCAGCGCCACGGCGATCACCCCGAACATCAGCGATGGAAAGCGAATCGCAAACTCGCTTGGCCCGGTGACAAGCATCCACGGATTCAGCAGCCAGTAGTAAAGCGGCGGGTGAGTGTCACCAGCCGCTATGGTTGTTAAGGTTCCAAGGTCGTGGCGGGTCACCCAGACGGAAAAGGCCTCATCCCACCACACGTTCTGGTCGCCCAGCTTCAAGACGCGCAGAGCAAAGGCCACCAGCAAGACGATCACTGGCAGCCAACAAAGCCAGCGGTCGAATGGTCGAGAGTTCATCATTCGCTCGGGCAATTCGCTTCAGGCATTCCCAAATTACCTGCTTCACCTGCCGTCGGTTCTTCAGGGAAAGTGAACAAATCGAGTTCGTCGACAGGGTACTCTAACAACGCAAGACCACCTCGATACTTTGCTCCAGACTAGAGCGATACTATCTGGCGACGCGCGATCAACGGTTTGTATTCTAGACTCTCGTTGCAACCACATCGCTCTTCATATAGCGCAGTTCGCCGCACAGGTAATTCCACCTGCGAAAAATCTCTATACTATTCTCGCGCGCCAGCCGCGAGGCCAGCTTGCTCTGCGCAACGCGATAAAAAAATGGCGCTAGTTCTTGGTGCGGCTTACAACCGCGCATGAGCCGCTCGAATTTCGGGTTCGGTCTAAATTGATTAGCAGCATCACATAGAACGCCCAAGACCGATAACTCGCCAAGCTCGGCCATGTTGCGCAGCAGAGCTTGTTCATCAATTTCACTGACATGGTCAATCAGCCAATCCAGCACAATCCATGTCAAGCGGCCTGACTCACGACAGTGCAGCGTGCTTTCGGCAATGACCTCTTCAGGCGGACGAGGCGACTCGACCGTGTTCGCCCCAGCCAAGAGCACCGCCCCACCCAGCAGATGCCATTCCTGAAACAGATAGTCTAACGATGCAGTCAATTGCTTATCCAGATCGCGCAGAACTTGTCAATTCTGGCTTGTCCATCTGAACTCAAACCGTCCCTCAAGCACTCATCTTGCGCTTTTCGACCTTGGCTCCCTGCGGCGTATCCTTCACCTCATACCCCGCCGCCGCGATTTGATCGCGCAGCGCGTCCGCATCCTTCCAGCGCTTTTCCTTGCGCGCCTGCTGACGCTGCTGCACCAGCGCCACAATCTCGTCCGGCACGATTTCTTCCTTCGGCTGCCATTCGGCCAGGCGCAGGCCCATGATCTTGTCGAACTCGAGGAGTGTCGCTTTCTTGGTCAAAGCGGCCAAATCACCCTTGACCAAATCCCACGCCAGCGCCACGGCGCGCGGCATGTTCAAGTCGTCGTTGATGTGCTCGGCGAACCTGTCCAGGTAGCCTTCATCCACGTTGCCGGGCGCGCCCCATTCATGCGCCGCCAGGCGCAGGCGATTGAGCGCTGTGGCCGCGCCATCCAGGCTGTCCCACGTAAAATTGAGCTTGGCGCGGTAATGCGCGCCGAGGCAAAAGAAGCGATACGCCAGCGGGTCATAGCCCCGGTCAAGCAAAGTCTGCATCCGCAGAAAAGTGCCGGCCGATTTGGCCATCTTGGCGTCGTCGAGCTGCAAAAAGTAATAGTGCATCCAAAAGTTCGCCAGGCGCGTGCCGTGGCACGCCTGCGTCTGCGCGATTTCGTTCGGATGATGCACCGAGATGTGATCTTCGCCGCCGCAATGGATATCAAAGAACGAGCCCAGGTACCTGGCCGACATGGCCGAGCACTCGATGTGCCAGCCGGGGAACCCCTTGCCCCACGGGCTATCCCACTCCATCTGCCGCTGTTGACCGGGCGGGCTGAGCTTCCACAGCGCAAAGTCGGTCACGCTGCGTTTTTCGCCCATGTCCACGCGCATCCCGGCCTGCAAGCCCTCGACGTCCAGCCGCGCCAGGTAACCATAGTCTGGCAGCCGGGACGTGTCAAAGTAAACGCCGTCAGACGTGCGATACGCATAGCCCTTCGCCTCGATGCATTGGATAAAGGCGATTTGCTCCGGGATGTGGTCGGTGGCCCTGCACCAGATGGTCGGCTCGAGGATGTTCAGGCGCTGCAAATCCTCCTTGAACGCCAGCGTGTAAAACTCGGCAATCTCCCAGGCCGATTTCCCTGTGCGCCGCGAGCCTTTCTCCATCTTGTCTTCGCCGGTGTCGGCGTCGGAGACCAGGTGGCCCACGTCGGTGATGTTCATCACGCGCTTGACGGCGTGGCCGTTGAACCGGAGCACACGGACCAAGATGTCTTCTGAAATGTACGTCCGCAGATTGCCGATGTGCGCGTAATCATACACCGTCGGGCCGCAGGTATACAGACCTACCTCCGGCGGATGCAGCGGTTGAAACTCGCGCAACTCGCGAGTATAAGTGTCATATAGTCGTAATGTCATTTTTGCCTCACTCTCGTATTTCCTCCGCCAATAACGCGAATCTCTTTCTCTACTCGCGTGGATTCGCTCGATTCGCGGATCGAGCCTGGTTATTGAAGAACAATCTCCCGGATGTGAATCTTGAAATCCCCGCCTCGACCCAGTCCCTCAATCTCGATGTACAATTTTTGATCGGGAAACGGCTCAGGCCGATGAAGCGAGTAACCGCATAGACGATCAGCGCCAGACCCGCCAGGATTGCCGTCAGCGGCGGATCGTGCACCTCGATCGGCGTGACGTTGGTCGTCGGCAGAACGCGATTGAGCCACGTCAGCATAGGCGACACCCCCCCCCACGCCTTGAGCGCGGGCGCGCCGTCGAGCGCGCCATATCAGCAGCGCATCCAGGACAATCGCCAGGACGACCGCGCCCAAGAGGCAAGCTAACTCGATGGACATGTTCTAGGTTCGTTGCCACTCATCCGGGTCGTAAGCGGGCAGCTCGCAGCGCAGCGGCCTATCTTGCCGCTGGCCAAGCGCGTAACCCGCCTGCATCAACGTATGAATCTGGCTCGTACCTTCATAAATCACCGCGCCCTTGCTGTTGCGCAGATAACGCTCCACATTGTACTCGTCGCTGTAGCCATACGCGCCATGAATCTGCACGGCGTCGTTGGCGGCGCTGAAGCTGGCATCCGTGGAGTGCCACTTGGCCTGCGAGGTCTCGCGCGTGTTGCGCCGGCCCTCGTTCTTGAGCCGGCCCTTGTGAAGCAGGAACAGTTGGTAGACAGAATTACTGACCGCCAGTCAGTATTATACACGGAATGAAGCACTAGGCAATACACTAACCACCCTGACCTTCATGCCGACCTGTGGGTCAAGTTTGTCACTGCCCTCCTATGATGGTGTTGACAGTCTTCTCCCTCCGGCTATAATCTTCTCACATGAGCGCAACTGAATAGCCCCCGTTCTAACAGGAGCCAGGAATGATGGAAGCACAAGATGCTGTCAGAAATCAGGTTCGCCGGGGATGGGAACAGACGTCGGCCTTGTACGCCATTGACCGCCCCCGGGTCTTTCAACGCTTTGGTGATCGGTTGGTGGAACTGCTGGACTTGACGCCGGGCCAGCACGTGCTGGATGTCGGCGCCGGGACAGGTGTGCTCACCTTGCGGGCGGCAGAGCGGGTTCGTGCACACGGGCAAGTGATCGCCGTGGATTTTGCGCGCGCGATGGTCAACCAGATCCGTGCTGCCGCCCAGGGCAAGTGGCGCAATGTCCTGCCTGTTCAGATGGATGCCGAGTTTCTGGCTTTTCGCGGTGAAGGCTTTGACGTGGTCACCTGTGCCTTTTCCTTGTTCCAGTTTGTGGACATGGCCCGGGCGCTGGCCGAGATGAATCGAGTGCTCAAGCCCGGAGGGCAAGTCGGCCTCTCGAACTGGGGCCCCGATTTCTTTGCGCCAGTCGCCCACATGCAGCGCGATCTGTTCCGCGAATATCGCCTTCGCCCGCTGCTCACCAACCCCATCGCCTTCAAACCCGAGCAGATGCGCGCGTTGCTGGAGGCGGCAGGTCTGGTCAAGGTCGAATTGATCCAAGAGCAGGTCGAACTGTGGTTTGAGCGACCAGAAGAGATTTGGGACTGGAACATGGCGATGGGGCCGTTCCCCATCATGCTGGAACAGCAATTGACCCCCGAGCAGCAGCGGGAACTGGAACGCCGCTACAGCGAAATGCTAAGGCCCTTGGTGACTCCCCAGGGCATCGCCTGCACTTTTCATCCACTCTACGCCCTGGCCCGCAAGCTGTCATAGAAATTCTGTCTTAAAAACTCTTGACAAAGGCAATGGCTTGTTATATAATGGTTTTATACAGAAAAACTAAGTTTGACTCAATGAAACCAACACATCCTGGCTCTCCCACAGCGAAACCTCGCTATGGCATCGAGGCTCTGGCGCGTGGCTTAGAGATCCTGGAGCTTTTCACTTCCGAAAGCCCATCGCTCAGTCTCACCGAAATCGTTGCAACTCTTGAGCTAAACAAGAGCACAGCTTTCCGGGTGCTGTCCACATTGGAAGCGTTAGGCTATCTCGAACGCGACCCGGCGACCCGCCGCTATCACCCCGGTCTCAAAGTACTGCAGCTTGGGTTCACAGCTCTCAACGGCCTGGAAGTAGGCCAGGTGGCGCGGCCATACTTGGAGCGACTGGCGCAAGGAGTGAACGAAACAGCCAGCCTGGGTGTATTGGATGGTATGCGTATCATATACGTGGATCGAATTCGGAACCGGGCCATCGTAGGAGTAGTGATCGGCATCGGTTCTCACGTGCCAGCGCATTGCACCTCTTTGGGCAAGGTTCTATTGGCAGATCTGCCGCCGGATGAACTTGACTGTCGGCTGGCGGATGCCGATCTGAAAGCTATTACGTCACACACCATTACAGACCACCGGGCGCTGCTGGACGAACTGACACTGGTCCGGCAGCGCGGGTATGCTACCGGCGAAGAAGAGCTGGCTGTCGGTTTGCGGGCTGTCGCTGCTCCCCTTCGGAATGCCACGCAGAAAGCAGTGGCGGCGATCAACGTCTCCGGCCCAGTGACGACCCTCAGCCGCGAACGCCTCAAGGCCGAAATCATACCTGCGGTGGTGAAAACGGCCGCGCAGATTTCTCTCGCCCTGGGCTGTTCCCAGACAGAAAACCACGTTTCCCGTTGATCGTTCGGCAGAGGAGTGCTACATGGCACACATGGCACTGGCGGGCATACGCATCGTTGACTTTTCACGGGTTCTAGCGGGCCCCTACTGCACCATGTTGCTTGCCGATTTAGGGGCTGACGTGATCAAGATTGAACATCCCGTCGGCGGAGACGATACACGGCAATGGGGCCCGCCCTGGCTGAAGGGTGAGAGCGCCTATTATCTTAGCATCAATCGCAACAAGCGCAGCCTGACGCTCAATCTCAAGCATCCACGTGGGCAGGCGCTCGCCAAGCAATTGATTGCCACCGCCGACGTGCTGGTCGAGAATTTCAAGGTCGGGACGATGGAGCAAATCGGCCTGGACTATGCCACGTTGAGCCGCGAATATCCCCGGCTGGTGTATTGCAGCATCACCGGCTATGGTCAGACCGGCCCCGACCGAGATCGGCCCGGCTATGATTTCATCATCCAGGCCGAAGGTGGCGTGATGTCCATCAGCGGCCCACCCGAAGGGCCGCCCTACAAAGTGGGCGTGGCGATTGTAGACATCACCGCCGGACTCTATGCCAGCCACGCGACCCTGGCTGCTCTGCAATGCCGGGAGCGCACCGGCCGGGGACAATACATTGATGTGGCGCTGCTCGACGCACAGGTGGCCTGGCTGGTCAACGTCGCCCAGAACTATCTAGTCTCCGGCCAGCCGCCGACTCGCTACGGCAACGCTCATCCCAATATCGTTCCTTACGAAACGTTCGAGACGGCCGATGGCTACCTGGCGCTCGGCGTGGGCAACGACAAGCAGTATCAGCGGCTGTGCGAGCTGGCGGGCCAGTCTGATCTGTGGGCCGACCTACGCTTTCAGACCAACCCGGGTCGAGTGGCACACCGCGCCGAATTGATCCCGCTCTGGCAAAAGGTTTTTCGCACGCGCCCAACGGCAATCTGGATCGAGCTGCTGAACGCCCACAATATCCCGGTTGGCCCGATCAACGACATCCCGGCCGTGTTTCGCCATCCGCAGGTGCAGGCGCGCCAGATGGTGCAGACGATTGAACACCCGCAGGTGGGCGCGGTTCCCCAGCTGGGGCCGGTGGCCAAGCTGTCAGAGACGCCCGCCCGAATCTACCGGCCTCCGCCTACACTGGGCGAGCACACCGATGCCATCCTCCGCGATGAATTGAGCTGCGGGGAAGCCGAGATCGCCAGCCTTCGCCGGGACGGAGTAATTGCGTAAAACGAGCTTGCGTCGCTCTTCAGGTGGCATCCATCAGAAAGGAGGCGCACATGGCGTAAGCCTGGTACTTGTGCCACATCGTTTTCGAACGCTGTAACTCGTCGCGCAAAAAACATGAAGGAGGTGTGCCAAAATGGCCACGTACAGGGGCAGCGAGATCATCGCAGAGTATATCATCAAGGAAAAGGTACCCTACATTATGGGGTACGCCGGGCACGGCGCCATCGGCTTCTTGGACGGCGTGTATGATCGCACGGACAAGATCAAGATCATCTGGCCTCGTATCGAGACAGCGGCCGGCTTTATGGCCGATGCCTACTTTCGCGTCACGGGTGTCCCGATCCCGGTGTATGTCTCCACCGGCCCCGGCCCCATGAACCTCACGATTGCGTTAGCCAATGCGTTTTACGATTCCTCTGCCTTCCTGGCCATCACGGGCCAGGTGACCACAAACCAGTTCGACACCGGCGCTTTGCAGGAAGAATATCGCTACTTTGCCGGCGACTTTCCTTCCGTGGTCAGGCCCATCGTCAAACATTCCTGGCAAGTCCGCAAGGTGGAGGACCTGGTCCGGTATCTGCCGAAAGCATTCAAGCTGATGCGCACCGGCCGGCCAGGGCCGTGCCATCTGGACATTCCTTACGACCTCTACGTCACCAAAGCCGACGTCGAGATCCCGGACCCGGAGCATTGGTCCACGCCAATAAACTGGCGCACCCCGGCCTCGCCTGAGGCTGTGGAAAAGGCTCTGGATTTGCTGGTCAAGACTCCCAGGGCGCTCATCCTGGCAGGCGGCGGCGTCATGGTCTCTGGCGCCACCGAGGAGCTCAAGGCGCTGGCGACCTACCTGAACATTCCCGTCTACACCACGCTCATGGGCAAGGGCGTCATGTCGGAAGAAGATGCCCTCTACCTGGGCGTGGCCGGCTGCTGGGGCGACTATCCTGCGGCTGAGGCGGCGCGCAATGCCGATGTCATCCTGGCCATCGGCGCTCGCTTTGCCGATTTGCACTGCGCCTCGTGGCTCCCCGGCTACACCTACAATATCCCGCCCACCAAGCTGATCCAGGTAGACCTGGACACCACCGAGATCGGGCGTAACTATCCGGTGGAGCTCGGTATCGTCGCCGATGCCAAAGCTTTCCTTGGCCAGATGCTGCAAGCAGCCAAGGCCAAAGGGATCAAGCGGGATGGCAAGGCCTGGGCCGACGAGGTCTACGAGTACAAGACCGAATGGAACAACTTTAAAGCGCCGTATGCAGAGAACACCGAGGTTCCCATTGACCCACGGCGAGTCCTCCTGGACATGCGCAAGATTGCCCCCAAGGAATCCATCCTCGTTTCCGACGTGGGAAACCATCAGGCCTGGGTGGAGCAGTATTGGGGCACGCCTCATCCCAAGGCTCACATCTCGCCCGGAGGTTTTGCGGCCATGGGCTTTGGCATTTGCGGCGTGTTGGGGGCCAAGCTGGCCCGGCCCGAGGTACCCTGCATTAACGTGTGCAGCGACGGCGGCTTTATGATGACGCCGCACGCCGTAGCCACGGCTGTGGAATACGACATACCGGCTGTCTGGGTCCTCTTTAACAACTATACCATCGGCTGCATCCGCGACCTGCAGCGATTCTACTTTGATGGGCGCGAGATCGGCACCAGCTTCCGGAAGCAAAAGACGGGTGAGCTGTGGAACCCCGACTTTGCCAAGATGGCTGAGGCCATGGGCGGCCATGGGGTCCGCATCGAAAAGCCCGGTGACTTTGCCCCGGCCTTTGAGCAGGCTCTCAAATCCGGAGTGCCCACGCTACTGGATGTGATCATCAACCGCGACACGCCGGTGCCGCTCACGGCCACCTGGCAGATGCCACCGATTCCGGCCGCTGAGCCGACCTTTGGCAAGCGCAAGGTCCGCAAGTGAGGTTGACCCTGGCAAGTCCCAGGGGTTGACCGGACACTAACATCAGGCGCAGGGACGAGCACACCTGCACTGCGCGCAGGCGCAAGTGTCGGCGGAGAGGTAGAGGCTCGTCCCTCACCGCCTGTAACCCAGAGGTGAGGCGTTGAGTACAACGGCGTTGTTCTATCGAGACGATTACATTTATCCATTCACTGCCATTGTGGGACAGGAGCAGATGAAGTCGGTCCTGGTCCTGAACGCTGTCTCCCCCGAGATCGGAGGAGTGCTGATCCGTGGCTCCAGTGGCACGGCCAAGTCCACGGCGGTGCGAGGGCTGGCGGCTCTGCTCCCCATGATCAACGTGGTCGCCGATTGTCCCTTCCAATGCGACCCCCACAATCCCCACACGCTCTGCGCCTCTTGTCAGGCGCGCGTCGCTCGAGGCGAGACTCTTCCGACTGTGCTCCGACCACGCCGGCTGGTGAACCTTCCCCTCAACGCGACAGAGGACCGGGTCGTGGGCACGCTCGATATCACTCGCGCCTTGCGGGAAGGGATCAAAGCGCTCGAACCCGGTCTGCTCGCGGAAGCCAATCGAGGCATCCTCTACATTGATGAGATTAACTTGCTCGACGATCACATTGTTGACATCCTGCTGGATGCGGCGGCGCTGGGCGTGAACGTTGTGGAACGGGAAGGCGTGTCGGTCACGCACCCTGCCCGCTTTCTATTGATCGGCACGATGAACCCGGAAGAAGGAGAACTACGTCCACAGATCGCGGATCGCATCGGGCTCCAGGTAGAGGTGAGCAGCCTGGCCGATGAGGCTCAACGCGTCGAGGTCATGCAACGTTGGGAGACCTTCCGCAGGAACCCTCTAGATTTCACGGATCACTATCGGGCCAGCCAAGCCCGGCTCCGGCAGGCGATTGAGCAGGCCGTCGCCCTTTTGACCAGCGTGAGTGTGCCTGAACGCCTCTATGGGGCCATTGCTCAATTGACTCGTAAAACTGAAGTGTCCAGCCACAGGGCTGACATCACGATTCTGCAATGCGCCAAGGCGATGGCGGCTTTGGACGGGCGGACCGTGGTGGACGTCAAGGACATCCTGGAAGCCGCCACATTGGCCTTGGGTCATCGCGTTCCGTATGATCCTTTTGTCGCGGGGCCGCAGCTTGACGTGTCCACGCTCCGCCGGCAGCTTGAGGACATCCTGGAGGTGCAGATCGAGGTAAAAAAAAAGCCGACCGGGATGATGGGGAACTCGTCGAGGTAGCCGCATTGCTTTCCAGCCCATCGGACATCGGCGAGGCGGCGCTGAACATCCGCACAATGTTCCAGTTGGAACGCCAGCGCGCGCCCATGGTCCGGTCGGCCGCGGGAAAGCGTGAGAGGGAAGTCATCAGTCACTGGCGCGGCAAGTATACACGATCCAAATTCCCGCGCCGCTATATGGGCGATGTGGCTCTCGACGCGACGCTGCGGGCCGCGGCGGCCCGCACGGTGGTGCAACGAGCCAAGTCGCTGACCATCCGGCCCGAGGACTTGCGGGAAAAAGTGCGGCGGCATCATTCGCCCTTTGTGATCGCCTTTGTGATGGACAACAGTTGGTCCATCCACGTGGATACTACACTCGAGCGGACCAAGGGCATCATCTTGGAACTACTCAAAGATGCCCGCGCTCACCGCGACAAAGTGGCTTTGGTCGCCTTTCGTCATAGCCGAGCCCCCGAAGCCACTGTCTGCCTGCCGCCAACAATTAGCTATGCACTGGCCGCCGAGCGCTTGCGCAAAATACCCCTGAGCGGGTCAACGCCTCTGCCCGATGGCATCCGCAAAGCGTCCTTTCTGCTGCACCAGGAGTGGGTGAAATACCAAAACGCCATACCCGTGCTGGTGATCATCACCGACGGTTTGCCGAATGTCCCGATTCGGCGCGGAGGAAATCCCTACGAGGAAATCGCCTTGCTCTGCCACCACCTGCGCTGGGAGGGCATTACCACAATCGTCGTAGATACCGAGCCAGGTGGTCCCAGCGCCGGTCAAAGCAACTGCCGGGAAATGGCCGCCTTGAGCCGGGGCAAATATCTGCCGCTATCGGAACTGACGCGACAGTTTATTGAAGAAGCGGTGGCAAGCCGGCCTGGCCGCGTGTCGTGGCCGGTGGCGCGGGAGCGCGGGGCCGGTTCAGCCTAAGGAGAAAGTACATGCAAGCTCAAAACCCAGCGGGCGCTTCCCTGGAAGCACTGCAAGCCTGGTTGAGGGAGAAAAGCGAGCCTCATCTTTCCGTTTTGTCCACTCTGCTCGATGCCCATGGGCTATTCGGTGAGACGGGGCTTGCATCGGTGGCGTTGCAGCCTCTCTTCGAAACGTGGTACGCTGCGAACGAGGGCTCGTTGGTGGACACACTGGCAGACCTGGTTCAATCCGGCTGGCTGGAAGCCGGATCAGATTCTCGTTACGCCGTTCCCGAGGGCTTGCGGCAGACACTGACCACCGAACTGGCAGGCTGCACAGACTCGTCTTCCCTTCAACTGCCCGATGGCCCGGTCCGGTTCGGAGAACTGGTGGAGGATTTTTTTCGCTTCTGCCAGAGTGAATGGCCTGGCCAACTCGAAGTGGAACAGGCAACCCGGGTCTGGGGCGGACAGGCATTCACCAGCCAGGGTCGGCGTCATCTTGTGTTGCTTCGCCCTACTCCCTTGTGGCTGGATGTGCACGCCGAAGGATACACGCTGATATTCTGCAAGCTACCAGAGGCTATCGAGCCGCTCACCGAACAACTGGTCTCCCGCCCGGCCTTGAACCAACGCTTGACCCTCTGCGACCTGGAAAAGGCCCAGAAGATGAACCTGACCCGCAGCGATCTATTCGTCTATTTCGAGCGCTACCTGCGGCGGGCACATGGCTTGCGACTGCTTCCGCCCCCCACCTTTACCCAGGGCTTGGTGGATCGAGGCTGGCTGTCTTTGGACAAAGGCTAGCCAGCGGTTTCAGTGGAGTTGTTTGTCGGACAAACTATCATCAATGACAGGAGGCTACAATGGAATTTCGACTCAGCGCCGAGCAGGAGCTCTTCAAGAACACGCTGCGAGAGCACTGCGAAAAGTATATCGAGCCTATCTCACGGGAGATAGACGACAAGGAAGCTGGCATCCCTGACGATGTGATCCAGGGACTGGCCGACCTGGGCGTCTTTGGGCTCACCATTCCCGAAAAGTATGGTGGCTCGGCACCGGAAGGAGAAGAGGCTACCTATGCCAACCTTGCGATCCAAGAGATCGCCCGCGCCGAGATGAGCATGGCGCTGCCCGTCTATACCCTGCTGTGCCTGGGCTGGGGCTATTTGATCGGAAAGTATGGCACCGAGCAACTGAAACAAGAGGTCTTGCCCAAGGTCGCCAGGGGCGAATACTTTGTCGGCATCAACACCACCGAGCCGGGCGGCGGCTCGGACGTGGCCAACATCAAGACGACCGGCGTCTACAAAGACGGCAAGTATATCGTCAACGGCGAAAAAGCCTACATCAGCGGCGTGCTCGAATCCTTTGTGCAGCGCGATGGAGGCCACATCACGCTAGTGCGCACTGATCCCAACGCCGGCCACAAGGGCTTTACCTTTATCTTCATCCCGGCCAGGTTGCCCGGCATCAGCTACACCACTTACCAGGACATTGGTCGGATGGCGCTCTCGACCGGCGGCTTTACCTACAAGAACGTCGAGGTGCCCGAGTATTGCGTGTTGGGCCAAGTCAACCGTGGCTTTTACCTCAACATGGAAGGTTTTAACTTTGCCCGCATCCTGGTCTCGGCTGCCTGCGTCGGCATGGCCGAAAAAGCGCTGGAGCTTTCGCGGGACTATGTCTCGAAGCGGATGATGTTCGGGCAGCCGTTGGCCAAGTTCGAGGGTATCTCTTTCGAGATCGCCGAAGACCACGCCAGCCTGGAACAACTCAAGATGTATCTCCAGTATGCCGCCTGGGCGACTGATACGGCTTACAAAGAGCCTGGCTTTATGACGCAACGCCAGCTCAGCCGTATCATTTCCATCTGCAAGATGGAGGCGCCTGTGCTGGCGGCCGAGATTACTCGCCGCTGCATGATGCACCACGGCGCATTTGGCTTCACCAAGGATTGCCCGTTGGGCCGCGGGCTGCGCGGCGTCATGTCCTACGTCGTCGGCGCTGAAGGCGGCTATCATATTCAGAAGCTGATCATCGCCCGCGAGTTCATTGGCGACGTGGCAGTGCCTTACCGGTAAAAAGCAGACAGGTAGACAAGGGCAGGTCATTCACTCGCCTGTCCCTTGTCTACTTGTCCACCTGTTTCCTGGCAAAAGATATGGCTGCAGAAAAAGTGCAGGTCGTTGTTGTTGGCGCCGGGTTGGCCGGGTTGGCTACCGCCTACGTGCTGGCTGACGCCGGGGTCGAGGTGCTGGTAGTTGAGCGAGGAGATTACCCCGGCAGCAAGAACGTAACCGGCGGCCGGCTCTACCTGGAACCGGTGCGCCCGTATCTGCCGGACCTGTGGGATGGCGCTCCTTTCGAGCGGCGCGTGGTCAAGGAACGCCTGACGATGATGGCTCCCCAGGCTTCCGTCACCGCCGAGTTGAGCAGCACTAGTTTCAAGAAGGAGCCACCCTATAGCTTGACTGTGCTCCGCGCCACCTTTGATCAGTGGCTGGCTGAAAAAGTGAATGAGAAAGGAGGGCTTGTCGTCCCGGGCTACAAGGTAGACGACTTGTTGATGGAGAATGGGCGAGTAGTGGGTATCCGCTCGAGCGAAGCGCAAGTGCTGGCCGATGTCGTCGTCGCGGCTGACGGGATACTCTCTTTCATCGCCGAAAAGGCGGGGCTGCGAAAGCGGCATGACCCGCGCAATTTTGCTGTAGGCATCAAAGAGGTGATCGAGCTTCCGGCAGAAAAGATCCAAGACCGGTTTGGCCTCCAAGAGGGAGAAGGCGCGGCTCAGCTCTTTTTCGGCTCGATCACCGAGGGGATGATGGGAGGCGGCTTTCTCTACACCAACCGGCAGAGCCTATCACTAGGGTTGGTCATTGGCATCCACGATCTGATGGCAAAGCAGCTATCCCCAGGCAGGGATCTTGCACGAATGCAACTGCATGACTTGATGGAGGCGTTCAAGGCCCGGCCCGAGGTTCAGGCACTCATCGCCGGAGGTCACCCGGTCGAATACTCGGCCCATACTATTCCCGAAGGGGGATTGCGAGGCATTCCCAAACTGGTAGCCGACGGCATCATCGTCGTAGGAGATGCTGCTGGACTGGCCCTGAACCAGGCAGTCACGGTGCGTGGTATGGATATGGCGCTGGTCTCGGGTGTATTAGCGGCGCGGGCGATCCTGCTCGCCCGTGATAAAAACGACTTTTCTGCCGCGAGCCTGGCCCAATACGAACAGGCGCTAAAAGATAGCTTTGTCTACAGAGACATCACGACCTTTCAGCACATGCCCAAGGTTCTATCCAATCCGCGCCTGTTCAATGAATACCCTCTGGTCGTCTCTGATCTGCTGGAGCAAATCATGTGGGTCGGGGCGAGTCCCAAAGAAAAGATGTCAAGCACAGCGTTACGGACCGTCCGCCAAAAGTTGCTCAAGTGGGCTGTTATCGGCGATCTGTGGGACATGCGAAGGATTTAGACCATAGGGGGTAACAAGTTGAATATCGAATCCAAACTTGGGTTGGACGTTTTCCAGATTGATGGCAAACAGGCGCACATCCGGATCAACCAGGGGATTTGCCAAACCCGCTGTGTGATCCGATACTGTCTGTCTGTCTGCCCGGCCAATCTGTACACACAGAACGAAAAGGGCGAGGTCGTCGTAGACTATGAAGGCTGCCTGGAGTGTGGTACCTGCTTTATCGCCTGTCGGGAGGATGCGTTGACCTGGCATTATCCCCGCGCGGGCTACGGCGTGCAATATCGGTTCGGATAAGAAAAGGGGGAGGGACTATGCACATCATCGTCTGCATGAAACAGATCGTGGATCTGACCAAGATTCGCATCAAGGCCGACACACGCGAACCGGTGCTCGAAGGATTGCCCGTCCGCTTTGGCGACTTTGAAAAGAACGCGCTGGAAGAGGCGGTTCGCATCAAGGAAAAACAAGGTGATGTCAAGGTCACGGCTGTGGCGGTCGGCTCTCCCAAACTCAAGGACACTATCAAGGAGGCATTAGCTATCGGCGCAGACGAGGCGGTCATCCTGACCGACCCGCTCTTTGAAGGCTCGGACGAGATGGGTACAGCCCGGACACTCGCCAAGGTCTTGCAAAAGATCGGCGAGTACGATCTGATTCTACTGGGCGAAGGCTCAACCGATGACCACACCGGCCAGGTGACTTCAAGGCTGGCTGCACTCTTGGGGCTTGCGCAGGTGACTTATGTGCGCGAGTTGGAGGTGCTAGAGGGCAACCCCCTGGCAAGTCCCAGAGGCAAACGCATCCGCGCCGTGCGCGATCTGGAAGATGCGCTGGAAGTGGTCGAGGCGAACCTGCCTGCTATCGTCAGCGTCACCGCAGAGCTGAACCAGCCGCGCCTGCCGCCACTGACAGCGATTCTCAAGGCGGCTCGCAAACCTACCAAGACCTGGGGGCCAAACGACATCGGTGTCACCACAGGCGAGGTCGGAGCAGGCGCTTCCATGATCACCATGTTGAGCAACCTGGCACCCACCCAACAGCGCAAACAAGTTATGCTTGAAGGAGACGTGGATGACGCCGTGAATGAATTGCTCAAGGCTTTAGAGCGGGAAGGAGTGTTGGCAGTATGAGTGGGGTACTGGTTTACTCGGAGCGCGAATCAGTTGCGCTAGAACTGGCGACCTTTGCGTCTACGCTCAAGCGGCCTGTGGCAGTCGCTTTGGTCGGTCAAGAGGCTGCTGCCTGGGCCAAGAACTGTTTCGCTCATGGTGCGGAGCGAGCCTACGTGAGCACCGATCCCACCTTGTCCGAGCTGCAGGCAGATGTGTTAGCCGAGGCGCTGGCTCAAATCACAAAACAGGCCGACGCGGACGTGATCCTGATCGGCTCGACCCTGCGCGGGCGTGAGGTGGCAGCCCGCCTGGCCCAAAAACTGAATGCCGGCTGCATCACCGACGCCAATGGGTTGCGGTTTGAAGACGGCCAACTCGTTGCGACGCGCTACGCCTTGGGCGGCAATACGATCGCGACTCTAGTCATCAAATCGCCAGTGCAGGTCATTGCCGTGATGCCCCAGACCATTCAGGCGACGCCGACTGGAGATGGAGGAAGCGCAGAGATCATTGAAGCCAGGCTTTCGCTGGCTCCTCCGCCGGTCAAAATAGTGGAGCGCCGCCCGAAACAGGCCGGTAGTGTGAACGTCGAATCGACTAAAGTACTCGTGTGTATCGGGCGTGGTGCAAACGAACAGAGCGACCTGGAGATGATTCAGACCCTGGCTGATACCCTCGGCGGCGTCGTCGGCTGCACTCGTCCCGTCTCTCATGACAAGCATTGGCTCTCCGAAGGCCAGATGATCGGCATCTCGGGCAAGATGTCCAGCCCACGCCTGTATATCGGCATTGGCCTGTCGGGGCAGATTCAGCATACCGTTGGCATTATGGGTTCTAAGGTGACCGTTGCTATCAACAGTGACAAGAACGCACCGATCTTCAAGATGGCCGACTATGGTATTGTGGGCGATCTGTACCAGGTTGTGCCCAAGTTGACGGGCAAGCTCAGGCTGCGGTGATCGCAGCCATCCGTGCCCATTCACGGCCCTCGCCATCGTTTTAGCGACAACCATCGTAAAGCTTTCACCTTCTTCACCCAAGCGATTCTCGGCCGGCGCCTCGGCGTCTGGCAGCACGATGAAACCGGTGTTGCCCGTGCGTGCGTCTGGCTTGCCGTGATTCGCACGCCAACCCCAGGCCGGGCCAGTCGCGGATCCTTGCCAGGGGATGGTCAGATGATGAGGCTAGTGATATAATCTGAGCATCTCCCGCCAAGCCGGACCGAGGTCAACCCATGCAGCCAAATACGCGACCTTCGCTCCGCATCAGCCGGGCACAGGTGATCTTGCTCGTCGGAGACGCATTGATCTTTGTGTTTTTTGCTGTCGAAGGACGCGCCACACACGAAATGGGGCTGGGCGCATCGCCCATCCTCACCGTGTTGACGGTGGCCGCGCCCTTTGCCGTGCCCTGGTTCATCCTGGCCTGGGTGCTCGAAGCCTTTCAATCCGACACCATCCTGCACCCCCGGCGCATGTTGTTCACCACAGCCTTTGCCTGGTCGTGCGGCGGTTCAATTGGGCTGGTGGCACGCACGATGATCTTGCAGCGGCCCTTGCTGCCCGCGTTTGCGGCGGTCGTGTTGGGCATCAACGGCATTTTGCTGCTGAGCTGGCGATTCATCTACAGTCTCATCGCGGCGCGCGCCAAGTCGAAAGCTTTAGCTTGATCGCAGCCGAGGTCAATCTCATGCGACGCTGGCTCATCGCGCTCACACTTGTGGCGCTCATGTCCGCCTGCACGCCGGGTGCAGCGCCTCCTTTTACCGACAGCTTTGACGATACCCGCAACGGCTGGGCGCTCGTCCACAACAACCAGGCTGACATCCTCACCGAGGGAGGCCAGCTTCACATTACCATCAAGCAGCCGGACTCGTTAGCCTGGTCCATAGCAGTCGGCAAGACGTTCGACGATTTCACTCTCGACGTGGACGCCACGCCGCTGGCCGGGCCGGATGACAACGACTATGGTGTCATCGTGCGGCATGTGGACGACGACAACTTTTACCGCTTGGAGATCAGCGGCGACGGATATTTCAACGCCCAGAAGCGACAGAAGGGCAAGTGGGAAAAACTGATTCCCGACTGGACGGCCTCGCAAGTTATTCGCCAAGGCAAAGCGCTGAACCATCTGCGCGTGGTCTGCGCGGGCAGCCGTCTGACGTTCTATGTCAATCAAACTCTACTCTTTCAAATCACAGATGCATCTTTCTCGCGCGGCGCAATTGGAGTATTGGCTGGAACGCTGGCCCAACCCGGCGTTCAGGTGGCCTTTGACAATTTGAGTATCAGCAGGTAAAAATGTCAACTTGCATCTTTTGCGATATTATTACCGGCAAGGCTCCCGCCAAGATCGTTTACCGGGACGAGCGCGCCGTGGCCTTTTACGATCGCGCCCCGCGCGCGCCGGTTCACGTGCTCGTCGTGCCGGTCGAGCACATCAACAGTCTGCGCGACCTCAAGCCGGAGCACGAATCACTCGCCGGCCATTTACTCCTCGTCGCTCAACACATTGCCGAGCAGGAGAATATCGGCAACTCGGGCTATCGCGTCATCGTCAACACAGGCCGGGCCGCCGGGCAAGTCGTGTTTCACGTCCATCTGCACATCTTGGGCGGCGGGCCCATGAAACATCCGATGGGTTAGCCGACCTCAAATTCAAGTATCAAATTGCATTTTGCCTCTTGACTCTCCCCCCACGGGAAGGTGTATACTATGCTCGAAGGCCTTCAAAGAAGCATCATGCGCGCGTAGAGTATACATGTTCAAAATCAGTGACTTTTCCAGACTCGGTCGGCTATCGGTTAAAGCGCTTCGATACTATGACGAGCTGGGCCTGCTCAAGCCAGCTCAGATCGACCGCTTTACCGGTTACCGCTACTACTCGATTGACCAGTTGCCCCGGCTCAACCGTATCCTGGCCCTCAAAGACCTGGGCCTGTCGCTGGAGCAAATTGCGCGGTTGCTGGATAATGAACTGCCGCCCGATCAACTGCGCGGAATGCTCAAGCTCAAGCAAGCGGAACTGCAACAGCAAGCGGACGAGCTACAAGAGCGGCTGGTGCGAGTGGAAGCGCGACTGAAACATATCGAACAGGAGGGCAAAATGCCAACGTACGATGTCGTCATTAAAAAGGTTGAGGCGCAACTGATGGCCTCCGTCCGTGATGTGGTCCCCACTCCACCCGATCAAGGACGTTTGTGGGGTGAACTGGGTGCGTACCTGGGCCAGCACAAAGCTATCTCCACTGGCCCTTGCTGGACCATCTACTATGACCCCGAGTACAAAGAGCGCGATTGGGATGTGGAAGTATGCGAGCCGCTCGGCGCGCCGATCCCTGGCACCGAGCGCATCCACGTTCGTGAACTGCCGGGTGTAGAGACGATAGCTTGCACCATCCATCACGGTCCATTCGTCACCATCAGCCAGGCCTACGGGGCGCTCATGCAGTGGGTCCAAGACAACGGCTACCGCATCGTCGGCCCGTGCCGAGAAGTCTATCTGCAGCCCAGTGCGAACGGCAGCCAGACCGACCCGGACACCGTTACCGAGATCCAGTTCCCCGTCGAAAAGGCGTAACCTGGCCCTGATGGAAAACGGCAGGCGATAAAAGCAGACACCTCTCGGCGCAGCACCCGTCGAGAGGTGTTTTGACAGCCGGCTATAGACGATTCTGGCCAAAATGCTGTGCCGGCAACCGGAAACCATGACAAACATAATCCCAATCCATGACTAATATCATTTGACCCACACACATTGATTTGGTAGTCTAGAGGCACTTGTCCGTCAGGTGACTGCAGAACCTGACAAAAAATCACAAGAGGAGAAACTGCCATGGCAATGAGAATAACCGACGAGTGCATTTCGTGTGGAGCGTGCGAGCCAGAATGCCCCACCAACTCTATCAGCGAAGGTTCCCCGATCTATGTGATTGACGCGGCGACCTGCGTGGAATGTGTAGGGCATCATGACTCACCACAGTGCGTCAGCGTCTGCCCGGTCGAGTGCATCGTCAAGGCGTAAAGCCCAGCGCCGTCACACTCGGATAGGCTTGAAATGCCCCCGCCCTCGGGGGCATTTCGTTTGCACACAACTCTCACGCTTGCCGGCAGAAACACATCGCTTCGAGCGCAGACGCGAATTGCTCGCGCCGCGGGTTATGCACCCGCAGTGGTTTTGGTATATAATAGGTGCCGCCAAGGAACCACGCTTACTTACGTCCGTGGACATATCAGACCTCTGAGATTCAAGTCTTTGAGGTCTGGCAACAGGAGGAATGTAATGACTGGCAGTTCTAGCCTGGACTGGGCCACGCTTCACCGCGACTCGGCCATCGTTGATCTGCACATCCACCCGTCGCTGCAACAGCAATTGTTTCACCGCAACCTCAACTGGCGCTACGTCATCAGCCGGCTCAACCCGCTCAGCGTGCGCGCCAGCTTTCCGCGCCTTAAAGAGGGCGGTTACGACGCCATCCTTTCGGTGATCCACGTGCCGGAAAAAGGCATCCTGCAAGATTTTCCCATCGTCAACGTGTTTCGCTTTCTGCGGCCTGACCTGTGGGCCAAGGTCTTTGCGCCGGCGCCGTTCAACGTCGCGCTCAGAATGATGGACGACATGGAAACGGCGGTCGCCGATTCCGCTCATCGCGACTGGATGAAAATGGCTCGCTCGGTCAAGGAACTGAACGACATCATGAGCCGGCCGGATGCCAAGCGTCCGATCGCCGTCGTCCATTGCGTCGAAGGCGGCCACTGTCTGACGGGCGACGACACGAGTGAGGCGGCCGTCCTCAAGAATCTGGAAACGTTCTTTCAACGCGGCGCGGTCTACCTCACGCTGGCTCACTTTTATCCGAACCAGGTCGTCAATCCCTGCTTCCCCTTCCCAGAAGACGTGCTTCCCCTGGCTGCCAATCGCAACGTCTGGCGCGACCTGACGTTGGGCCTGACCGACATTGGCAAACACGTCGTCGAAAAGATGATCGAGATGGGAATGATCATTGATCTTTCGCACTCTACGCCCGCCGCGCGCCAACAAATTTACGACATCGTGGACGCCAGCGGCAAACGCGTCCCGCTCATGTTCACGCATGTCGGCGCTTATGAGATTGACCCCAGTCCCTACAATCCGACCGATGAGGAGATCAAGCGCATCGCCCGCGACGGCGGCGTCATTGGCGTAATCTTTATGCCGTACTGGCTGATGCCCAAGGAAAGCAAGCAGGGCATCAATTTCATCTCGCGCACCATCCAGCACCTCGTCAACGTCGGCGGAGAAGACGTGGTCGGCATCGGCACCGACTTTGACGGATTCACCACCCCGCCCGACGACTTGATTGACGCGTCGCAAATGCCGCGCCTGACTCAACGGCTGTTGATTGACGGATACAGCCGTGAGCAGATCATCAAGATTCTGGGCGGCAATGCGTTGCGCGCCGTGCGAGAAGGTTGGGGCAAGAAGACGTAATGAACCTTCAAAACGCTTTCGACGTGCTTCGCGGTACACGCTCTATGCCAACACTCCCCGCATCATTTCTGTTCGGCGTCGCCACGGCTGACCATCAATGCGAGGCCTACGCCCCCTCGCGCGAAGACATCCGCGATGTCTGGGAGCGCGAGCACCGGCTCGTCATGCGCGGCAAGGCGACCGATTTCGAGAATCGCTTTGAAGAAGACATCGAGCTGGCGCGCCAGCTCGGTTGCAAGGCCTTTCGCTTTTCGATTGCGTGGTCGCGCGTCGAGCCTGCGCCCGGCCAGTTCGACAAGGCCGCGTTCGATTATTACGGCCGGCTCATCGCGGCGATTCAATCTGCCGGCATGGAACCGGTCATCACCTTGCATCACTTTACCTGGCCGGTGCATGTGCAGCAACGCGGGGGGATGATCGGCCACGAGTTCCCTGCGCTCTACACCCGCTACGTGACCGAAGTGGTCAATCGCCTCGGCCAGGCCGTGCGCCGCGGGGTGTAGCTCACCTTCAACGAGCCAAGCCAGTTGGTCTATGGCTACATCAAACCCGGCTGGGAGCAAAACTATTTTGTGCCGCCCGGCCTGCCCGAAGGCTCGACGTTCGACGACCAGGTCGCGGCACTCGGCAAGTTGATCCGTAACCTGTTCGTCGCTCACACACAGGCGCGCCAGATCATCAAGGCCGCACGCCCGGACGCCTGGGTGGGCGCGAATCCGCTGCTGCTGGGCTTGCCGGTCTGGCTGCAACGCCTGATCAACTGGAATGCGACCCGCGTCAAAGGCGAAGCCGACCTGAACAAGAACGTGCGGCGATACGTCGCGCGGCAACTGCACACCGCCGCGACAGCCCAGGGGGTCAATCCGCTGAGAGCCTGGTGGAATTCGGTCGTCCAGCAATACAGCATCCTTTCGACCGTGGCGGCGAGCAACTGGTGGCACCTGGGCATGGCGGGCCGATTGCCCGGTCAAGTCAAAATCGTACACGATGGGCGCTCCCCGTCGCAACAATTCGTGGACCGCCGTGGCGATGAACGGGCGACTGAATTCGATGATCACTTGCTCAATGTCCCGCACCGTGTGTTCGTCGCACGCATCCAATGTACGACTGACCGTGCTGTAATGTGCAAATCCAGGCTGGCCCCACGCACGGGCGACGACAGGATCATGCGCCAACGGGTGTGGCCCTTCATTCAGGTCTTGCAGGTACTCCATGCCACTCAGGATGCCCGCCAGAAATTCGACCAGCTTGGTCTGCGGAGCAAAGCGGCGTGTCTTTTGCTGAATCGTCACGCCCATCAACCGATCAATCATACCCTGCTGTTTGAGAAATTCACCAAAGGCGACCAACATCCCATGCTGGGTATTGGTCAGTGGCCAATCCGAAATCGAAGCGTTCATGGGCAGTTCCTCCGCCCACGATGTGACTCGCTCCGGCTGACATCATGCAAAATCGCGTCTGATTCAACGATTCGGCTTCTGGTTGCGCAAAAGTTACGCTAGGCTTTCGAGCCCGGCCAAATCGTAAAAAATGGCAGTACCCAGCAGATAGGAAATGCATTGCAACTGTGGTGGTATTTTGATAGTTGACGCAATCGCCTGTTAAACAAGAAGGGAGGACAAGATGAAGGAGTTTCGAAAGCACGTTGCCATAGCCATTGACGGCGGCGGCATCCGTGGAGTGATGATCACCCAAGCGCTCATCGCAATGGAGCAAGAACTGGGCAAACCGGTGCACGAAATCTTTAGTCTAGCAGCAGGCACATCCACCGGCAGTATTATCTCCGCCGGACTGGGTGCCGGGCTTTCCGCCAAGCAGATGTACGACCTGTACATACAACTCGGTGCAACTATCTTTCCCTCGACATTGCGCTCCAAGCTCTGGCCGCTTTTCACCTATCGCTACTCTAGCAAACCACTCGAAGATGCGCTCAAAAAGTTCATCGGTGAGAAGAAGATGATGGGCGACTTTTGGACTGCCAATCCGCGCAAGGACATTGTCATCGTAGTACGCGACCTAGTGGAAAATCGCTCGCGCTTCATCAAACCGTGGAAGCCGGAATACACGTGCTGGCCGGTATGGAAAGCCGTGCTCGCCAGTTGCGTCGTGCCGACGTATTTTCCCGTTGTGGATGGGCAATTTGTGGACGGCGGCGTTGGATCGTTCTCGAACCCATGCTATGTGGCCGCGTACGAGGCCGTCCATTGCCAAAAGTGGCCCCCCAAAGAAACCACGCTCATCAGCATTGGCTCAGGCCGCACGCCCGACGCGCTCAAGCGGTATCAGGCTAACAAGTTCATCTCAATCCAGTGGTTGACGCCGCTCATGGACTCGTTTCTCGCCTCCGCTAACGATCAGCAGGTACGCGTGGTCAAGGAATTCTTCCCTGATCTGGACTTTCGCCGCTTCCAGATTCCCATCGCACTCATCGAAATGGACGACGTGTCTAGGATGAACAAACTGACCGAGTACGGCAAAGAGCTGGGTCAGAAGATTATCAACAATGAAATGGACGAGGAAATGGGTCGTGAGGTCACAATGCCGTCCTGATGATGCAAGAGCCGAAGGAATGAGATGGCGGCCCAAGTACTGACCACTCAAGCGCCGCCGCAAGGCACGCTGGAGGAATTCGAGCGACTGCGGCACCATGGCCAGCCTGTTCCCGGACCTGCCGCTGTTGATTGTCGAAAACGGCTCGGTGGATATAGCGGACAACATTGACCTGGCGACGTACATCCGCAAACACGTCTACCAGGTTCAGCGCGCCGTGAAGGACGGCGTGAACCTCGCGGGGTACATTTGCTGGGCCATCACCTCCAATCGCGAGTGGGGCCTGCCGTTCGATCAAAGCAGTGACTTTGGCCTGCACGACATTGACCTCGACGCCGACCCGCAGCTCAAGCGTATCCCGACATCTGCTGTAGCGGCCTATCAAGAGATCATTACCCACCGCGGGACGGGTACACTGCAAAACTGTCGGTGGGTTTTGCTATAATCGGCCTCTAGCATGGATTTGCAGGAGGCCCAGGATGCCACAGCCTGAGTCGCGTACACAGCGAGAAGCCAAGTCCATGGAAGCGGCGCACCAAATGTACGCTGAACTAGAAGATTGGTACGTTCAGCATCCCGACGCCAGCTTTGGAGAGATTGAGGCTGAAGCGCGGCGTCGGCGTCGGGAGTTGATGGGGCACGTGCTGAGGATTCTGATCAATGAACGAGACACGGGTTATCAACTCAAGTCTCCCGCCTGTCCCTCGTGTGGACAACCGATGAAGTTTGAGCGCTACCGGCCCTGGCGGGTCTACGGACTGGAGGAAGACACAGAATTGGAGCGAGCCTACTACGTTTGTCCGAGCTGCCAGGGACAAACGCTTTTCCCCCCTGGATCAGAAACTCCAACTGCGGGGGGATCACTGGAGTGACGGGGCAGCGCGTGTTGCAGTTCGTCAAGGCCTACAGGCCAAGTCATTCGAGTTGGCGGCGGTCGGGTACCGCGACGTGGTCGGTGGGGACATGTCCTCGGACAGCCTGCGCCGACTGACCGAGGGTTGGGGGCAACAGGTCGAAGTCCAACGCACCGCCGAAGCGGAGCGGGCGAACGGCTTGGGCCCCTGGGGAGAGAGTCCTCGCGAGCATCGCCTGGCAGAGGTTGATCCGATTGCGGGGTTGGCGAACGTGTCTACGGATGGAGCGATGGTGCTCCTCCGAGAGGAAGGCTGGAAAGAGGTCAAACTGACAGCCATTTCCGAGGTACAAGTGAAAGTCGCTAGAGAGCCGGCGACGCCTCAAGAACGGCCCACTCGGCGCGCTCAAGACCCTCGGGTGCACCTGGGCCAACACAGCTATCAAGCAGGTTTGTGGGAGGCCGACACCATGGCCTGGCATCAATACGCCGAAGGGTTGCGCCGTGGGCTAGACCACTGCCAACGCTTGAGTTCCACCAATGACGGTGCCCGCTGGATTGAGCGGATTACCGCCACCAATTTCCCTCAAGCCCAGCAGATTATTGACTGGTCACATGCGGGCGAACACCTGTGGACCGTGGCGAATGAAGTGTGGGGAGAACAAACCTCTCAGACCCAACAGTGGGTCGAACGGCAACTCGACCAATTATGGAGTGGACGAGTCGTTGAGGTCGTGGCGACCTTGGATAGCCTGAACCTGGATCAAGACCGCTGGTCACCGTTAGTGCGCCAAGCCCCAGACTATTTCCGCTCTCGTCAAAAGCAAATGCAGTATGACCGTTTCCGCGCAGAAGGCTATCCCATCGGCAGAGGTACCGTCGAGAGCGCGGCCAACACCGTGATCCATCACCGGCTGAAACGCCCAGGCCGAGGGTGGAAGCGCGACAACGCTCAAGCCATGTTGGCAGGCCTGAGCGAATTACACAGCGGTCGTTTCGGCAGGGCTTGGCAAGCTACTCTGCCGACGGCAAACTGAAGCCACCGACACTTTTGCGCTATACCCGCCTTCGGTCTCTGAGGTGACTGATTGACTGCATACCAATTCCGGGTATAATCGTATCATCCTTCATCTTGGAGAGCAATCGGATGGGGACAGGAGAATCGTCACTCATGAAGAACGATGTTGCTCCACGATGGTTCTCAGGCTTGCGACGCGAGATCGCGACGAGTTTCAACATCAGTGAGTTGAAGATCCTCTGTGCTGATCGGGGCGTGGACTTTGAAGACGTCGGCGGCGAGGGGCTGGAATTCAAAGCCCGGGAAATGATCTCGTACTTCAGCCGCCGCGGACGGATCTCGGAACTGGCTGCTTATTGCGCCTCGGCCCGTCCCAATGACTCCTGGCCGCCCGTGGACAACGCAGGACCTCCACCCGCTCCTGCCCCGTCGAAGCCCTCACAAAACGGCAAAATCACCATCCTCTTCCTGGCTGCGGATCCTACCGATTTGTCGAGGCTGCGGCTCGGCGAGGGGCTACGTGAAATCCAGGAGAAGCTCCAACTCGCCAGGCTACGCGATCGCTTCGATTTGCAGCAACGTTTGGCTGTGCGGCCCATGGACATCAGCCAGGCGCTGCTTGACATACAGCCACAGATCGTGCACTTCTCGGGCCACGGCAGCTCCCACGGCGCGTTGTGTCTTGAGAGCCTGACCGGCGAGGCGCAGCCTGTGGAGCCTGCTGCTCTGGCGGCTTTATTCGAGCAGTTTGCCGATAAGTTACTTGCGCGGTGTTGAACGCCGGCTTCTCGTAAATCCAGGCAGATGCGATTGCCCAACACATCGGTTCCGTCATCGGCTTGAATCAGGAGATCGGCGACAGGGTGGCGATTGTGTTCGCCATCGGGTTCTATCAGGCGTTGGGAGCAGGACGCGCCATCGAAGACGCGCACAAACTGGGGTGTGCACAGATCCGACTCCAGGGAACTCCCGAACACCTGACGCCTGTTCTCGTGAAACGGAGCTGAGATTGCCATGACCGCACAACAAGTCCGAGACTGCTTTGCACCGAACTGGGTGTTTGGCCTCTATCGCCGGGCGCATCCCCTCCTGATCGTGGTCGGCATTCCCGTGGCCGTCTTCCTGGTTGGCTGCGCGGTCGCCCTGCCGCTGGGCGTCTTCGACCTGTTTGCGCGCAGTCTGCTGGCCTATCCGTTCGGCATCGGGTTCGGACTGGCCGCGTACATTTGGTTTGCCGAGAACTTCCCGCGCATGATAGAGAGCGTCTCGACAGCCTTCGAGTGCGCGCAGGGCGAGCAGGAGCAGATTATCCGCAAGTGGGCGCAACGACTGGGCAACCGCAACTGGTTGATGGTAGTCGTCGGCGCAGCCATCGGCGCTTCGATGCTGCCCAACTTGCTAAACCTGTGGTCTTCGCCCAACACGGCTTGGATGGGACAAGCCTGGGCGCAGAGCGATCTCCAGCGCGGGTTCCCCTTCTTTGCTCTCTACTACGGGTTCAACGACGTCATAGCCGGAGGCTTCTTGTTCGGGAGTGGCGCGGTCGGGTTGCTGACGACTGTTTTGCTTGTTTACGAGCTACTCAACCTCCCCCTCAAACTCGCGCACTCCCGAAAGCTGATGGCAATCTGCAACCTGGGTCTGTGGCTGGCGATCTGGACGCTGGTGGGGTTTGCGTTCATCCTGCCTATCAAAGTGCTCTCGACGAACCAACTGGCGCGAACGGGGGACATTCGTTCGGTGGCGCTCACGACGCTCGTGCTATCGATCATTGACTTCGGCGCTCTCGCGCTGGCTTTCGGCGTCCCAATCATCGCGGTGCGCCAGGCGATCATTCGAGCAAAATCGAGGCAAATGGAGAGCCTGCTGAACATGCAGGACAGCATCTTCCAGACGATCGAGCGCCTGCAACGGGGGGAGGCCGCCACAGCCGGCCCCAAAGATGCCTACGCCATGCGGACCCAACTGAAGGCGGCGCTCACGGAGCATTACGACATGGAAGAGTTGCGCACGCTCTGTTTCGATCTGCACGTCAACTACGAAAACATCCAAAGGGAAACCAAAGATGCTACTGTCCGTGAGCTGATCCTCTACTTCGAGCGACACGGCGGGGCCGACCAATTGCGCGAGGCAATCTCGAGGGAACGACAGATTGACTGGACGCAGTTGCCGCAGCCTGACGTTCATGCCCAACTGGAGACCGCCAATCAGGAATACGAACTGACGCAAAAGATGATCGCTGAGATCGAGGCCATCCCCACTTGGCCGGTGACTGTCAGACGGATTGTGGAAGCGACGGTGTTCTGCGGTCTTTCGGTTGGCAGCGGGGTAGGCTGGACGTATCTTTCCGACAATTTCGTCAAGAAGTGACCCAAGACCCCTACATCCAGGCACGGGCTGCACCTCCATGAGACTCCGCAACACGCTGTCGGCGGCATTGCATCGCTGGCTGGGCAACTGGCCCCATCGTTCTCCTGTCGACGGGCTTGGCGAGATGCGTCTTTTCTCGCTGGCCGACCTCCCGTTGATGCTTGCCCTCTCCCCACGCATCTACACTGAGACCGCTCGTACGCTGGCCGCGTTCCGACGCAACCTGACCGACCGGCGCTGGGCCGGTCTGCAAGGCGTATACTCGCGCGACTATATGTGGGGATACGCCTATCTGCTTTTCTTTTGGGCCAGGTACTGCGGCGCGCTGCCACAGGTGATCGAGTACCCCGATCGGATTCTGCCTGCCGAGATGTTCCTGCGCTATGTCTGTGAGATAGACAATTTCATTGACGATGCTGATACACGCGCCTTCTGGCATGGTTCGCCGGAGCGACTGAAGCTGGTGCCCCGGGCTAAGGTGGTGTTGGACGAGCTATTGCAGCGACTTATCCGATCCTCCGCCACACTGCAAAGCTGTCGCGCTGTCGCAGCGCTGATTGCGGACTTCCGACAGCGGTCATTCTCCGTCATCGTCCATCCAGATGCGGCGCACGATGGCCCACAGCCGGCCATCATCCGCCATAAGGAGGCGACCGTCGGCAGACTGATGCGCACATGGAGCCTGATCCTGGCGCGCTCATATCAGGTGGAAGAAGGCCTGGCGCAACGGGCAAGCGACGTGATTTTCGACGCGGGCATGGCCCTGCAAGTCATCGATGATCTGAGCGATGCCGTCGTAGATTACCGCGAAGGCGTCGCCAATCTGTTCCTCGGCGTCGTCCGAGAACGACCGGACGACTGGCGGCTCTTGTGTGCGCAACTGGGACAAAGCGACGACGCTTACTTGAGCTGGTTGTGGGTGCGCCAGAACATTCCCCGCTCCTATGCCGCCGCGATTGCACTGCGCGAGAGCTACCTCGATCGCCTATTGGGACAAGGACAAGCTCCTGGCTCGTCTCGCACGGCTGAGTTGCTTGACGAGATCATTCACGTTATTCGACGCCTGGGTTACGTGAATAGCTGACGGAGAAAGGCTAACCTCGTCTGATCCCTTTTTTGACCGTCAGAGCCGTCGTCGCAAAGGTCGCGCCGGCCTTGAACTCCACGGCCTCAGGATCTAAAGGCTGAGCCAGCTCCGCCAGCACGGCGTCGAAGGTTTTGCCTGCCCCGGTTGTGCCGCCTTCGGCGGGTATACCGCAAAAGTGTCGGGCGGCATAAGCTGCTGGTTGCGCGTTTCACGTGCTGGTCCGAACGTGCCTTGGAAAAGTCACCGACAGTTTTGCGGTATACCCTCGCGGGACGTGACCGTTGCGCATTCACGTCTGATGTGGTAGACTGACCTGGCAGCCAATCCCAGACGAACTTCCCGTTGAATCAATCGCACAGCCTGACCTGTCCTGCGCTATGGCCGGGTCAGTCTCGTTTTGTTTTAACGTATCATCTCAATAATCCGGGGAAAGAACCTTGCGAAGGTTTAGTCCGAGTTCGCTGCGTAATGAGCGGAAACCTTCGCAAGGTTCATGTCCCCCCACTTTTTGAGAGGATATGTTTTAACCGTATGCAGGAGTTGATCATGTCATTTGCGAGCAATACCTTACAGCGCGCAAGACCTGACAGCATTCGTGGAGACGTCTCGCTGCCCAGGCGTCAGCAGTACTATGCTTCCCCGGTGGACTGGCGAGATGAGATACTCTACTTTCTTCTGGTGGACCGCTTCAGCGACGGCCAGGAACAGACTCGCCCGCTGCTGGACCGGCAGAACCTGGGCAGTGCGCGGAGCCCGTCGTGGCGTTGGGATCAATGGGCCGACTCGGGAGCCAATCGCTGGCAAGGCGGGACGCTCCAGGGCGTGAAATCCAAGCTTGACTATCTCAAACGGCTCGGAGTCACCACCCTCTGGCTGAGTCCAGTGTTTAAACAGCGCGGGCATCTCGATACTTTTCATGGTTACGGTGTTCAGGACTTGGTCGATGTTGATCCCCACTTTGGCGCCCGCCGTGATCTGGTAGACCTGGTGAATGCAGCCCATCGCCAGGGGATGCGCATCATCCTCGACATCATCTTTAACCACTCGGGGCCAAATTGGATTTACCCGCCCGGCACGCCCGGGGGACCGGAAACGCCTGCCTACACAACAGGCCAATACCCCTTCGGCTCCTGGCTGGGTGACCAGGGACAATCCATCAACGCCATCCAGGGAAGCGAAGAGGGCGCCTGGCCGGTCGAGCTTCAGAGCGCCGATCGCTACACTCGCGCGGGATCGAGCGACCTGGGTGCAGGCGACATTAACGATCCGAACGGTGTTGCCTGAATCTTATCCGACCTGATACATAGAGAAAAAAGGTACAAGGTCAACCTCCCAAGTGGTCACTCCACTTGCGGGAGTCTTTTGTTAACGCTCCTTGTGCTACACTGGCCTCGTAATGCAACCTCGCCCCTGGGAAATCCCAGGGACTCGCAGCCGGAGGTCATGTGTCCACCCACGGCGGGCAGCCTGGCCCGGTTCAGATGACGCTCGAAAATATCCAACTTCACTTTGGCGGCGTGATGGCGCTGGCCAGAGTGCGCCTGAAAGTTCTGCAAGGCGAAATCCTCGCCATCATCGGCCCCAACGGTGCCGGCAAGACCAGCTTGCTCAACTGCATCAGCGGCCTCTACCGTCCTCAGCGCGGGCGCATCCTTTTCCAGAATCACGACATCACGCGCCTGCGCCTCAACCAGATCGCCAACCTCGGCATCGCTCGGTCATTCCAAAACATCGAACTCTTTCGCGGCATGACGGTATTGGATAACCTCATGCTTGGCCGCCACGTCCACCTCAAATCCGGCCTCCTCAGCGGCGGCCTCTCCCGCTGACGCCAAGCGCATCGTTGACGAGCGCAGTTGGGATTAGGTTTGACTGAAGGATTTGATAGACCCTTCTGGTCTTTTTAATCCAGCGGGCTACGGACAGCTAGTCCGCCGCGATTGAGGACATGGGTGTAGATCATCGTGGTTTTGACATCTTTGTGGCCGAGGAGTTCCTGCACGGTGCGGATGTCGTAGCCGGATTCCAAGAGATGTGTCGCAAAGCTATGTCTGAATGTATGGCAACTGGCGGGCTTGGCGAGGCGGGCCAGGCGCACGGCGTCTTTCACGGCGCGCTGCAAGTTGCTTTCGTCCACATGATGGCGGCGCTTGACGCCGCTGCGCGGGTCGGTCGAGAGGCGATCTGACGGGAACACGTATTGCCAGCCCCATTCGCGGCTGGCGTTGGGGTATTTGCGGTCAAGCGCATAAGGCAAGTAGACGTGTCCGTAGCCGGCGGCCAAGTCTTGCTCGTGCAACAATTTGACGCGCTTGAGATGTTCTTGCAAGGGCGCGACGAGACTGGCCGACAGCATGGTGACGCGCTCGTGGCCGCCTTTGGCGTCGCGCACAACAATCTCGCGCCGCTCAAAGTCAATATCTTTGACACGCAGGCGCAGACATTCCAGAAAGCGCAAGCCGCTGCCATACAGCAATTTGGCCACACTTGCACCTGCGCTGCAAGTGCAGGTGTGAGTTGATACGTGCCCGTCATACCGTCAATGAGTTGGCGAGCTTCGGCGCGGGTGAGAACGACAGGCAAGCGAGCCGGCTTTTTGGCGCGGACTGAATCCAGCGGCGCGTCAAATTCGATCTTGAGCACCTCGCGGTAGAGAAAGAGCAACGCGCTAAAGGCTTGGTTTTGCGTGGAGGCCGCCACGTTGCCTTCAACGGCCAGGTGCGTGAGGAACGCTTCCACTTCCGCGCGGCCCATGTCTTTGGGGTGGCGCTTGTTATGAAACAGGATAAAGCGCTTGATCCAGTCCACGTAGGATTCTTCGGTGCGGATGGAATAGTGCTTGAGGCGGATCACATCGCGCACTTGGTCGAGCAGTTTCTTGCTGTGTTCCATCGGACATTCCTTTCTTGACGGGCGATAGATTCAGGTCTATACTCTTAGCGTCCTCGCTTTTCATCGGGTCTGCATGACACGCTTCGGATGACAGGATTGACCCCTGGGACTTACCAGGGGCGACCCCTGGTAAGTCCCAGGGGCTGACCAAGGAGGATGAGCATGACCTGAGCCACGAGGTATTTTACCACTAAAACGGTTACAGTCTATTCTGCTCCACAGGGGGAATGGACTGTAAAAACGCTGTCTACACTCACCCACAGGGTGAAAAGGCTGCAACCTCTGGCGGGGGAATAGACCCTAAAAACGCAGCCGACTTCTTGTTAGGTGAGACTGAAGCCAACCGGCCGAGGAGATGGGCTCAATGGGAAAGGGACGTCTCGAAGCGTTCAGTGACGGTGTGCTCGCCATCATCATCACGATCATGGTGCTCGAACTCAAGGTACCGTCGGGCGAGACGCTCGCCGCTCTGCGGCCCCTCGTGCCGGTTCTCGGGAGCTACGTGCTGAGCTTCGTGTTCATCGCCACCTACTGGAACAACCATCACCACCTGTTCCTGGCTACCGAGCGTGTCAGCGGCGGAGTGCTCTGGGCCAACATGGGACTTCTGTTCTGCCTGTCGCTCGTGCCGCTTGGCACGGCCTGGATGGGGGAGACGCATTTCGCCCCGGTTCCGACAGCGGTGTACAGCGCCATTCTGCTCATGTCGGCCCTCGCCTATTGGGTGCTTCAGAGCGCGATTCTGGCCACGCAGGGCAAGGACTCGCTTCTTGGGATGGCTCTGGGTAGCGACCGAAAGGGCAAAGGGACGCTCGTGATCCTGATTCTGGCCATCGTATGCGCGCTGTGGGTGCCGCTCGTGTCCGCTGCACTCTGCGGGTTGGTCGATGTGATCTGGTTGGTCCCGGATCGGCGCATCGAGCGAGCGCTCGCCGCCGCCGAAGGTGCGGCCGGGGAGTAGCGGAGCGTATCCGAGAATGGGAGTGGCCGGAGGCCCCGGTGGGCGCGGCGCAAACACGTTCGCTACGATGCAGGGAAACCGGAGACTCCAGCGTTCCGGCTGGCCCCAGAGATGGGGGTCGCCCAGCCTGCGTACGCTTGACCGCTTCCTCTACATGTACGGAGGATAGTGAGA
>CAYGWJ010000247.1:0-4666 GCA_964353405.1 uncultured Anaerolineae bacterium
ATTACACCCCGAAGCACAGCAGTTGGCTCAACATGGTTGAAATTGAACTCAGTGTTCTGTCCGGACAATGCCTGGATCGATATATTCCCTCCGAGACCATCTTGCAACGCGAGATAGCGGCATGGGAAAAACCGCGCAATGCACAAACAGCAACTGCAGATTCGCGCTTTACCACGGCTGACGCTCGCACCAAACTTAAGCGCCTCTATCCAACTGTGCCATGATTTTCAACTTATCAAAACTTTTGTGGTCTCGTACTAGTCTGCCGCATCGATTCTTTTGCACCAGAACAAGGAGCGAGAAAATGAAACGCTATCGTATCGAGTTCGAAATCTTTGAAGGACAAGGCGGTCAACTGGTCAAGGAAGGCGACCGGATCATCTATCCCGACGCCGTTCGCCAACACGTTAAACACTTGGTCACGCTTCGCGCCGCAAAGCTTGTCCTCGCGAAAGTGGCAAGTGGACATCCAGCAGCGGCGCACCCTGGATTCCCGCCTTCGGCGCGAAGCGTGACGGGTGGCTTGGCAAGCTGTCCACGATGTTAGCGAACGCCAATCAAAAAGCGATAGAACGGTTCCATACATGAAGACCACGTCCCACAAACCTACCGGAATGACGGCTTTCGTCATCGTCTTGGCCGGCCAAATCGTCTCGCTCCTGGGCACCGCCATGAGCCAGTTCGGCCTGACCCTGTGGGCCTACAAGCTTACAGGCAAGGCCACGCCGCTGGCGCTGGTCGGCTTGTTTTTTGTGACGCCCCAGATCGCGCTGGCTCCTTTTGTCGGCGTGCTGGTAGACCGGGGCAATCGCAAGCTGCTGATGATGCTGAGCGACCTCGCCGCCGCGCTGACCACTGCGGGCGTGCTGGCCCTCTATACGACGGGGAACCTGCAAATCTGGCATCTCTATGTCAGCGCGACTATTACCGGGACTTTTCAGGGCTTTCAATGGCCGGCGTATTCGGCGGCCATCTCGCTCATGCTGCCCAAGGAACACTATGCCCGAGCGAGTGGCATGTTGCAGACGGCGGGAAATGCCTCGGGTGTCTTGGCACCCATCATGGCTGGGGCATTGATCGGCCCTTTGGGACTCGCCGGGATTCTGATCATTGACTTGGTTTGCGCTACAGTCGCCATCGGCGCGCTCTTTTTTGTCCATGTCCCGCAGCCGGCCAGAACCGAAGCAGGCCGTGAAGGGGAGGGGCATGTCCTGAAGCAAATGACCTATGGGTTCCGCTACATCTTTGCCCGCCCCGGCCTGCTCGGCCTGCAAACAGTCTTTTTGGTCGGCAACTTGTTTACTGCACTGGCCTTTGCCGTGTTTGCGCCCATGATCCTGGCTCGCACCGGGAACGACGAATTGATCTTTGGCGGTGTGCAATCGGCGGGCGCGGTTGGCGGCGTGGTCGGCGGGCTGGCGATGAGCGTCTGGGGCGGCCCCAGGCGTCGCGTTCACGGAGTGTTGCAGGGTTGGCTTTGGTCTGGCTTGTTGGGAATGATCCTGTTGGGCGTGGGGCGAACTGCGCCGGTCTGGGCGGCCGGCATGTTTCTGTGGGCGCTGTTCGGGCCTCTCACGGATGGGTGCAATCAGGCTATCTGGCAGGCCAAGGTTGCGCCGGATGTGCAAGGTCGCGTTTTCACCGCCCGTTTGGTCATTGCCTGGCTGGCGCAGCCGCTCAGTTTGGCGCTGGCCGGGCCTCTGGTTGATCAAGTTCTGGAGCCGGCCATGTCGCAAGGGGGCGGTCTTGCGCCGACCTTTGGCAGGCTGGTGGGCACGGGCGCGGGCGCAGGAATGTCCCTGTTGCTCGTTGTGAGTGGCTTGCTGACGGCGCTGGTGGGAATAGGCGGCTACCTGTTTGCCGCCGTGCGCAATGCGGAAGACATTCTGCCGGACCACGATCATCTCAGCCGGGATATGGGATCAGGTTAGCCCGCTCACTTCAAACAGAAAGAGCCGTGATCTGTAAGAAAAATCGAAAGGAGGAAAATATGGACACGGAAGGTTTTCGCCGATTTCTGCAAGGCAGAAAGATACCTGAGGACAAGCTCGAGTCATTCATCTCCATTGCCGACAAGTTTGAGGGCTTGCTCCAGGGTCGCACGCCTGATTCGAGCGATGTCGAGATTTTTGCGATGATGTTGATCGGAGAAGGGTTGAACACCTGGGATCATTTCATCGCGTTGGCCCGCTACGGCCAATTCCTGGGGAACACTGAGGTCTACCGGGAGGCCATCGCCTTGCTCGATGGCAGCGAGGCGCTGGACAACCTGCACGCAAGGTTGGGCGAGCTGGTGGGCGAACAAAAGCGGGATGAGATCCTGGCCGGGATTGATCTGCCGCCCTTGGGCCTGCCCACTTTGCACAAGCCTCGCGTCTTGCAAGCGGTCATGGAGCGGCTCGAAGCGATGCTCGACGCCGAGACGTGTGACAAGTTGTTGTCCAGCAGCCTTCGCACGCTGGACGACTCGAGCTACCTTGAAGACAAGAACAAGTATCAAGCGTGCGCGAGCCTCGACGAGTTTCTGGTAAAAAGAGGCCAAGAGTTCATTGCGCACTTGGAGCAGCTCAAGAGCGAGGGCCGTATGTTCTTTACGCAAGAGGTCACCAATGACGTAATCGCGTTCGTTCGCGGCAATCCGCTGATCGCGCAGGGCGTGCGGGAAGGCAACGTCTTGTACGAGATCAAGATTCCCTACATGACCAAAGAATACCTGGACGCGACAGACGAAAGGCTGAAGCGCTATTACTATTGCCACTGCCCGTGGGTGCGCGAGTCCATCAAGAATGGCGATGTCCGCGTCTCGCCCAGATTTTGCCAGTGCAGCGCCGGCTTTGTCAAGAAACCGTGGGAGGTGATTTTGGGGCAGCCTTTGGAGGCGAAAGTGGTCGAGTCTGTCCTCACGGGCGATTTGTGGTGCAAGATTGCTATCCATCTGCCGGATGGGGTTTGATTACACCTGACGGGTCTTGCGAGACCAGCCGGGTGTGTTGAGGAGAAAGGATGAACCGAGCAGAAATCGTCGAGATATGTGAGGCGCAAGTCTTGGGCACAGCCGCCAGGCTGTTTGGCGCGACGCAAGACTGTCTGAAAAAGTTCGCGGATTATGAAGGGTGCGCGAATCTCGTCTACGAGTACGAACGCGATGGGCGTCCCTTGATCCTGAGAGTATCCTTTCGCCCCGAAAGGCCCGTGGAACAAATTCAGGCGGAACTGCACTTTCAACTATCTGGCCGACAACGGTGTGTGCGTTTTCCAGACCCTTGCCATCTCAAAACGGGAACCTGGTCGAAACAATCCGCGCGGCGGGGATTTCCTTCATCGTCGTTTCGTTTGTCAAGGGTAGGGGGATGCGAGTCCCCGACAACGAGTATCGTTACCGCGAGGGTGTGCCCATCGAGGAATACTTTTAGAATTGGGGCCGAGCTTTGGGGCGGATGCACGCCCTGTCGAAAAAGATGGGAATTTCACGAATGGGAGAACATGGCTCGCCCCCGAGGCGCTGCACGGGGGCGAGGAAAGAATCCGCCTTGTGACGCGCTGTACCCAGCGGCGCTACTCGGCAATCGGCAAGTAGAGGTCAAAGACGTATTGCTCCAGGTCCGCTGCCAAAGGGTTGAGCAGATTCTCCATCCATTGATGGTGTCCGCACTTGTACTTGCTGCTCTCGCGCCAGGCTACGAGTTGCTTCCACACATCGCCGATGTGGCTCAGCCCCGTAAAGCGCGTCACGGCATACAGGCCGCCGGCCAAGTCTTTGATGGCAATGTCGCCTTCAGGTTGCACGTCCGGGCCGACCTTCATCCACAGCTCATAGCCATAGTTCGGGCTGCTGGGCGATGGATCGGGATTGTTGAAGCCAAAGGTGGGATGATGTTCCAGGTCGTCCAGAAAACCCTTCGGTTTTGCCCAGGCATTGAGCTTACTTGACGCGATACCTTCCGGTTCTTGGCCGAATCCGTACGCACAGGCAACGCGCATGGGTTCCAGTGTGACGATTCGCACATCCAGTTGACTCATTTGAATAGCTCCTTTCTTTTGTTTTCGTTACACACACATTCTATACTGTATCCCTGACATCTACTGTCAGGGTCTTGTGGTAAGATGGGAAAAAAGTCGAGGAGTATCGTCATGCGCGCAGACCGGTTGATTTCCTTGTTGATGTTGTTGCAGACGCGTGGACGGATGACGACCAGGGAATTGTCTACGGCCTTGGAGGTCTCTGAGCGGACTATATACCGGGACGTTGATGCTCTCTGTGTTGCCGGGATTCCGATCTATGGCGAGCCTGGGCCGGAGGGCGGCTATGCGCTGCTGGACAGTTATCGCACGAATCTCACGGGCTTGTCTAAAGGCGAGGTGCGCGCGCTGTTTATGCTCAGCGTCCCTGCGCCCCTGGCCGATCTTGGCGTGAGCCAGGAACTCAAGTCGGCTCTGCTCAAACTGACGGCAGCTCTGCCCGCCACGCGCCGTCCCCACGAGGAATACGTGCGGCAGCGTTTTTATCTCGATTCGGCGGGGTGGCAGCGCGATGAAGAAGCCGTGCCGCACCTGAAAACCATTCACCAGGCCGTGTGGCAGGATCGCAAGCTGCATCTGACCATTCGCGCGTTTTCAGTTCACGTGCAAAAACTGGTTGACCCGTATGGATTGATAGTCAAAGCGG
>CAYGWJ010000248.1:0-22582 GCA_964353405.1 uncultured Anaerolineae bacterium
TCTTGACTGGATTTACGCTTGTCGCAACGTCTTGCCAAGACTTCGGAAGTCTAGTCCCGCGAATTATTGAGATGATACCAGTATTGTTGCTAAACGCGGAGGAGAATTATGAGACGACGTCCATTCATCATTGGGGCTGCCATAGGCGCCGTGGTGTTGGTAGTGATCATCGCCCCGGCGGTCTGGTTCTTGTCGCCCGGGCCATCCATCAGTGTGCAGCCGGGCGGAGGGTCGGTCCGCCCCGGCGTGGCGTTCACCGTGATGGGCGTGCGCTTTCCGGCAAACAGAGAGGTCTATGTGGGGTTAGCGGCGCCGGGTGTTCCGCCGACGGCGGGCACATCCTTCGTGACCGCCGCGACTGATCGGAACGGCAAGTTTTCTGTGCCGTTTGTTTATCCGGTGGATGCCACCTGGATGTCTTTACAGCAGGTGACATTGTACGCGGGAACTCCCGAAGGGGATGCTGTTGCCAAGACCTCGTTGTTTGTAGAAAGTGCGGCAGTTCCAGGTTCCACTGAGCTTCCGCCCACAGGGGTTCTATACCCAACAGCGGTGGTCTTGTACCCGACCGCACCCGTTCTGTACCCAACAGCGGACGTCTTGTACCCGACCGCGCCCGTTCTATACCCAACGGCCATTGTTGTGACTTCCTGGCCATATATTACACCGGAGCCGATGGCAACTGCCACGACCGTCGTCGTTCCGTCGGCAACACTTGGACCCATCCCGACGATCATCTTGCAGCCCACGTCCGGCCTTCAGGGCAGCACGATCATTGTCACGGGCCGTGGTTGGCGCGCGAATGAGTCGTTGATTCTGAGCTTGTTGGGATTTCGCGCACAGATCAACGTGGGCGCGGCCAATGCGGATGCGCAGGGGAGTTTTGCGACGAGCATCACACTCCCAACCGACTGGGGTGCGCCGACAGCAACCGTGTTGGCCCGCACTCTTGACGGCAGTCTGCAAACTACGGCGGTTTTCCAGGTTGTGTTGCCGACAAATACTCCTGCGCCCACTCGGACGCCGCCGCCGACGCTCACGCCCATTGTCATCACGGGTTGGAAGGGTGAGTACTTTAACAACCCCTTTTTGCGGGGCAACTCACTCGTGATTCAAGATGACTCTAATATAGACTTTGACTGGGGCTTTACTCCGCCCGCGCCCGGTATGCCCAATGCACGCTATTCTGCGCGGTGGACGCGGACTCTCTACTTTTCGGCGGGCTACTATCGCTTTTCGGCGTATGTGGACGACGGTATGCGCATCTGGCTGGATGAGAATCTGATCATGGATGAATGGCATCCGGCCAGCGGCCAGCAGTACAACCGCGATGTTGACCTGGTGGATGGCCTGCACACGCTCAGAGTTGAATACTACCAGGACACCGGTCCCGCGTATGCTCACGCTTCGTGGCAACAGATCCCGCCGCCGACGGTCACACCTCCACCCACCCATACTCTCACGCCGCCGACCGCGACACTCCAACCTACCCACACCCTCACACCACCGGCTGTGACGGTCACGGCGACGGTCACAGTTACAGCATCATCAACGTCCAACCCCTAAGTCGCTCGACTCTTGTACAAAACGTCAGCCCCAGGCAGTACCCATCGGGTACTGCCTGGGGCCAGTCTGTCGTCCTGGGGCCGCGTGTTCGTGTCTAGGGAATGCAGAGTTGTTGGCCGACCGAGACGCTGTTCGACTTGAGGCCATTCGCTGATTTGATGGCTTCGACGGTCGTGCCATATTGCGCCGCAATTGTACCGAACGAATTACCCCACGTCACTCGGTGTGTTGTGCGGCAAGGCCGCGGCTTTGGCGGTGGCGGAACCGGAAACGGCGCATTGGTCTGACGGTTCTGAAAGTTCACGACTGGACAAGAGCCGCTCGCATTCAGGGTCAGTTGCACTGAAGTGGGTGTCACAGGCGTCCAGCCGTTCTGCATTGTTTCCGAGATGACGTATGTGCCGGGCGTCAAACCGTTAAAGCGCACGAACCCTGTGCCGTCGGTGCTGTCCACCCGGGGGATGCCGCCATACGCCGGCTGCACCGTGATCTCCCAGCCGGGCAGGCCCGAGTTCAGGAACGCATCCTTCTTGAACACGTCCACGCAGGCATAGTTGGTCTTGTTCTTGAAGCGGACATGCTCGCACACAGGCAGCTGCTTGGTGACATTGACTTCCAGCTCAGGCGGCGTGATAGGCTCCCAGCCAGTCTGCATAGTCTCGTACACCTTCCACTTGCCCAAAGGCACTTCGATCTGAAAGTGACCTGCGGGATCCGTCTGCGTGGAGAAGGACTGGCCGGTGTCCTGGCTGAGAGCTGTGATCGTCCAGTTCGGCAGACCCTGGTCCAGATGGTTGATCTTGAAACCGTCAATGCAGCCCATGGGGATGAATTCATTCTTAAAGATTACCTTTTCTTCGTGGCCGGGCAGCGTCAGGTTCACGGTTTGCGTGATCGGGCCGACCGGTCTCCAGCCGGGCTTGACTTGCTCTGTGACTGTCCATGCGCCGAGCGCGAGGTTCTCGAAGACGGTACAGCCGTCCCGGCCGGTGGCTTTCGTCATGGGCGGCTGCGTGCCATCATCGCGCGTCACCGTGATCACCCAGTCGCGCAGAGGCTCATCGGTGGGGACGCCAAGTTTGCAGACGCGAATGTCGGCCGTGTGAATCTGGTGGTTGATAAAGGTTATTTGCCCGCACATGCCTGCCCCGCGCGGCGAAGGCAACACAATGACCTGTGGGTTGACTTGCCTGTGGAAGAGTGTCCAGCCTAGCTTGTCTTCTTCCGTGACGGTCCACGTGCCGGGCCGCATGTTGCTGAAATGAATCTCGCCTTTGGCGTCCGTCACTTCGGTCAGCGTATCCGGTGGATTGGTAGCCGTCATGCGCCAGCCGGGGATGCCGAACTTGATCCCGCCTGTATCCTGCGCATCCAGCTTGAGAATATCCAGGCAGGCCGGGCGGATTACTTTGTGGCGCACCTGCGCGCAGCCCTGGTTGGGGTCGCCGCTGAGGGTGACTTTGAATGAGGCCGGGGTAAAGGGCTGCCAATTGACCGGGACATCGAGCGCCACTGTCCACACGCCGCCGGTCAAGTCAGGAAACCTGTATAGTCCCTCCGCGTTGACGGTGGTCACAAAGGATGCCGCTTGCGCCGAAGTGGCGGTAACTTTCCAGCCGATGCCGGTAAATTGGTGATAGATGTCAATGACGGAACCGACAATGCAATCGCCGCCCTGGTCCGGCAGAGGCGGCTCGGCGGGCGGCGGGACCGGCTGCGAAGAGGCGCCTATCGGCAGAACCGAATCCACAGGCGCCACCAGTTGTGAAGAGGTGATTGTCGGCGGAACCCAATCTCCTGTGGCCAACGGCGTGGGTAACTCGTATGCTGCGTACGCGGACGGAGACAAAAACTCAAAAGTGCCGGCCTCCGTGGAGCTGACGATACCCAAGATGAGGAGGAAACCTACGACGACAGATACACCCAGGCCCAACCAGAACCATCGCATGTTCGTCATTTCGTTTGTCCTTGTCAAGTAGAGCGGCAGGGCAGGCTGCTCGGTACTGGGGGGTGCTAGACAGCGGGTATGCTCATTATTCAGAGTCTAGCACAGCTAGACACGTTTGGGGGTTACAGGCGAGTTACGAGTTGGTAAAGGTGTGTTGAGAAAAATGCAGAGGCCGAGCGTTCAGCTCGGCCTGTGTGGCTCTTTCCAGATCGTAAAGATGGACGGCCTGGCGATCAGGCCATCTCGGGCTGGATCAGGCCATAGTCGCCATCCTTGCGGCGATACAGCACGTTGATCGCCCCGGCCTCGGCGTTAAAGAACACGTAAAAGTCATGCCCCAAAAGCTCCATTTGCTCGATCGCTTCTTCGGGGTTGATAGATACCATGCGAAAGTTCTTGACGCGGACGATGCGCCCGGCCGGCTCTTCCGCCTCCGCTTCGACGAGCAAATCCTCCTCGCTGGCGGCCGCTTCCTCCGCGGCGGCCCGCGCGCGATCCATGTGCTTGCCCTTGTAGCGGCCGATCTGGCGGTACATCTTGTCCATCACCGAGTCAATCGCCGTAAAGAGATCCTGATTGCGTTCCTCCACTCGCAAGATAGCGCCTTTGCTGCGGATCGTCAGTTGCACCACCTGGCTGTCCTGGGCGCTCTTGGTCTTTTCGGCGCTCAATTCCATATGCGCCTCGCCGATCGTCGGCAGGTAGCGGTCGAGCTTGCCGACCTTCTTTTCAACGTACTCTTGTACACGCGGCGTTATTTCCACATTGCGACCCCGAATTGTGACTTGCATGTCAATCTCCTTTCGCCTGAGATGGGATCAACGGAGAGCCACTCTCCGCAGAACCTGCTCTAGTTATCATCGCGCCCCTTGGGGCGCACGCGCCAGCGTCAAAGCCCACACGGAGGTTGCCCCGGCAGCCTTGAGCGCGCGGCTGCAGGCGGCCAGCGTTGCGCCGGTCGTGCAGACATCGTCCACCAACAACACGCGCCGACCGCGCGCGAGATCGGCGCCGGCCTCAAAGGCATCCTGCACGTTGGCTTCACGCTCGGCGGCATTCAGCGTGATCTGCGGCGCCGTCGCCCGGATGCGCGTCAATGCCTCTTCGATCAACGGTAGCGCGCTCGCGCGCGACAGTTGCCCGGCCAACAAGGTGGACTGATTATAACCCCGTTCGCGCAGGCGCGCTTTATGCAGCGGCACGGGAACGATCAGATCGGCTGGCAGCGGACCGGCCTGCCAGCGTGCGCTCAAAAAGCTTCCCAGCGGTTCGGCCAGGCTCGACCTGCCGCTGTACTTGAGATGATGAATAGCCTGACGCAGCGGGCCTTCAAAGATCACGGCGGAGCGAATGCCGTCAATCTCGCGGGGTCGCTGCGCGTGGCGGCATTGGGGACACAGGCCATCGGATCGTTGTGGGCGTCCGCAGTGTGGGCAAACTGGATCGTGGACGAGTTGCACCGCAGAGTGGCAAGCAGCGCACCACAAGCTTCCCGTGTGGCCGCAACCGGCGCAGCGCGGAGGAAGCACCAGGTCCAGCAGGGCGTTGCGGAAGCGTCCCCACCGGGCCGGCCACGTCGTCCCGTTCCCGAATGTGGGACCGAGCGCACGCATCGTCACCCCCGTGTGGGCGAGGTAAACTAAAAGATGCCTTTGGCGCTGCCGCCCAGGATCATCAGGACGGCCGGACCGAGCAAGATAATGTAGAGGGAGGGAAAGATCAAAAACACCATCGGGAACAACATCTTGACCGGCGCCTGGTGCGCCTTTTCCTCTGCGCGCTGCCGCCGCCGCACGCGCATCTGGTCGGACTGGATGCGCAGCACTTTGGCGATGGACACGCCGAGTTGGTCGGCCTGGATGATAGCCGCGACAAAGCTGGTCACGTCGGTGACGTCCATGCTGTCGGACATGTCACGCAGCGCCTCGCGGCGGGACTTGCCGAGGCGGATTTCTTGCAGCACACGGGCAAAGGCCAGTGCCAGGTCGTCCCTCCATTTTTCGGTGACCTTTTGCATGGCGCCATCAAAGCCCAGTCCGGCCTCCACGCACACCGTCAGCAGGTCAAGCGCATCGGGCAGTGATCTGATGATCGAGTTCTTGCGCCGGCTGATCTGGCTCGATAGCCAGATGACCGGCAGGAAGAAACCCAGCGCGGCGGCCAAGAGCGTGTATAGCACCAACCGGGACCAGTCCTGTTGGGTGACCGCCATGACCAGTCCGATGAGCAAGCCCAGGACGATCGCGACCCCGGCACGAGCTGCCCAGAATTGAGATGCGGTCAGGTTATAGGGATTGCCGGCCAGCACCAAATTGTGTCGCGCCGACTCGAGTGAGCGCTGTGGCGTAAAGCGGGCCACGAACTGGGCCACGCTGTTGAGCACCGGGACGATGATGCGTTGGCTGAACGGCAGCGATAGCTCGATTTCTTCCAGCGAAACCGGCGTCTCGCGCGCGCCGTATTCGGCCAGTCGCTGTTGCAGCGTCTCTTGAGGATTGGGCGCACTGACGCCCACGATGACCAAAACCAGGGCAAGCGCAACCACCGCCACAATGACAATAATCAGGATTGGCATGTGTTACCTCCCCGTCTGCCGCTAAACTTCGATTTGCACAATTTTCTGGATGATCAGGAATCCGCTGACAATCAAGATGGCGCCCGCAATCAGCATGGCCCAGCCGCAGGGGCCGGGTGTCGTCCACAGTCGCTGGACGTACTCGCGGTTGATCAGGTACAGAATCCCCATCAACGCGAGTGGCAGGCCGGTGATGATATAGCCCGAGATCGTGCCCTGCGCGGTGAGCACGCTGATCTCGCCCTTGATGCGCACGCGCTCGCGGATGGTATGGCTGATGATATCCAGAATCTCGGCCAGGTTGCCGCCCACCTCGCGCTGCACGTTGATGGCCGTGACGACCAGGTCGAGATCTTCGGACTTGACGCGGCGCAGCATATTCTGCAGCGCCTGCTCCAGGCTCAGGCCCAACTGAACTTCCTTGACCACGCGGTCAAACTCGCCCGCGACTGGCTGTGGCAGTTCGCGTGCCACGGCTTCCATCGCTTGCAGAACGCTAAAGCCGGTGCGCAGCCCGTTGACGAGCAGATTAATAGTGTCGCCGAGCTCATCATTGAACATCTTGCGGCGGCGGCCCTGCCTATAGCTCATATAAATGCCGGGCGCCAGGTAACCCGCCGCCACGCCCACCAGCGCAAAGGCAAGCGACTTGTTGCTGATCAGGAAGGCAATGACCCCGCCGCCGATAAGCGCGATCACGCACAGCGCCAGATACTCGCTCACGGTCAACTTGAGGTCGGCGCGCGCAAGCTGTATAGAAATGTTATCGGCAAAGGCCCGCCCGGTCAGGAACTTGTTTAGCGCATCCGCCACCGGGGTGGAGCGCTTGACCGGGCCGACCTGGATCGGCGTGGCTTTGCGGTCGGCCTCGACAAGGCGATCCAGTCGCTCTTTGAATTCTCCCTGCTCGCCCCTCGCACTCACCAGCCCGATGATGAGGATGATGACTGCGACGACGCCAATGCCGCCCGCTAAAAGAGTTGGGTTCATCGTGACCTTGTCCTCCCGATCACCGCCGGGCGCCCAGGCCAAAGACGCTGGGAGGCAATCGGATGCCAGCGGCCTCGAGTCTGTCCATGAACTTGGGCCGCAGCCCGGTGGGGATGAGCCGGCCGATGACTTTGCCGTTTTCGATGCCCTGCTTCTCGTACACAAAGATGTCGGACATGGTGATGATTTCGCCTTCCATGCCTTGCACTTCGGTGACGTTGACGATCTTGCGCGTGCCGTCGCGCAAACGCTCCTGGTGGACGATCAGTTGAAGCGCCGAAGAAATCTGCTCGCGGATAGCGCGGTGCGGCAGGTCAAAGCCGGCCATCAGCACCATCGTCTCCAGGCGGGCCAGCGTGTCGCGCGGGCTGTTCGAGTGCAGCGTGGTCATGGAACCATCGTGACCGGTGTTCATGGCCTGCAGCATGTCCAGCGCTTCCTCGCCACGGCACTCGCCCACGATGATGCGCTCGGGGCGCATGCGGAGCGAGTTGATGACCATATCACGAATGGTGATCTCGCCTTTGCCTTCGATGTTGGGCGGGCGAGTCTCGATGGTGACGACGTGTTCCTGGCGCAACTGCAGTTCCGCCGCGTTTTCGATCGTAATGATGCGCTCGTCGCCGGGAATGAACGTAGACAAAACGTTGAGAAAAGTCGTCTTGCCGGAACCGGTGCCACCCGACACGACGATATTCAGCCTCGACTTGACGCATGCTTCCAGGAACGCGATACACTCGGGTGTGATCGAGCCATTGGAGATGAGGTTTTCAACGGTCAGCGGGATCCTGGAAAATTTGCGGATCGTGAGCACCGGCCCGATCAGCGAGAGGGGGGGGATGACGGCGTTGACGCGGCTGCCGTCCGGCAGGCGCGCGTCCTGGTAGGGTTGGCTCTCGTCAATGCGCCGACCCAGCGGAGCGATGATGCGGTCAATGATGCGCATCAGGTGGTCGGGGCTTTCGAAGGTGGCATTGGTGCGCTCGACCTTGCCGTGGCGCTCGATATAAATGTTTTTGGGGCCGTTGACCATGATCTCGGTGATGGTATCATCGGCCAGGAATGGCTCCAGCGGGCCGTAGCCCAAAATCTCGGCGGCGATTTGCTCGAACAATCGCTGCCGCTCTACACGGCTGAGGATAATATTCTCCTCTGCCAGCGTGGCGTCGAACATCTCCTCGATGGTGTGGCGCACCTCGTCCGTCCTGGAAATATCCATCGAGGGGTCGAGCTCGGTGAGGAGCTTGTTCTGGATACGCGTTTTAAGGTCAAGGTAGGCGTCTCGGCTGGGCGCGACTGCGGTGGGTGCCCGGCGCGCGCGGATCTCGGACAGCTTGGAGGGCGGCTCGGCGGGGGCGGCCGACCCTTTTTCAATTCGTTTGAGCAACGACATGGTGCTTCCTTTCCCTTATAAAAACCTATGGGCGGTTGAACAGGCGCCCGAGCCTCTTGCGAGCCACATCCTCTGAAGTCTCGACGGGCGCAGGCGCTGGCGCAATGTCGGCCACCGGCTCGAGCTCGGTGGTCAGCCGGTCAGCCAGCTGGAAAACGGCTTGAGCCAGCGCCGTGGTCCTGGCGCGCGGATCAGCCACGAATGGCACACCCTTGTTAACCGACATGACGGCGATGGCTTCGTCCATAGGCAATTGCGCGGCCACGGGATGTTTGAGGTAGGACTCAAAGTCTTTGGCCGAGATCGTGCTGCGGCGATCCACTTTGTTGAGAATGAACATGATCTTGTCGGATGCGTACGACAACGCATCGGCGATCTCGAAAAAGGCGCGGGCGTTCTTGATCGAGGGGATATCGGGCGTTCCCAACAGCACGATCCGGTCGGCCGTGTCGAGCACGGCCAGGACATCATCTTTGAGCGAGCGTGTGGTGTCCACGACGACAAAGTCAAACATTCTCCGCATTTCGGCCAGGATGGACCGCACGTGCTCGGCCGTGATCAGCTCGGCCATCTCGGGCCGGGCCGGGGCCAGGAGCGCCTTGATGCCCGAAGTGTGCGGCGTCAACATGGTGTTAATCAGCTCGGCATCCAGGTCGGCAATGACCTGGACAATGTCGGCGATGCTGCGCGAGGCCTGCAGGTTGAGAAGAACGCCTACGTCGCCAAAGTGCAGGCTGGCATCCACCACGGCCACCCGGTGGTCGTTGCGGCTCAGGCCGATGGCGAGGTTGACGGCGAGCATGCTCGTGCCGATTCCACCTTTGGTTCCAAACACGGCCACGACCTGGCCCTCTTTCTTGGGACGCATCGGGCCGGGCATCCCGCCGGGCAGCATGGGTCCGAGCTGTGGCGCGGCTTGCGCTCTCGCCAGGCCCGACTTGTGAACGCGGTGAATGGTCGAGATCAACTCGTCGGCGCTGAAAGGTTTGGTCACAAAGTCGCGCGCGCCCACCAGCATGGCCCGGCGCAAATAGTCCGCCTCGCTTTGCACCGAGACCATGATGACTTGCGCGATGGGCACGGCCTGGACGACCAGCTCGGCCGCCGTAATGCCGTCCATGTCCGGCATGTTGATGTCCATCAGGACGACGTTCGGCTGATACTGGCGCGCGCACTCGAGCGCATCTTTGCCGTTTCCGGCCACGGCGACGACTTCGATGTCGTTCTCGAATGCCAACAGCTTGCGGATATTCTCCCGCATTTCCGGAATGTCGTCTACAACCAATACACGTATCTTGTCCGAAGAGGCGCCAGCCATGCTTTGCTCTTTAGGGAATCTGTAAGATGTAATACTGCCCGTCAAACCCTGGCGAAGGTTTCCAGCGGTCTTTGCCAGGGTGAGCGGTCAAGATTTCAATTACGGGGACCTGGCGCCCACGGGCACGCCGCCGCCGCCGCCGATAGTATAATCCAACTTGGGCGGTAGAGCCACTCGGAAGCGCTCGAACAGGTATTGCAGCGTCACGGCCTCAGTGCTGAACCTGGATTCTTTGTCGCCCGCCGCGCGTAACACCAGGTCAATCTGCGCGCCCGTCTCACGCGCGTACTTGAGCACCAGCGCGTCTTGCGGCTCTACCTCCAGCGTTGCGACGGTCGGCAGGGCCGCAGCCGGGGTCGGTGTGGGGCCTCCGCCTGGCGCCGGGGTAGGCGCTATGACCGGAACGCCCCAGTCACCCAGCCCAAGCACACGGGCATTCTGCACCGTCCACTGGCAGACCATGCGCGGCAATTGCGGCTCGGCCGGCGCTTCGACGCCGGGCACGCCGCCCGGCGCGACGACCGGTCGCCCGGCCAATCCTTCTACCGGCTTGCTTGGATTCTGAGGATCAATGTAACCAATCTTGTTCGGCAGCCTGGACTGAAAGTCTTTATCCATCTCATACACCCAGAAGCAGGCCAGCACGTCCACACGGTCGCCGGGTTGCACCGCATATGCCACACTGAGGAGGCGGGGCAAGACATCCTTGTCGCGCCGGTCGTAGGGCAGGTTCTCCTTTTCCGGGTACGTGGAGCGGAATGGGAATGCCACGCCCACTTTGCCAGGTTGGATGGCCAGGGCCGCAACAGACCCGCCTGCGGCGGCGGCCGCCGCCGGGCTGGACGCAATCATCGAAGGCAGAACAGGCAGTCCCTGCGGAATGTCTATCTTGGCAAACTGGCCGATGACCTTGGACAAGTCCCCTTCCTTGAGAGCGCTGGGCGGCGCCAGGGTGGTGGGCCAGTCAAACAGGCCCACGGCGCCGGTAATGATCTGCCCGCCGCGAGGAATGTTTTGAAAGGCCACAATAACTTTGGTGGTGGGAACGGCTTGGGCGGTAGGCTCGGCCGTCTTGGGAGGAGGCGCAGAACGGTTCAGCAAAAGGAACAGCGCTACTGCCACCATAAGCAGCACCACCGCGAGAAGAATAAAAGTTCGGCTGCGTCGCATAAGTTTGCCTCCTAGAGTAACTGGATTCTGGCTCCGGATGCTGGCTGCCTAATACTATAGTGACTTGCAACAAATGTCAAGCTATCGCCGGCATGGGGTGTGGTTCAGAATTTTGCGAATCCGGCGACTGCACGCTTCGCGGTGGCAAAAACTTACACTCCCCGTAATGCGGGCTTGAGCCAACTCTATGCAAGCCATGTTGCCCGCTCTTGCGCGAGGTGGCCAGCGGCGTGGCGCGTGCTGCCGGCAGACGCTATTTTTTTCTGATAATGGGCAGATAGGTTACGGATCCTTTGACCGTAAATGGCTCGGCGCCGAGGACGTTCCGCTCCTCTGGGTAAGGTGGAATACCGTATCCTTCTAGATTGCTGCCCCAGAATGGATTGGTGCCCGAATAGATATAATGATTGGGGTCATTATAGGCCGTGTCCACTTGCGCATACGCTTTGAATGTGCCGGGCAGGGGTATGTTTATCGCCGCCGTCACGGTGAGATTCTCACCCGGGCCAAGAGGAGCTCGTAGTTTCCAGTTTCCATCACGAACAAACATCGCATCCCAACTATAGTAATCCCAGCCTCCCACATGGTCATTGGCGTTTTGCGGAGGAGTGTCCGAAGCCGGTTTGACGTACAGTTCAGCGGCATACCAACGCCAGACCGTCATCACTCCAATGTTTTGGATGGTCGCTGTGAAAAAAGTCTTCTCCCGAAACTTGGGAGCCTCTGGACTCATCAGCAACTGTGTGATGGTGAGATCCGAGCCAAACAAGGGTTCGCTCACTACCACAGTGCCCTCGATCACATAGTCGTTTTTGACCCAACGCACCCAACCCTCCTCATCCGACCGGTCGGTGGGAGAGGGAGAAACCTGTCTCAGGGTTGGAAAAGTAAGGGAATCTCCCCAATAATCAAAGATACGTTCCGGCGGCATTTGGCGGGTATAGATGATAGTGACGGTGATCGGAGTATACATTTGATTGGTAGAAGCGCCGGCCTTTACTTGGATCAGTTCACGGTAACGCTCGGCGCGAGTGCGAGTCCAATAAGTGACCGCGACCCAAGGCTGGGGATCGGGGGTTTGTGGAAGGTCAATGTAAATGGCGGACGCTTCGCACCGTATCGTGACGAATCCGACAGCCAGACTCTTGGCCACATTATCGCAATTGCAGGCATCATCGCAGGCGTCCCTGGGCAATACAAGGGGTGTGCCAGCGGGTTTGTTATAAATCACGTCGTCCACGCGCACCGGCCACGTGGCTTGTATCAGATCGTCCAGGGCTGGATCGAGCGTGACGGTCTGGACGCGTGACACCAGCGGGGACTGGGCGCGGTCAACCAGGTCGTCCACAAGTGAAAAAGTCGGCGGCGAAGGCGGCGTGGAAGGCGACGCCTGGCTTGCGCCGGCTTGCAGACTCCACCAGGTTAGCAGCAACCCGGCCGTGCTGATGAGCATCAGGGTGGTCAACTTTTTTTTATCCATCCCTCTCACTCCGAGCCATAATATTTCCCTGGCCCGCATTCGCGGGCCAGGGTGTGCAAACCGTTGCTTCCAATGCGCGAGGCCCCCAACAGGCCACGCGGCTAGCCGTCAATCCGTGTGGGCGTGGGCGGGGGTGGGGTGGGTGATGGCCCGGGAGTGATTGGCGTCGCCGGGGGTGCCGCCGTTGTCGGCACGGGCGGGGGCGGCTTGGGCGCCGGCGTCGTCGGCTTGGGCGCCGGCGTCGTCGGCGTGGGCTTGTCTGGAGGCCACGTCGACGTGGGGGTAGGCGTAAAGGTTGCCGGCGGCGTGGGCGACGGCGGGCGCGTCGGCGTTGGCGTGGGCGCGTTGATGTCAAAGGAAAGGTAAGCGTATTGCCACGAGTCTTCGCTGCGCACAAAGTCGTTCGTAAAGGTCGCGTCCTTGTCTTGCGCCAGGGTCACCAGCGTGTAATAGCCGTTGGTGATTTGATCATGGGTCAAGCCACCCGTACGATCATCCCACCAGTAGCCAAAAGGATCAGTGCCGGTGGCCCAGGGCATGGCGTTCCAGCACCACCGCGCACCTTCCCCATTATCACCCCATCCGCAATAAGGCGCCAATGCTTCCCGCTTGTAATGCCTGGAGGTTGCAAGGCTGTTGTGGGACGAGTCTAGTACGTAAATGTGGACATAGCGGATGCCCGAGTCTGCGTCAGCCGCGTCGGCCCGGATGGTGAACACGCCGGTGATGTGTGCGGTCTCGGGCTGGGTGATGCTGACCGTTGGCCGGTCGTGGCCGTTGGCCGTGAGCGTGCAGACAATGCCATTCTGGAACTGCAATTCCACACTCAAAGAAAAGTCTGCGCCGTTGACAAAGTTCTTGGCCATGCTGGTGTTGCTGCCAATGGTAACCGCTCCGCCCGGGCCGGGCACGGTCACGGCGCCAAAGTTGTCGAAGGAGGCGGCAAAGTTGGTGTTCGAGCTGGCGTTCACGTTCAAGCCTGGATCGTTGGCCGTGACCGGCGAGCCGGTCGCGCCCGACGGGCTCAAGTTCCCGCCATTCCACTGCATCGTGCTCATATAGGCCGCGCCGCTGCCAGCCGGGAATTGCCCCGTCGGCCAGCCCAGGCTCACCCAGTTAACGGTGAGGTTATACGGCCCGTTGTTGTGGATCGTGGTCCCCAGGTTCTTGTCCTTCATGCCCAGGTCGTCTATAGACAGTTGATTGCACGATGGCGTGGGCGTGTTCGTCGGCGTGGGCGTGTTCGTCGGCGTAGGCGTGTTCGTCGGCGTGGGCGTGTCAGTCGGCGTGGGCGTGATCGTCGGCGTGGGCGTGTCCGTCGGCGGCAGTGGCGTCGGCGTGAACAGCGCCACCAGCGGCGGCAGGCCGTACACGCGCGAGGTGCGGAATCGCTCGACCACCATGGTGCGCAGAGCGTTGAGCTGGATCCAGTTGCCCGCGTTGGCCGCCACGCCCCTGATCGGCGTGATCAACGGATGATTGAACAGCACGTTGATCGTGATCTGGTCGCCAGGCCCGCCGGCATCATTTTCCTTGCGGGGCTGTCTGCCATCAGTGTAGAGGCGGAAACAGTCGGGCGCATTCCAGGCGTAAGCGGCAGGATGATCGCCGTCAATGTAACGGCGGCCGCTGCATATCTCGGTGTGGAACCAGCCACGCACGGTGGAGGTGATCGCGGCGCGGTCCATCAGAAGGCTGGGCGCCCCGCTGATGGCTACGTCGCGGATGGAATCGAGGCGAGCCGCGTCTTGCATCGCGCCGACGACATCCTCGAACGTCATGGCGGTGTTGTTCTCGCACACCGCCGGAAGTGAGTGCCCTGCAAAGATCAGGCCGCACAGGTGGGCGGGAGTCTCACTACGACTAAGATCAGGCACCCAATACTGCTTGCCATACTCATCGCGAGCGAGATCCAGGTCGCAACTGGCGCCGGCCATAGGGTCATCCGTGAACGAGTCAAATTGTTGGTGGCAATAGGTCGGGTTGAACTGGCCGGTGACGGCATAGCGCGCCGCCGTGCGCGCGCTGTTTTCCACCATCATCCACGCCGTAAATATGAGCGCGAACTCGATCAGCCCAAAGACCAACAAAAGCAGGACGGGCAGCGCCAGGGCAAACTCTACCAGCCCCTGCCCGGGCGACACCTTGCGTGATCGCGTGGATGGTTTGATTGGCTTTCTCATCTTGCCCTTCTTTCTATCCTGCGGGTCGGCAGTGGCCGCATTTGTCATGGCTAGGCCGCTGACCCTATTGAGCGATACGCGTAAAGATACGACTGGCAATCGCCTCAAAGATCGACTGCAGGCTGCTGCCACTCTCCGCGAACCAATAGTTGCCGCAATGGTGGTAAGGCTCTGTATTGGGGAACTCGCTCACGCCCGATTCCCAATAGTTGCTGCGGCATCGCCAGAGATTGGGCTGCGTCCCAACGTCGGCTATGTAGCGCAGCAGCCGCTCCCCGGCGTAAGGCTCGCGCGAATAGTTGCTGGGACTGCCCGGGGCCTCGATGTAGAGCCGTGTGCTTTGGTTGAGGCTTGATCCAGACACTCCGCTGCCCAGCCCGATGACAAACGCGACAATGCTGTTGGTGGCCATTAAGTCGGCCTGGTCGCGCGCATAGTCAACCGCATCATACTTGTCTTTATAATATAGAGGATCAGTGAGGCGGCTGATCGTCGTGCCCGGCGCGCACTTGGTGGTATCGTCCTCTTTGCACACTCGGCTGATTTGCGCATAAGGCAAGTCCGAGTCCGGCGTGGTTCCCGATCCGGCTGCAACGTTGAGGCGGCGGCAATAAGGATAGGCATAAGGAGCTTCGGCGGGCCGGCTGCCATAGCCGTCCACCGTGTAGACGCCGCCATACGACCACGTGCTGGGCGGGCAATAGCCGTTTAGAAAGCTGCCCTCTGGGTCGGTTACGTTCGGAGCGCCGTCGCTCAGAAGCAGCATCATCCAGACAGCGCTTCTCAACCGGCCCTGCACAGCCAGTACCGTCGTCGCCGCCCGCAGAGCGCTGCCAGTATTCGTGTTCGCCTGAACGTCTACCAAACCGGGCATATTGTTGTCTGTGCAGCCATGATACGTGACGCACTGATCTATGATAAAGAGCAGGGAGTCATTCGTAGGATTATCCAATGCATTGAGGGCCTTTTGTTTATCCGACACGAGCAGAGTCGGGGTAAGGACGTTAATAGATCCAAACTCTTGAAATTCGTTGGCAGTTGGATTATAGACGCGCGCGACGCGGTCGAATTCGATGATGGCCACACGGTCATAGGGAAAGTAGAGTTTGTCCACCAGGAGTTTCGCATTAGTACGTACATCTTCGAATGGATAGCAGTTCCTGGCCGGGCCGCCACAGACCGTTGGGTCTGTAGAGCCGCCGTGCGAGGCAGAGTCGTTGGACATCGAAGACGAGCGGTCCAGCACCAGCGTGAGGTCAATCCCGGCCGCCTCGGCCACGCTGGTCGCCTTCACTGTGATGTTCCGCCAGCCGATGAGCGACAGGAAGGGCAGGCCGACGTCTACCTGACCGTCCACGCGCACCAGCTTGCGAAGAGGAGTGGTGCATAACTGGCCGGATGCCTCCGGCGGTATGGGGGCCGTAGCCGGGCCGGCCTGAACGCTGGGGCCGCCGCCGGTGCAGGCATACGCTCGAATGGACGACGAGTCAAAGCCTTGCGCCTCCACCACCTGTGTGGCCGCGTGGTACATATCGCCGCCGCTGGCTGAATAGAGCGGTCTGAACTCGCGGAACTGGTTCGAGGCCTGAACCGCCGCTGCGTCCACCGCGCGGCGCAATTGCGCGTACCGGGCCAGGACGGTGCCGCCATCCACCACCAGGCCCGTAAACAACGCCAGCGCGATAAAGACAAAGGCCACGAGGATGATGACCTGACCCCGGTTCGAGCGCCGGACCCATTCACCCCGGCGCGTTCTGGCGTAATGTTCTCGCCGCATGTTCTTTCCCTGTGTGGTTCCTGTCATCACAGTCCCCCTTACGTGGAGAAAACGAGCAGACTGTTCAGGCTCTCTGGCGTTGAGTGGGGCCAAGCCTTGCTCGTCATAAATATCATACCACGGTCCCGATGCAGTGAGCTTTCAAGATGCTGGCAAAAGCATTGCGACATGATTACGGCTTAGGTTCCACGGCCACCAGTGGGAACACCGTGTAGGTGTGAATCGGCACCGGATCTGGAATGATGGCGCTCCCACCGACCATCCGGTTGGCAACCGCGAACAGCTTGAGCAACTGCGGCTGAACGCGATAGACCTCGACCACCACCAGGCCGGTCGCCGGCGCGGTACCACTTTGGTTCCGGCTCAAGCTGGCGATAAAGTCGGGATTGATCGTAAAGGTGCCGGCTCCCGTCGGGTTGACGACAAAAGACGGGAACGCCGGGGTAGGTTGGTTGCCGTACAACGACCACCACAGCACCCCGTCATCGTACACCGGTTGGCCGTCCTTGATCGGAATAGTGGTCACGATAATGTCATCGCCCGCGTAATCGTTCTCCGTCCAGATGGTCTGCGTGATGGGATTCAGTCCTCCCTCGGGCAGGTTCAGCAGCGCCAGGCAGCCGGCCACATAAAAGAAATTCAATGTCGGCGATTCTTTGCAATGGTCATAGGTCGTGCCGTTTGCGGCCACATCCCAGCTCTTGACCTCGGCCGCCCGCGACGGATACTCGATGACACCCGAGTTGCAGTCGGATGTGAAGGAAATCCAATTGGGTTGTGTCAGGTCGGCGGGACCGAACGGCTGACAGCGTGTCTCTTTGGGGTCAAGCGGGCTGACATAGCGAGCCGAGGCCCGGCTGGCGTCCAGGGCCGTGATGTAACCGTTGATGAGAAAGCCAATCTCGACAAAGCCCGCCAGCAGCAGGACCATGATGGGCACGAACAAAGTGAGTTCGACCAGGCTCTGGCCGCGCTCGCGCTGCGATTTCGTCTTTGAAAATGCTGTTGTCTTCATACTTGTCCCCTTGAATGCTGCGACAGGCGCCCAAGGCCCCAAACCATTCGTGTTCCTTACAAAAAAGGATTGCCTCTATGATGATTATACGCCGAAGGTGTGGCGTTGGCAAGAGGTATTATAGTACTGTTATAGATGACGGTTTTGTTATAGCATTGTTATACACGCTGGCTTGCCCTGGCGAAGGTTTCATCTCTGAACCTTGCCAGGGTGATGGGTTCTAGTACTCGCGATTTATTGCGCCTCCTTTGCAGACATGGTACAATCCCATTTGGTCCGCGCTTGAGCGCAATGCCGGGCACAGGGGGACGAAATGTTGACATTCCAAAGGCTTTTCTTGGTGGCTTGCATCGCTGCGCTGTTGGCGGGTTGCACCCAGCCCAGGCCGGCGCCGGCGCCGACCGCGGGGCCGCTGACCCAGCACACCTGGGCGCCGGCGGACACGCTGCCGCCGGACGGATGGTTCAGCATTGGCGCTGTAGGCCGCGTCTCGCCGCCTGCCAGTGACACTGTGATCGTGTACCAGAATGGCCTGGCCGTCTATACTGAACCCACCAGCGGGAAGCAATTCCAGAGGCAACTGGATGCCCAGGAGATGGCCGTCTGGAAGCGCATGTTCGTCAACCAGGCGAATTTTATGTCGCTCAAGGACAACTATCCGGCCACAACTCCCCAGCCCGACGACAATGTCCGCTACACGGTCTTGCTCCGCGAGGGCGACCGGGTCAAAACCGTCGTCGCGATCAAGTCGGGAGCTCCCCCGGCGCTCCAGATTATCCTCGACGAGTTTTGGAGCCTGGTGGATCAAGTCCAGAGCATCAGTTGACCCGGTTCTTCGACTGGGCTGCATGCCTTCCGCGCCCTGTTTGCCGCAAGTAAAGGGACAAGGGAATGTGCCAGCAACGAATGCTCTCTTGATTCACAACCCCGCCGCCGGGCCGCGCGAGGTCGAAGACGAGCTTGATCTTGTAGTGGAATACCTGAGCGAGTCCGGCTGGCGAGTTCGCAAGTGCGTCACCGAATGCGCCGGGCAGGCGACTGACTGTGCGCGCCAGGCTGTGTTGGACGGGCTGGACGTTGTACTAGTGGCGGGCGGTGACGGAACGGTGTGTGAAGCAGTCAACGGGTTGGTGGGCAGCCGCGTGGCGCTCGGCGTGCTGCCGACGGGGACCGGCAACGTGTGGGCGAAGGAACTGGGCCTGCCGGCGTTCACGCTGCTCAACCCGAACCGATTGCTGGTGGCGGCGCACCTGCTGGCCGAGGCCGCCGCGCGGCCGATTGACGTTGGGCGCGCGAACGACCGATATTTTCTGCTGTTCGCCGGGTTGGGACTGGATGCCCAAGTGGCGCACGAGATGGAGCCGCGCGAGCGCGCCACCAAGCGATTAGGACTATTGCCGTACCTGGTGGCAGCGGCGAGTGCGGCGGTCGAGTTCTATGGGGTCCGCACCACTGTCGTCGTGGATGGCAAAGTCATCAAGGGACGGTCGCTCTTTATCCTCGTCAGCAACGCGCAGCTTTATGGCGGCGTGCTGAGGATTACGCCGGACGCCAAGCTCGACGATGGCTGGCTGGACGTGGTGATTTTCAACGGCGTCGGCCCAACGTACACGTTGAGACACTTGATCAGCATCTTGGGCGGGCGGCACTTGCAGGACCCGTCGGTCAAGTTCATGCGCGCGCGGCGCGTAATGGTGGATTGCGCCAAACCGTGGCCGGTTCAGATTGACGGCGATCCCATCGGCACAACGCCGATGACGTTCCAGGTCATTCCCCGTGCGCTACGGATCCTCGTTCCCCCGACGGCGCCGGCTGCGTTGTTTGTGTGATCTTTACACGACCTGGATATCCACACTCTTTACGTCGCGGATGGAGGCAAGTGTGCCTTGCACCGTCTCCGGGGCGCTCGACGTGGCAACCGTCACAGTAAACTCGTCTTCGAACCCGCCGGAGCGGAGGTCAGCTTCCACCGGCTGGCAAGCCAAGAGCCGCCCGATTCGCTTGACCTGTGTCAGAACCATCATCGCTCGCGCCGATTTGAGCGGCGAGTCTCGGTCAACTTGCACGCGAACACGCAATGTGCGTTCGCTCGATGGCGTGACACTCGCCGGCGGCTGCGGCGCGCGCGCGGCCTGGCCCGGTTCAGGTGATTTGGCTGGGGCAGGGCGTGCGGCATCTGTGGGTCGGGCTGATCTCAGTAGCTCGCTGGCCGGTGTCCGCTTAAAAGTGCTGGCGGGCAGGGGCGTCATGAGCGGCGGCGCAGCTTGTGCAGGCGGCGCGCCCGGTCGTTTGGATCCAGCCGGAGCGGGCGGTTCGACGGGTCGCTGCTTCGACTCTTCCAATTGGTGTGAGAGCGCGGTTGTCCTTCGCTCGACGGACAGCGCACAGGCCAGCACATCGCACAGGCCATTCAGCATTTGCGCATCACTCTCGGTCCAGCCAGAGGCTTGGCGCTGCGCGGGCAGCCCGGCGATGAGGACGCCCATCGTCTCGCGTTGGTGAACGAGCGGTTCTATCCACAACGGGCCGGTCGCGCCGCCGATCAGCGCGGCCAACGTGGCGTGCTGCAGTTCCTGGTCGGCGTTCACCAGCAGCGCGCGCTGGCGGCTGACGGCCGAATGGACCGGCAATTGCGAGGCAACGTCAAAAGCCGGGCCGGTGCGCACTTCTGACCGGGCCCGGCAAACGGCGGCCACCTCGACGGTGTCGCCGGATTCGTCGAGCAATCCGATCGCCAGCACATCTGCGCCCACGAGGTTGCCGATAGCCGTCCCCGCGCGCTGCAAAGCCACGTTGACGTTGGTAGCTTGGGCCACGCGTTGGCAGACTCTAATCACAGGCCACGGCACAGCCGCTATCGCCGGGGCGGGTGCTGCGGCCCGCAGACTCTCGTCACGCTCGACGGCGCGAAGCATCATCAGGCCGGCCAGCAGCGGGTAGGCACACAGCTCGGCCAGGCGTACCCAGCCCGCCACATGCGTCTGCGGTTCGGCGTAAATCAAGTGGAGCAGGTGACCGAGGAGCAACAAACCAAAGGCCGTGACGAGCAGCGCCCACTGGGCGCGGCGGCGCATCAGCCCGGCGATGATGGCCAGCGCGGCCAACGCCACAGCCCAGACACTCCAGATCAAGTCGGCCGACGTGGCATTGTAAAACGTCCCGGCGCTTTGCGCGTCCCGGTACCATGGCGGAGCCAGGAAGGCATACAGGATGGCGCTGCCCATCAGGTTGACGACGACGAGCACCAGCCCGGCCTGAGCGACGTCATCCATGAGCGGTAAGAACGCCCACGCCAGCAAGCCAAGACTTGCGACAGCCGCAAAGCGTTCCAGTGGCGGCGTGATCCAGCTCGAGTTGGCGACGCCGGCGATAGACAGCAGGGCCACCATCACCTGCGCGCCGCGCAGGACGAGCGCACCAGAGGCAGCCAGGGTCAGACGTAGCGCGCCGCCGGGCCAACCGGAGCGGCGGCCTTGGCCAATCGCCATGAGCAGAATTGCCTCAAGGGCGAACAGGACAACCAGGTGATACACCAGGTCGCCGGGCGGGACACTCAAGAGTCGAGTGAGTTGGATCACGATCATGCCAATGCATCCTGCGCCTTTTGGTGCTAGTGCATCTCCAGCACCTGGCGCGAGATCACCAGGCGCAGCATTTCGCTGGTGCCTTCGCCGATGGTCATCAAGCGAGCATCCCGATAGGTCAACTCCACGGAGAATTCACGGCTGTAACCATAGCCACCGTGGACCTGGATTGCATTGCGGCAGACGCGCTCAGCCATCTCGCTGGCAAACAACTTGGCCATCGAGGCTTCTTTGGAAAAGGGACGTTTCTCAGCCTTCAGCCAGGCTGAATGATAGACCATTAAGCGAGCGGCATGGATTTCTGTCGCCGCATCGGACAACATCCATTGGATCGCCTGGAAGTCCGCAATCGGATGTCCAAAAGCCTGGCGCTCCTGGGCATAATTGACCGCCTGCTCGAATGCCGATTGGGCCAAGCCAACCGAAAGCGCAGCGATGCTGATGCGCCCGCCATCCAGGATGGTCAATGTCTGACTCAAACCACACCCCTCCGGTCCCAACAAGTTCTCCAGCGGGAGGCACACATCTTCATACGTCACAGCATGAGTGGGCGAGCCTTTCAATCCCATCTTCTTTTCAGGCGGTCCAATGTGCAAGCCGGGCGTCTCGGTGGGCACGATCAGCATGCTCAGCGAGTGAGGACCGCCGCGCGGGTCAGTCCTCACGAGAGTTACTATGAAATCGGCGAGGCTGGCATTCGTACACCACATCTTGCTGCCGTTAACGACCCACATATCCGCGCGGCGTTCGGCGCGCAGCGAGACACCGCCCTGTAAATCTGAACCGGCGCCTGGCTCGGTCAGCGCCAATGCAGCCAGCTTGCCCTTTCCGCTGGCCGCGCGGGGCAGATATTGTTGTTTTTGCTCGGACGTGCCAAACAGAGCTATCGGGGCACAGCCCAGCCCATTGTGAGCTGCAATAGCCAGAGCGGTGCTGCCGCAACCCCAACCCAACTCTTCAATTGCGATCGCAGCGCCAACCGGATCGATGCCTGCCCCGCCGTATTCTTCCGGCACATTTAGCCCTAACAACCCCAGGGGGCCCATCTTTTGGACTGCCTCCCAGTTGAAGCGCCCCTCTTCATCCACCTGGCGCGCTTGCGGCTTCACCTCATGGGCGACAAAATCGTGCACCGCCTCACGCCACATACGCTGTTCTTCGTTCAGATCGAAATTCATCCTGTCCTCCTTTGGTCCTGCTTGCTCTAGCCTCACCGGAGCATCCCCATCGAGAAGCACAGCGATGTTTAAGGATTCACGGCTTATCTCGACCGTTCAAAACTACTTTGCCTCCTGCAAAACCGATTCGCTGATCCAACCGGCTGTCTCACCAACAACTATTTTCCCCCAATAATAGCCTTTTGCCAATACCCCATTTAGCGGATGAGCCAGCAGAACAGCCTGGCTGCCTGGAGGCAAGACTGCCAGAGGCGTGTAGTTTATACCGGGACCCAAACGCAGGTTCGCATCCCCATCTTGAGAGACTGTGACGGCATCGCCTGATTTGAATCGCTGAGAGCGTTGGATTGGCTGCGCCAAGACCATCATCAGCCCATTTGCGACTACCCGTTCGATCTTATCTGG
>CAYGWJ010000249.1:0-3293 GCA_964353405.1 uncultured Anaerolineae bacterium
CATCTCAATAATTCGCGGGAAACCCCTGCTCTTCCGGTCTACTACCGCCATATATTGGGCGCACTCGCTGATTCTACGCTGTATATGGCGGTTCAGGTGACATGCACAAATGTTTTACCGCGACTTTTTGAGAAGATACAGTTTTTCAACCTACACCGACGGACACGGGCGATTTCTCCTATCGCGACTATCTGGCCCGCCAGGGCGCGTATTCGACCATGTCGCGCCCGCGTGTGAATGTGCTCGCGCGCGATCAGCGGCTAGATGTAAGACCAAACCAGACGTGCCGTTTATGTGGATAGGGTGTCGCTTGCGGATGCCCTTGACGCTGGAAACCACCTATGATAAACTCGCACCACATTCTTGAGGAGGCAGACAGATGCTAACAGCTAAATCTCTTGATCGCATGTCTCAGGAGTGCATCTGCTGACCCAAAGGTAGAGTTCCACAACGCCCATTGATTGACCCGCAAACAGACTAGCGCTTGATAGCGTGTGGTTTTGCGCGCCTGGATGATGAGAGCGCAGAGTCTCTTTCGCGCTCGCCAGGCAGGGCGTTCCTCTCAATGCCTCGCGGCCACGGGTGTGCTCGAGCCCGTGGCCGTTTCATTTCCCCAACCACGAGCACGGTTCGTGTTCTTGTTCACACAATCCGGGAAGGAAAAATGCCTCTCAGGAAATACGGCGAGTTGCTCGCCAAATATCTCGGAACGCAATGGCCCAGGGTTGCGCTGCTGACGGTGCTGCTGTTTGGTGGCATCGGCCTGCAGCTCGCCAACCCGCAGGTCATTCGGTATTTCATTGACACAGCTCAATCGCACGGGTCGCAGCCCGCGCTGCTGATGGCGGCGGTGCTGTTCATCGTTATCGCACTGGTGAGCCAGGCCGTCAAGCTGGCGACCAACTATGCGGTCGCCAGCATCGGCTGGACGGCGACCAACGCGTTGCGCGCCGACCTCACGTTGCACTGTTTGCGGCTCGACCTGCCGTTCCACAAACAGCACACGCCGGGCGAGCTGATCGAGCGGATTGACGGCGACGTGACGGCTCTGGCCAATTTTTTCTCCCAGTTCACGCTCCGCGTGCTGGGCAACGCCTTGCTCGTCGCCGGCATCCTCGCCCTGCTCTTTCGCGAGGATGTGCGTGTGGGCGCCGGGCTGGCGCTGTACGTTTTGTTAACGCTGCTCCTCCTCGCCGCGGTGCAGCGACATGCGGTTCCTCGCTGGGCGGCCGGACGCCAGACGAGCGCCGAGCTGTTCGGCTATATGGAAGAGCGCATTTCCGGCACGGAAGATATACGCGCCAGCGGCGCCGAGCTATACGTGATGAACCGCCTGTATCGCCTGATGCGCGCCTGGCTGGAAAAGCGGCGCGCGGCCAACGTCTTGAGCGTTCTGGTCGTGAACATGACCAACCTGCTGTATGTCATCGGCTATGCCATCGGCCTGGCGGTGGGTGTCTATCTCTACACCCAGGGGGCGGCCACCCTCGGCACGGCCTACATGATCGTCTACTATATCGGCAAGTTGAGCGCGCCTGTGCAAAACATTCGCAGTGAGGTTCAAGATTTGCAACAGGCCACCGCCAGCATCCAGCGCATTGACGAACTGCTCGAACTTGAACCCCAGGTGCAAGACAAATCCGGTCCGCCTGGCGCGCCGGCCGCGCTGACGGGGCCGTTGTCGGTCGAGCTGCAGCATGTCTCGTTTGGCTACGAAGATAACGGGAACGTGCTGGAGGAGGTCTCGCTCCAGTTGCAGCCGGGCAAGGTGTTGGGCGTGCTGGGGCGGACGGGCAGCGGCAAGACGACCATCACGCGTTTGTTGTTCCGGCTGTATGATCCCGCCTCCGGCGTCATTCGACTGAACGGCGTGGACCTGCGTGACCTGTCCCTGTCTGAGCTGCGCGAACGCGTGGGCCTGGTCACCCAAGACGTCCAGTTGTTCCAGGCGACGGTGCGTGACAATCTCACCTTCTTTGACGGGCGAATCGGCGATGCGCAGATCGAATCCGTCCTGCAAGAGTTGGGCCTGTGGAATTGGCTCCAATCTCTGCCCGCCAGGCACGGGCTTGACGCCGAACTGGCTGCCGGCGGTCAGAGGCTTTCGGCCGGCGAAGCTCAATTGCTTGCCTTCACCCGCGTCTTTCTCAAAAACCCGGGACTGGTGATTCTGGATGAGGCTTCGTCACGGCTCGATCCGGCGACGGAAACGTTACTGGAACGCGCCGTGGGGCAGTTGCTGACCGACCGCACCGGCATTGTCATCGCGCACCGCCTGCGGACCGTCCAACGCGCCGACGATATCTTGATTCTGGAAAACGGGCGCGTGGTCGAATACGGTCCGCGAGAGGGACTGGCGCGCGATCCCAGCTCGCGCTTTTACCGCCTGCTTCAGACCGGGCTGGAGGAGGTGCTGGCGTGACGACGCAACCCGAAATCCTCAAGACCATTCCGTTCAACGGGCGCATCATCCGCTACCGGCCCTGGCTCTTTGCCGTACACTGCGTCTGCGTGATCGTCGCTTTTGGCCTGCAGGTGTTCCCCGGCCTGATCGAAAAGGCGATCTTTGATTCCATCACAGGCGCTGCGCCTGCCACCCTGGGGCTGTGGGCGTTGATCGCCCTCTTTGTCGCGGCAGAAGTCGCGCGGCTGGTCGCCACGTTCGGCCTGGAATGGACGGGCTGGACGTACCGGTACACGGTCGGCGCATTGCTGCTCCGCAATCTCTTTGCCAGCATCTTGCGCCGGTCGGGCGCGGACCCGTTGCCGGTCTCGCCGGGGGAAGCGATCAACCGGTTCCGCAATGACGTGGCCGAGACGGCCGACTTTCCGACCTGGCTGCCCGACATTGGCGGCAAGGTCATCGCCGCCGCCGTCGCCATCGTCATCATGGCAAAAATCAACCTGACGATCACGCTCGTCATCTTTGTGCCGCTGGCCCTCACCATCGTCTCGGCCCGCCTGCTGTGGGGAGGGTTCCTCAAGTACCTTCGCGCCCGCGGCCTGGCGACCGATGCCGTGACCGGCTTTATCGGCGAAATCTTTAGCGCAGTGCAGGCGATCAAGGTTGCGAATGCCGAAGTGGGCATCGTCAACCATTTGCGCGCGCTGAACGACAGGCGGCGCAAGGCGGAGCTGAACACACGCCTGATCAACGACGTGATCTATTCCACTTTCGACCTGACGGCGACGTTTGGCATCGGCGTGGTCCTCCTGCTATCAGGCCAGGCGCTCGGCAACGGCACGTTTACGGTGGGCGACCTGGCGCTGTTCGTGAGCTATCTGTGGTTCAC
>CAYGWJ010000250.1:0-3009 GCA_964353405.1 uncultured Anaerolineae bacterium
AACCTGGCAATACTCTACCATAAACGAGATTATTTGTCAAGCGAGAGACCCTAAGGGTTTTTAGAAACCCTTAGGGTCTCTTTGCGTGTTTTGACTTGCGGGCAGAAGGAGAGTATACTGGAGGCCATCCGTTCATACGGCCCATTAACTCGTTAGGCCCGCGCGCCGCAAGCCAACAAGCAGGAATGAACTTGACCACTCAACACAAACTGACCAGAGAACAATGGGAAGAATTGGACATCCAATACAGTAACACACCGGGCTTGTTTGATGCCTTTTCAGCGTCGGGCGAGCACTACCTCTTGGTCGCGCTCTTGAACAAGTTTGGGTATCATCCCCATAGCCGCGAGGAAGCTATCGAATTGGCGCAGGAGTTGTTGAGCAATGGCTACGAATAAACCGGACTTTCTCAAAGTAGGAGCTATCGTCAAAGTCCAACATTGGTATGGTCAGATTGTAGATATTGCCGAATCAGATTCGAGAATCATGGTCTTGGTCACATCGCCGAAAGCTCTCTGGCGCTATCATCCTGCCGAGTGGCTAGAGTTTGACGCGCAACAGATCAAGCCCGCGTCATTAGATGAAGCCATCGCCAGTTTTGACATCTACACGGAGCGAGTGAAAAAGACGCTTCAAGAAATCGAAGCGATGAAAAGGAATTGGCAGCAGAGTATGGCCTAACACTGGCGGATGGAGATCCGCCGCGCCGATAGGCCCAGCTGAAAGGCCAAGCCCGCTCAAGCGGGCTTTCTGGCGCGGCGCATAGCCCGTAGTAGCCCGATTCATCGGGCTTGGCCGTTGTAGCCCGACGTTTCAACGTCGGGCTTTCGCGCACGCACGGCCCGAAGAGAGAGCGCGGAGATGAATCTCCGCGCTGAAAAACAAAGCCCGCTCAAGCGGGCTTTCTGGCGCGGCGCATAGCCCGTAGTAGCCCGATTCATCGGGCTTGGCCGTTGTAGCCCGACGTTTCAACGTCGGGCGGGCCGCCAGGCGCAACGTCGGGCGGGCACAGCGGGCAAGCTAAAGCTTGCACTCCGGGTCCTGCGACCTCGCGTGTTTTGACTTGCGGGCAGAAGGGGAGTATACTTGAGGCCAGTGGTCCGGTGCCCTTGTTCCAACGTGCCTGCTTTGGAGGAGGCGAGCATGAGGGATCCTCCGTTATGCCACGAGCGTTTCCGCATGTGCGGCGCTGGCTGCACGGTATTCCGCATTTCACCACCCAAACCCGTTTCCGTTCATACTGCCCATAGGCGACACAAGCGAATGGCATTCCGACTACTCTCCCCCAGAGGGATATTGGCGGAAACAGGAGATGGCGGAGTAGAAGGAATAAATTCCGTATACTCATAGTTAGGCCCGCGCGCCGAAATGCCACATGGTTTTCTGAAATTCGCCCGCCACCGTTTTGATGAGAGAAAGGAGGCAAGGCGCGCCCACGTGTGACCATCACACCAGCAAATCTCGACGAAAGGAGGTGAATTGCAATGGTGCTATATGTTCAGAAGTGGGACATCCACCCCGACAAGGTAGATGCCTATCTAAAGTGGACAGAGGGCGCGATTAAGCGCGTACTGGCAATCCCCGGTGTAGTTGAATTTCGCGCATACAGAGGAGGCCCTGGCGCGTCCCAGGTAGTGATAACCTACGAGTTCGCCGACATGGCGGCCTGGGCTGCCTGGTACAGCAGCGAGGACGTGCAAAAAGTGCGGGCCGAAGCGGGCACGCTCACCCTCAACCTGACTAATGAACTTTGGGGGCCGTCGCCGGTCGTACCTGCGCCCATCCGGCCAGGGAAGTAAGTTCGTGAGTTCAGGGATAACCTAGGGTGGCGGGCGAATCGTTAGATTGACGACATTGCCAACGAAGGTCAGGCGTGCGCCGAAAACGTAAGACGATAGGGCCGAGAAGGATAAGACGCATCAGTTCGCGTGGCCGATAATATCAACCCAACAATTGAAGCGCCGCTGTCCTCTATCGGCCCTATAGGACGGCTCGCTGTCGTAAGATGATATGGCCGTCCGAGGCCAGGATAGGCTCAAAGGTCAACGGCACGTTTTCAATTCGTAAGAAAATGGCCTAACACGCGGTTAGTGCGATCCGTTTGCTCGAAACCATGCTAACCAGCAGGGAGGATGAGCGGGAAAGGGAAGGCTAACAGCCAAGCCTGAACTTTTACAACTGTGTATCCATGTAGGTGCGATCAGCCTTGGCAACTGGTCAACTCCTACCTTCCAAGTGAAGGAATGACAGCATCACCCTACGTTTTGCGTTTGGCGAACGCAAGGCGGAGTGCAAGGGTGAGAAGGGGATAAGCTACCAGCCGAAGGTGGCGACGCCTCCAGCAAGTGACTATGGACAGGCGACAAAGATACATTTGAAGCGTCGTGAGTTAGAACCTGCCAAACTGGCTGATGTTGGCGCAAGCTAACGCAGGCAGGCCCAAAATGGGACATGTCCCCACTCGGCCACGCAGTCAACCCGTGCGTGGTTTTCACCCGATACGGATGAGGGACACGGCGTAGAGTATCGTCCTGGGGTCACGCAAAATGGATACACGGAACGGAGTAACCCTCAACAGCTCTCGCCCAAAGGGGTGAGTAGGCGGCCAGGCCGGATGCCGTTGAGGAGAGGGATACCCCAAGAAGCAAATGCCTCTGGTAATGCGGAGGATAGGCTGACGTGGGGTCGGTACACGAGAAGGCACGGGGGCAAGATGGGTTCGTGTCTTATGGCAGGCGTAGCAATACGTACTGAAGACCGGACGCAAGTCTAGACCCTGACCGTTCATGTGCCAAGCTCCGAAGGCGAGTAATCGCCCTCAATGGAGTGCCTTTGACAAGGCTTGTGTGCTGAGGAGCCGGATGAGGCCATTGGTTACAAGTTAAGCACCATCCGATTTTGTCAAGGGCGAGATTTTTCTGTCAACTATAAGGCCATTCGCCGTTGCACCAGTACAGAGCTTTACCATAATGCTGTCAGCCATTCCAATCGCACAGCCACCTGCCCAGC
>CAYGWJ010000251.1:0-8329 GCA_964353405.1 uncultured Anaerolineae bacterium
TCGAAAAAGACCCCTACTTACCGACCACCTGGACAGTAAGGGGATCAATCTTCAACCATAGCAAGTAGAGTCGCCGCCGACCTCACAACGCAGGTCGGCGGCGATGTGATTGCCAAGAGTGACAAGTCCGCTCATTTAGGGGCATTCGCCGTGCACCACGAACTCCCATCGCTCACGCTCTGGTTCCGCTCGGTGGCTGGTGATTCACATGATATGGCAAGGCTGTAGTGTGTTTCTGCGGGCGGAAATCTGGTTAGAGCCTTCTAACCTGTTTTATGCCGGCATAAAAGCGCAGGCCGCGCAGATAGCACACGGTTGGTTTCACCTGTTCAGCCAACCGGCCCAGGTTACGCCTCCGGCCACTTGCGCGGCTTGAGCCAACACCTAAATGCGAGCAAGGGTGCATCTCGAAGCACTTGGCTGTGCGTGAGAGCGCACTACCCTTTCCATGTGGGCCGATCACTCTGTGACCTGCGCCTTGCTCGATAGTTTCACGGGGCGCGAGGTGCGTTCGCTCGTCCACGCCAACTGGAGTGCGCTTCTGACCAGCGCCCAGATCACATCTCTGCGACCCCCTGGCGAGTATAATGCCAGACTCGATCAGAGAGTAAGGGAAGCCTGTAACCAGGACATTACAGATCGTATCGCGGTATGACAAATGTATAACAGTTAATGCGGGCTGAGTTGACAATGGTTAGACTAGGGTAAGGCGGATGCTCGATCATGGCGGTGTTCAAGTCGAGGGATCAAGTCTGTTGTGAAGCAGCGCGGTGTTGAATCTTGCCGAGCCGGAGGTAAGTCAAGAGGCCATAGTAGTATGCCAGCAGCGCGCACAGACGCAGGCCGTGCAGCCCGTCGCGATAACCTTCAAGGGTGATGTAGCGCCACCAGAAATGCCGCAGTGGTTGCAAGATCAGGTTGCGCGGCTTGAAGCGGATGCCTTGCCGGTCAAGCTCTTGCGCGTCAAATTGGACGTAGCGGTGCTGCTTGACGTGGAACTGCTGGACTGTCCCGTAGTTGTAGTGAATGAGGGGGTGATCGAGATGACCTTCCGACCCATCCAGCACGACGACCTCGTGTACCGGGCGCTCGTAGCGGGCGCGGCCTCGACGCAGCAAGCGCATCTGGTAGTCGGGATAGTAACCCGCGTGCAGGGTGAGCTTGCCAAAGATGTAATTGTGACGTGGCGCCCAGTAACCGGCCGGGGCCAGGTCATCCTTGACGATGGACTGAATCTCGGCGGCAAGTTCAGGCGTGGCTCGCTCGTCGGCATCTACAAACAGAATCCACTCGGTGTCCGTCACCGTGTCGAGTGCCAGGTTGTGCGCCTGGGCAAAGTTTTCGTGCGGGAATTGGGGAATGACCCGCGCGCCGGCTTGCTGCGCCAATACCACCGTATCATCGCCGCTGAAATTGTCACAGACGACAACCTCATCAGCCCAGCGCAGGCTGGCGACGCAGTCGGCAATGTGATGCGCTTCATTTTTGGCGATGATGATAGCGGTTAGCTGATGGCTCATGGCAGATAGCTTATGGCAGATGGCTTATGGAGGATGGTTGCCGGTGGTATAGAGTTCGATGACTTGGCGGTAGGCCCGCGCCAAGGCCGAATGAGTTGGTTTGTCCACCTCTTCGTGCGCCAGGCTGGTGCCGGCGCGTCGCAGCTCGGCGCGCATCTTGCGGCGCACGAGCCATCGCGCGGCGGTGAGCTTCCAGGCCGGATAGTGCTTGCGGTAAAGCCGCAGACGGCTCGTCCACAGCGCCACGATCATTTCTGGCCTGGCTTGCCGGGTGGACTGGCCGCCATAATGAACGATCTCGGCTTGCGGTACGCAAAAGATTTTCCAGCCTGCCTTTTTGATGCGCCACGCCCAGTCAACCTCCTCGCAGTACATGTGAAAACTCTCGTCCATCAACCCCACCTTGCAGATGACCTCGGCGCGCACGAGCATGGCGGCGCCGAGCGGATGGTCAACTTGAAAGGGGTGATCGCTGGCATAGAGCCGGCGGCTGTAGCGTCCGTTCAATCTTGAATCGAGCAGACGCGGATGGACGCCGGGCGTGTCCAGAACGATCTGCCACAAACCGGGAAAGCCGAACGCGCTGTGCTGAAAATTGCCATCGCCATACACCAGCCGCGCGCCGCACACGCCCGCCTGCGGGGTGACGTCCATAAAGCGCACCATTGTTTCCACTGCATCACTGTGTACCACAGTATCAGGATTGAGCAATAGCACGTAACGCGGATAGTGGGTAGTGGGTATTGGATTATCCAATCTCCAATATCTCATCCCCACATTATTGCCGCCCGCAAAGCCCAGGTTCTTTTCGCTGGTGATGAGCTTGACTTGAGGGAAGCGGTCGCGCACCATGTCGACGCTGCCGTCCATCGAAGCATTGTCCACTACAATGATCTCCGTTGACAGTACATTATTGCCGATTACCGAATCCAGACACGCCGCGAGCAGGTCGCGCACATTCCAGTTGACGATGATAATGCCGAGATCAGTCATCGCGCCGCCTGCTCAAATCGGGTTTTGAGATGTTCGCACAAGGCGTGAATTTCATGCGGCGGGACGGGATCCTTTTCTGCGACTTTGAGCATGGAGAAAATCCGAGTCGCTCTGAGTTCGTCGGGCAAATCGTGCGGCTTGGGGATCAGGTGAAAATGGATGTGATGAAAATGTTCCGCTTCGGCCAGGCAGACGGAGTATTCTTTCTCGCAGTCGAGTTCTTGAAACAACAGCTGCGCCAATTGGTGTTGCAGCTCGCCCAGTTCAAGGAACTCTTCGCGGCTCAACTCGTGCAAAGATTCGACGTGCCGCTTGAGTACGAGGACGAGCCAGCCCTTGAGCGCGCAAGGATAGGCGTGCTCGACCAACCAGTGTTTTCCCTCGTAGATGGTCGGCCCGGGCGAGATTCTTTTTTCACCCGAAATGGATTTGCACGTGTAACATTCCATAGAGATGCTCCTGGTTGCATCCGAGCGCATTGCGTGCTATCCTCACGCGCGACCAGAGTATAAGATGATTCCGCCGACCAGGCAACTCGTCCAACGTGAGGCGCACGATGATTCAGTTGATCTTTGACAGTGTGGACAAGATCGTTCCCGAATGGGAGAACGGGCAAGAGCGATTGGTGTTCCGCCTCTCAGCGGCTCGTGTGAGCCGCAGCCAGTTGCTCCACGGGCGCTTGAGCGAAGTCGGTTCAGCCGTGCCGGATGATGAGGCATTGGGCCTGGTCGCCACGCACTACGAGGGCGATGTAGCGCGCGAGGTGCGCGTGATTCTGGAATTGCCCGACGATGTGTGGGATCGCCTGGCAGGCCGCGCCGACGAGTTGCTGGACGAAAACTAGTCGTACACTTTCCAATAAGGCCGCTCAGGTTCCCAACGCTCCCCGAATCCCGCTGGCGGGCGCGCGACGATGCAATCGGCTTCAGCGGTCACGGTGCCATCCGGCAGGCGAATCTCGCCGTGAACGGTGGCGCGGGCTGAGCCCGCTCTGACGATTGAGCCGATGGCGGTGAGCGCCGTATTCGTTGGCGTGGGCTGGCGGTAGCGGATTTCCATCTTGAGCGTGACGAACAAGTTCCTGTCGTCGTGCCCGCGCGCCAAGAGCGCACGTCCCGCCGTTTCGTCCAGAATCGCGGCGACGATGCCGCCGTGAACGATGCCGGGATAGCCGTTGAACTGATCTGGCACGGTCACTTGCGCTCGAACGGCGCTTTCGCCGTCGTCCACGAATTGCAGCTTGAGCCCAAGCGGGTTTTGCACGCCGCAGATGAAGCAGTGGCGAGAGCTGGGTTGGCGTCTATCCAAAGTCCGACCTCCTCGATTTTGTTTTGCCATTATACCTTACTCCCGCAAGTCCGCTTTTCTGTGACCTGTGACCTTACGCTTGAGAAAAATGTCTCAAGGCGCTTGGCATTTTCTATCCTTACTTGGCCAAGTGTTGCCTGGAATGCTTCAAAACTCGAGATTGGCCATTGACACTTGCTGTGCGAGACGCTATACTATCAAGCAGTTTCCTGCGCTAAGATGATTCAACGAGAACACTTGTCCTTTGGCAGGCAATAGGGCAGGTGTTCTTTTAATAGACCGATCGGTGAAGGAGTGACAATGCTTCCAAGATTCTCGACGCAAGAACTGGTAGACTTGCACCAAAAGCTCACAACTTGTTTCGACGATGGCGAGCTCAAGACCTTGTGCTTTAATCTGAATGTGGCCTATGACGACCTGCCGGGCGACGGCAAAGCGAGCAAGGCAAGAGAACTGGTGGCCTTTATGGAGCGCCGTGACCGCATCCCTGAACTCATCGCCGAATGCGAAACGCAACGGCCTCACGTTGAATGGAATTTGTCATCAAACGGAAATGGCGGAGCCGCATCGAGCGGCAGTCGAGCACATACCGTGCGTGATGCCGCTGGCTCGATTCAATTGCCGGACCACATTGCCGGTGATGTCATCATCGCGCAGATCGGCGCGGGCGCGGAAAACGTTGCCGTTGGCAAAAATGTCGCTCAGAGTATTGGAGCATTGGATAGGCTGGACGACAAGCAAGTCATCGAACAGAAACTGGCCGAGGTAACGGCAGCTTTTGACAAAGTTCGCGGGCAAGTGGATGCCACAGTTGTAGCCGTCGCCGATTTTCAGATCAGGCTGTTGCGCGGTGAGTTGGAAAAGACGGCAATGGGACAAGTGCCGAGCGCCAACGTGATCACCCAGGTGGGCGGTTGGTTGTTGGACAATGTTCCGCAGATAAAGCCGGCCCTCGCCAACCTTTTTGTGGCATCGGCCGTGAGCCGGGTCGTGACTAGAGCAGGAGGCTCGGCCGTGGATTGGGTCAAGGCGAAATTTGGTCAGTAGGCCGAGGCTTGTCAAATGTCAAAAGCTCCGGGAATGGATCCGAACGAGAACGAACAGAATTGGCTGCAGCGTTTCCTGGCGCGCGCCACTCGACAGGAACACGGCGACGTTATCGCCGCCAATGTTGGCGAAGGCGCGCAAAACGTCGCCGTCGGCAAATTCATCTTGCAGAACAATGTCCGCATCGGCACGCTAGTCGTTCCGGTTCGATTCATCGTGGCCCTGCTGGCGGTGGCGCTGGTTGTGGCTGTCGCCGTGTGGATAGCGGTTGTGCCGGACAAGATGCCCGAGTCTACCTTCAATGTCGCGGTAGCCGACTTGGGGCAGTTGGACAAGAATGGACAAGTGCATGCGTCGAAAGATGGCGCGAGCCTCAGCCAGTGGATGTTCGGCAAACTGCAGGCAGAAGCGGCTAGCTTGCCTAAAGACATCAAGGTCGAGATATGGCACGATAGCTTGGGCTGGCTGCGGAAGCGGTCTCCCATTGGCGTGATTGCCACGGAAGCGCAAGCCGCCAATCTGGCGAAACGCATCAACGCGCACATGGTCATCTACGGAACGCTGGATGTGAATCAGGCCCCGGCTGCCTTCACGCCCAAGTTCTACGCGGCTACTGTGCGGAGTGAAACCGCCGAGATCATTGGAGGCCAGCAGTTGGGCGCCCCGGTCGCGTTTCGCTCGCCGGTTGACTTCTATGATACGAGAACCGGCGCATACTTTGACAAGAATCTCAAACCGCGCGCTACGGCGTTGGTTTGGTTCACGTGGGGCCTGGCGCTTGATCTGACAGGACAAAATGACAAGGCGCTTCAAGTCTTTCGAGAGGCAGAGCCACAGTTCAGAACCTGGTCGAAAGATCAGGGCAATGAAATTCTCTATGTGTTTATGGGCCGCGAGGCCATGTTCCTGGCGCGCAACGAGACTGAGGCGAAAAAGGCATTCAACTCGTCCGGTGAGGCCATCGCCTTTGCAGAGGATGCGTTTACCAAGGCGCTCAAGAGCAATTCGTCTTATGACCGCGCTTATCTTTGGATGGGAAATGTCTATTCCGAGAGAGCACAGAGGCTGCTGGCGGGGCAGTTGGATCAAGACAACCTGGCGCAGGCCCGTGCCGATCTGGATCGGGCCACGAGCCAGTATCAAGCGGCGCTTCAACATGCCGAAACGATCAGTTCGGTGGTGGGCGTCAGGACGCAGCTTTCGTTAGGGACTGTGGATTATCTCAAGGCGTATACTTTTCTTTCGGCCGGCGATCACGCGTCGGCCGATCTGCTCTATCAATCTGCGATTGATCGCATCCAAAAGACCTTGCCGCTGGTGGACCAGGACCAGCACCGAATTTTGGCTCAGACTTTTCAGATATTGGGCGCGGCGTATTTTTCGCAAGGGTATGCCAATCCGGAAAATAAGGACAAGAGCAACCGGCTCTGGGACAGAGCACTCTTTTACTTTGATCAATGTCTCTTACAGGCCAACCGGGACACCTATGACGAATTCTTGCAGGATTTCAAGGACAAGTATTGTTCGGAGGGAATCAAGGAGGTCGGCAAAGCAAAAGAGCAACGCAACTCGGGTGGGTGAAGCGCAGATTCGAATTATTTACAGGAGGAGTTCATGTCACGTCGTACGCGTATGATGTTGGGATGTGTCGTCATTCTAACCGCTCTGGCTCAATTTGCCTGTTCAGGTCCGGTGTCGTCGCCGACACAAGGCGCGCCCGCCGAATCGCCATCCGCCATGCCGACTGCGTTCCTGTCCCCAACGCAGGCGAGCACGTCCGTCGCGCCGGCGTTGACCGCCACACTCGCGCCGACGGCAATCTCCGCTCCGGCCAGCACGCCCAGCCCAACCGCGCGGCCCTCGTCAACGGCCACGGTTGTAGTGATCGTCGCCACGCCGACCCGCCAGCCGACGCTCACGCCCACGCGGTCGAGTCCATCTGGGCCGCCGTTCCTAAAGGTTTCGCAGTTGGACGCCTGGGCGATGGTGATGGCGCCTGTGAACTATGCCCAGTCGGCCGCCGCCAAGTCGCTTGTCTTTCGCGTCAAAGCCTGCGCGGCGTGCAAGGGCAAGGTCTCGGCGCCGGAAAAGATTTCCGATGCCGACGACGGCAACGGTATCAAGAATGTAGAGTTTGTCATCAACAAAGTAGATGCTCAGGGTAATCTGATCAAAGAAGTCTATCGGCGCACGGAAGAGAACAAATATTACTGCTCTTTCGGAGGCGGCGATCCGGATTGCAGCGTGCTGGTCTTTGCCGACAATCTCAAGGGATGGCCCGGCAAGAACGAGCCTTTCGATGGTGACTATCAGTTGAGGGTAATCGTCCGTCCGAAGCAAGGGCAATCGCTCGATCGTGACGATTACTTTTTCTCGATCAAGGTCAAGAAATGACTTGTGTCGGCGTGGAACACAGTCAATGCAACGGGCCGGCATCGCAGTGTGCCGGCCCGTTGTAGTTGTATCGGTTCGCTGCTTATTGTTGAGCGAACGTGTCAATCATCATCTTGACGTCGCCGAGCGGGTAGAGGATGGGACAGGTGCAGCCGTTGGCGCGGTACTCGGCCACTTTGCTGCGCACCTCGTCAGGCGTCCCGGAGGCGGTGATCAGTTGCACGACCTCATCGGGCACCAGCTTCATCGCGTGCTCCACCTCTTCTTCCGTCGCGGGCCAGTGCAACACCTGGCCGATCTCGTCCAGCAATCCCTGCGAGACGCCGCTGGCCTTCATGATGTGCGGCTGCTGGCCCAGGTATTGGGTGACCAGCTTGCGCGCGCCGTCGAGCGCCTTCTGGCGGTCGCTATCTACCGAGCAGACGACCAGCTGTGGCCGGTCAATGTCTTGTAGCTTGCGCCCGACTTGCCTTGCGCCGATTTCCAAATGCACCAGCGCTTGTGCATTGTACTTGGGGCTGACCAGGTAGTTGAGCACCACGCCGTCGCCGATCTCGCCTGCCATCTCCATCATCTGCATCCCCGTCGCGCCGATGTAGATGGGCACGTTGCGCGGCTCGCGCCGTCCGTGCACAATGTCGTGCTCGATGCCGGTGACGTTGACAAACTCGCCGTGGAAGGTCACGTTCTTCATCGCCAGCAAATCGCGCACGACCGTGACGACTTCACGCATCGCCTTGAGCGGCTTGGTGCGATGGATGCCCACATTCTTGGCCAGCGGATCCCACCACGCGCCGATGCCGAGGATGATGCGGTCAGGCGCCAGGTCGTCGAGCGTGAGATACGTCGTGGAGATGATCGCCGCGTTGCGCGTCCAGTTGTTGATGACGCCGGAGCCGATCCTGATCTTGCTTGTCACGGCGGCAAAGGCTGCCATCGGCACGATGGCGTCGCGCACAAGACGGCTTTCGAGGCGGCACACGGGCTGAAAGCCTCGGCTCTCCGCGTACTGTACATACTCCATCCCTTCGCGGATGGGATGGGCATCCTGCAGGTACAGGGCGACT
>CAYGWJ010000252.1:0-9563 GCA_964353405.1 uncultured Anaerolineae bacterium
TGCCGATGATGGGCACCTGCAATTGCTGGAACATGGCCAGGCCCTTGACCGCGTCACCTAACGCCAAGTCTTGCGGCGTCGTCACGATGATCGCGCCGGTCAACGGAACGGACTGTGCCAGCGTCAACTGCGCGTCGCCCGTGCCGGGCGGCAGGTCAATGATCATGTAATCCAGCTCGCCCCAGTCCACGTCCGTAAAGAACTGGCGAATCGCGCTGTGAATCATCGGCCCGCGCCAGATGACAGGTTGATCCGCCGGAACGAGAAAGCCCATGGACATGACGCGCAGGCCATACGCCAGCGCCGGAGTGATACGCCCATCGCGCGGCGCGGGGATACGATCCACGCCGAGCATCATCGGGATGTTGGGGCCGTAAATGTCCGCATCCATCAGGCCGACCGTTGCGCCCATCTGCGCCAGCGACACAGCCAGGTTGGCGGCGACGGTAGACTTGCCCACGCCGCCTTTGCCGCTGGAAACCGCAATCGTGTTGCGCAGCGGCAGGTTCATCATGCCCATCATGCGCCCGTCGGTCGGCACGTTCGATTCCCAAGTGATACTCACGTCGGACACGCCGCGCAGTTTCATCACCGCCTCTTTGGCCTGCTTTTCGATCACGTCGGTGAGCGGGCAGGCGGGCGTGGTCAACACAATTTTGAACGCAACCTTGCCGCCATCAACGATAACATCCTTGATCATGTTCAGCGACACCAGGTCGCGGTGAAGCTCAGGCTCTTGTACTTTACACAGTGCTTCCAGAATTTCTTTTTCCGTTGCCATCTTCTACTCCGGTCTGCTTCTCAAAAAATCGCCCTCACCGGAACCGTCCAGCGAGGGCATCGGCTTGCTATAGATATTGGCAAGTCCCGTGTGTTATCTGTTCTTGGCCCTTTCCGACTTGGCGATGTTGGCGGCTTCGGCTTCCTTGGCCGAAGGATGCAGCTCATAGTGATACGTGTCCGGCTTCATGAGCTTGTCCTTGGGCAGCACCAGCTCGTCCCAGCGGTCGAATGCAGCCCGCTCATAATTCTGATCCATCTTGATCGCGTCGAATGGGCAAAACTCGGCGCACGAGCCGCACGACATGCAGATCGTCGCGTCAATGACAAACTCGACCGGTTCCGGCTTGGGGCGCTTGGTCTGCGGATCGGCGCCGCGCACGATCCAGATGCACTGGGGCGGGCAGACCTTGGCGCAGATGCCGCACGACGTGCAGCGTTCCTGGCCGGTCGCGCTGTTATAGACCAGGAACGGGATCATGCGGAAATTTTCCGACATTTGCAGTTTTTCGTAAGGATACTCGACGGTAAACAGGCCGCGCGCATTCTTGGGGCCTTGCCGCTCGGGCAGTCTGGAAGAGCGGTACTTCTTACTCTTGAAAAGATACTGCGCGTCCTGGACATACGTGTCCACAAAATGCTGAAGCGTGACCCACATTCCTCTGGCAATACCAAGTCCGTATGACATAGTCTCCCCCTACCGATCCACTTCGCCCATCGTGGTGTCAATGCTGCCCAGCCCGATGATGGCATCGGCGATCTTGCCGCCGCGCGCCATCGTCTCCAGCGATTGCAGGTTGATAAAGCCCGTGGCGCGCACGTGATAGCGATACGGGTTGGGACTGCCGTCGCTCACCACGTAAAAGCCCAGCTCGCCTTTAGGCGCTTCCACGCGGCCATACGCCTGACCCGCCGGCACGCGCGTCTGATATTGCTTCTTGCCCGTCTGGATCTCGCCGGCCGGCATTTGCTCGATGCACTGCCGGAGGATGCGGAGAGACTGGCGAATCTCGCCGATGCGCAGCAGGTAGCGGTCGTACACGTCGCCGTTCGGGCGGGTGACGATATCGAATTCCAAACGGTCATAGATGCTGTAAGGCTCGGCCTTGCGCACGTCGTAAGGCACGCCCGAAGCGCGCAGGAGCGGCCCTGAAGCGCTGAGCGAGATGGCTTTCTCTCGCGGCAGGACCGCCACACCGATCGAGCGCGAGCGGACGATCTCGTTGCTGGTGATCAGCTCTTCCATCTCGTCCGTCTTTTTCGGCAGGCGCTCATAAACCATGTGCTTGAGCCGGGTCATGAACTCGTCCGACACGTCGCGCACCACGCCGCCAAAGCGAAAATAGTTGCACATCATGCGCGAGCCGGATGCCATCTCGAACATGTCGAGGATCAGCTCGCGTTCCTCAAAGGCGTAAATGAACGGCGTAAAGAACGCGCCCATCTCGTTCGTCAAAAAGCCGCAGAACGCCAGGTGGTTCATCACACGGGTCAATTCCGCCATGATGACGCGGATGTATTCGGCGCGCTCGGGCGGCTTGATGCCCATCAACTTTTCCACCGCCAGCGCGTAGCCAAAGTTGTTGCTCATCGAGCAAATGTAGTCGAGCCGGTCCGTGTAAGGCATGTTCTGGATGAACGTGTTGCGCTCGCCGATCTTTTCGTGATTGCGGTGCAGGTAGCCCATCACAGGCTTGAGGTCCTCCACCTGCTCGCCGTTCAACCGCACCGCCAGCCGGAACACGCCGTGGGTGCTGGGATGTTGCGGGCCTATGTTGATGACGATGGCATCGGTGCCAATGCCCTCAACATTCCCACTGCCCGGGATATGAGTGATGCCGGCGTAAAGCAACTGCTCGGCCTCGGGTGTAAAAGTCTCGACGTTAAAACCCTCGGATGGAAAGACCACGTTATCGTGGTACTTGACGCGCTCTTCCGCTGGAACATGCTGCCCGCCAGGCCAGCGGCTATCGAACGGCTTTTTGTCTTGCTCGTAATAGGCTTCCTTCCAGTCCTTGCGGAGCGGATAGCCCTCGTAACCTTCCCACATCAAGATGCGGCGCAAGTCCGGGTGGCCGGCGAAGCGGATGCCGTATAGATCATAGGCTTCGCGCTCCTGAAAATCTGCGCCGTTCCAGATGCCCACGACCGAAGGCACCTCGGCCGCGTTCGCGTCGCGCGGCGTCCGCGCTTTGAAGACAAGCGGCCCGCCGCCCGAAAGCTTGTAGGCGTGATAGACAACTTCCAGGTAACCCTTGTCAAAGTAGTCCACGCCCGTGACACTAGAGAGATATTCATAGCCCATTTCGTCGTGAAGCGCCCTGGCAACTTGAAGCAGCCTGTCGTTGGCGACGACGACGCCTTCGTACTCGGCGGGCTGAATCGCTTCTCCAAAGCGCTCCTTGAGCGCAGCCATGTCAGGGGTCAATTGCGCAAGCGGTGCGATTACAGTTTTTTCTGCCATTGGATGTTTCGCCTCGAATTAGTGGGTGGGCGGCTCGGCTTCAGGCGCCGGTTCCGACACGCGACGCAGGTCAATCAGGTCGGGGCCCAGCAATGGCACCGGAACTTCGGGAAATTCTTTCCTGGTGTACCACGGCACAGTCGAAATCTTTTGGCCGTCAATCTTTTCGAACAGCTTGAGGAAGCCTTGCAGAAGCGATTCAGGCCGAGGCGGGCAGCCGGGGACGTAAACATCCACCGGGATAAACTTGTCAACGCCGGAAACAACGTTGTAGCCTTCCTTGAAGGGTCCGCCCGATGTGGCGCACGCACCCATCGCAATCACGTATTTGGGCTCGGGCATCTGATTGTACAGACGCACGACCTGTGGCAGCATCTTTTTGGTGACCGTGCCGGAGACGATCATCAAGTCCGCCTGGCGTGGGCTGGGACGCATGAGCTCCATGCCAAAGCGCGAAAGGTCGAACCGACCCGCTGCCGCTGCCATCATCTCGATCGCGCAACACGCCAGACCAAAACCAATCGGCCACATGCTGCGTTTGCGTCCCCAGTTATAGAGACCTGAAAGGGGATCGAGCAATTTGGCCCACGTGGTGACAGACACATTGTCCTCGAGCTCTTGTGGAACTTGCAGAGTAGGTTCGTCGCCCATTAAACATTAACCTCCTGAGGTCATTCGCCTGCCGTGCGCAGAATTTTCCGTGGTCAACACAACGGGCTTGATTTTACTACCGTTCACAAAAAACGGCAACCAATGGTATCTTCTCAAAAAGTAGGGGAGACTTCCGAAGTCTTGACTGGATTTACGCTTGTCGCAACGTCTTGCCAAGACTTCGGAAGTCTAGTCCCGCGAATTATTGAGATGATACAACCAATGAGGAGGATGTGGGCACACCGCACAAGTGTCGGTGACTTTTTTTTCCAAACGCTCGCAAGGGATTGTCAAATCCCGTGCACTAGACCAATAGATAATTTTTATCATGTATATCATCAATATTATAATACGATCCATCGTGTCCGTCAAGAGTTGTGAAGGATACGACAGACGACGCAATAATAATTGTCATGTTTATTTGACAAATGGTTCTCGCCATGCTACAATCTTTCTAGGAGCCTGTCGGAGAACCCGTAGTTTAGGGCCTTGTGCCCGTCGCAAGCCCAACGCCCGCAAGGGGCTAGGCTACCTCTCCGACAAGCTGCTAGGTCGTGGCAGTACGACTTGAAAGGAAGGGAATCAAATGCAAGCCACACGACAGCGCATCTTGGAAATCCTCAAAGAACGCGGCCAATCCACCATTGACGAACTGTCCGAGACGCTTGGCCTCACCTCGGTGACGGTTCGGCACCATCTTGATATTCTGCGCGGAGAAGGATTGGTGGAAGTACCAGAAGTCAGGCGCCGCACGACGCCGGGCCGCCCACAATACGTTTACACGCTCACAGAAGCCGCCGACGATTTTTTTCCCAAGAACTATGGCGCGTTCACCAACCTGATGATTTCCGAAATTCGAGACCGCTACGATCCGGCCGAGCTTGACCGGATCTTGCGCGGGATGGCGAACCGGATGGCGGCGGATGCGCCCAAGCCAGTCAACGGTGAGACGTTCGAGCAGCGCCTCACGCGCACCGTCAGCTTTTTGAATCAGAAGGGCTACATCGCCAAGTGGGAAAAAGCAGGCAGCGAAGGCTATTACCTCCACACCAGCAATTGCCCCTATCACGACATATCACAGAATCACAGCCAGGTCTGCCTGATGGACATGACGCTCATCTCCGACTTGCTCGGCACTGTGCCAGAGCGCACATCGTGGTTGGCCACCGGCGAATACACGTGCTCTTATCACATCCCCGCACCCGCGATCCCGGCCAGCCGATAATTTTGTTCACCTCCATCTTCTTATTGACGCGCCATTGAAACCATGCTAAAATCGTGATGGTTGGTTTTGTGTGTCGGCGTCTCATCACGCCATCATCCGGGCTTTTAATCCATGCGCCAGGATCGTGAGAGTTTCGAGGAACGAGAATCGGGTTTTTGAGGAGGATCAGACGTGAGTACCATGACGAGTGAGCCAGTGGTTGAGTTGCCTGTTCAAGAGTTTGTGCTGAATCTGACTGACGTTGCGGCTGTCAAAATCCAAAATATCTTGCAGGAGCGCGGGGCGCCGAACCATGGCCTGCGCGTGTTTGTGGCCGGCGGCGGCTGCTCCGGGATGCAATACGGGATGGCGCTCGAATCGCAAGTACGTGAGATGGATCAAGTCATCCAGGTGAGCGGCATCAAGCTGTACGTGGACCCGGCGAGCGCCGAGTATCTGCACGGCGCGACGATTGACTATGAAGACAGCTTGGCCAGTAGCGGGTTCCGCATCGACGCCCCTAACGCCGTTTCGGCGTGCGGGTGTGGCGGCGGCGATTCTTCGGGTGGGTGCGGCTGCCGCTGAAAAAAGAGGTCAGAAATCAGCGGCCGGAAGTGGCTCTCCAGCTTCCGAACTCGTTCTGATCTCCCATCCCCAATTTCTGAAAACCGGCGACCATGCCTACACACTACTTTACCGTCGCAGAAGCAAACTCGCTGCTGCCGCAGGTCATGTCTGTCATCAGCGGAATGATGGATGCGCGGCAGCGCATCCTTGACGCGCAGCCCGACCTGTGGCCGGTGTTGGAAAAAGCCATCGGAAATGGCGGCAGCAAAAAATCCGGCGCGCTGCTCTCCGAGTTCCGCCGCGTGGAAAACGGCGTGCGGACACTCAGCGAGATGGGCTGTATCCTCAAAGACATCAACACCGGGCTGGTGGATTTCCCGACGATTCGCAACGGACACGAGGCACTTTTGTGCTGGCGTTATGGCGAGCCAGAAGTGGGCTATTGGCACGACGCCGAGTCGGGCTTGGCCGGGCGGCAACCGCTATAACACAACGACACGCCGTCAAAAAGGATGTGAGAGAGTGAAACGACTTTGGCTCGATAACGGCGACCTGGGGGTGTTTGTCAATTCCTCTGGCCCGCACGAGCGATGGCAGGATCACGGGATGGGTTTGCTCCGCACCATCCTGCGCGACAACGGCGTGGAGACAGATATGTTCTCCCTCCGTTCGCTGACCTCATGGGATGAGCTGCCCGGTCGGCTGGCGGGCTATGACATGCTCGTCATGAATGTGCGGAGCTATACGTTCCCGTTCGCCTACAAAGCCGCGCAGACGTTCAAGCAGGTCAACCCGAAGGGGCTTGTCCTCACGGGTGGGATGCATGCGACCGTCGCGCCGGACGAGATGGAAGCCATTAAAGAATTCGACGCTATCTGCCAGGGACCGGGCGAGAACGTGATCGTTGACCTGGTGAAAGACCCCGCCTCCTTTCCGCGCATGGTGCAGGGTGTCGGAGCCAAGTCTATGGCAGACTGGCCGATGATTGACCGGACGTTGTGGCCCGATCCCAAGCTGCCCGACTTTCCCTGGCCGCTGGAACCGGAATGCGGCTGGGGACCGGGGCCGGTCGCCACCCTCCTCACCAGCCGCGTTTGCCCCTGGCAGTGCGTCTTTTGCAACGAGTCGTCTTACATTGCCAACATGGGGCGGCGCTCTGTGGATCAGGTGATTGACGAGCTCAATTTCCTGGACGACAAGTACGGCCCGCTCGGCTCGGTGGTAATCCACGATTCAATGTTCTTCCAGCACCCGAGCTGGCTGCAGGAATGGCTGGAGAAATATCCACGCAGGGCGCACAAGCCCTGGCCCTACTGGGCGGCCGGGCGCTCGGATACGGTGCGTCAATGGCCGGACCTCTTTGAAGCTCTTGTGCGAGAGACCCACTGGACGACCGTCTCGCTTGGCTTTGAGTCCGGGAGCGACCGCGTCCTGAAGATTTTGAACAAAGAGTGCACGGCAGAGGACAACTATTTTGCCATTGACCTGCTCAACCGGATTGGCGACGATCTGGAAGGTCAGGGCAGGCAAGCGCCCAAGTTCTGGGCCAACATCATGCTGGGCATTCCTGGCGAGACACGCGAGGATGCCTTTGAGACGATTCGAATGCTCCGGCACATGAAGCGCGTCATGCCCTCGATCGCGTACTATGCCCCCTACCCCGGCTCGGCGCTGGGCTATCAATTGATCGCCGAAGGCAAAAGCCTGATGAGCAAGGACAACTATCACCGCTACCCGAGCGACGAAAAGGTCAAGGGCATTGACTATTTGTTCTACAATCAACTGTTGAAGGGCAAGTATGACCGCCAGGTCAACCAGGGTCTGCCCGATTGGGCCAGGCCCAAAGGCCGGGTCAGGCGATTCATTGACTCCCTGGTGAAGGCATGAGCAGCTTTAACAATCCTCATCACCTTTACGTGTTTGCTATGACGAATGGCAAAAAGAAAGTCGCTTACGGCTCAAGCCCCGAGGACGCTTACGAGAATTTGCGGCTCCGCCTCACCGAGCAAGAGATGGCTGCGATCGTCAAGGATCAATTCACACGTATCACGCAGAGGGAATTGCATCAGCACGTGCACGAATTGGGTTAGATTGCTTCTATCAGGTCTGCTGCCCTGGTCACCCCGCCCAATGTAGCAAAACTTGTGGCCAGGTCGCACGCGTGGAGCCGAAACCCCGGATCACCTAGCACCGTTTCGATGGCTTGCCGCAAGCGTCCCACGCTGGCCTGAGCAGGAGCTATACGAATGCCCACGCCGGCCGCCTCGGCGCGAACGGCCTGCAAGCCCTGGTCGCCGCCATGCGGGACGATGACTTCTGGCACGCCGTGGACGGCCGCCGCGTGCGTCGTGCCGACTCCGCCGTGATGCACGAGGGCCGACAGGCGCGGGAACAGGTGAGCGTAATCCACCCAGCGCACGGCAACGCAGCGCGGTAGCCGCGCGGCGAGTTTCTCCTTCAAGCCCGGCGCAAGCTCGCTATCCCCAAATGCGACGATGGGAAACGCTCCCGCGAGCGTCGCCGCGCGCGCCGCGCCGACAAAAAAGCTCACGTCGTCTGTGAACGTGCTGGCCTATACCTGATACACAAACCACATTATACCGCATCACCCTGACCCTGTGATGGCGCGAACGTGGAGGCCGTAGGTGCTGATCGGTGGCCTTTCTTTTGGCGGTGGGTAAAGGTGATAATTCAGGCCGCGGGGTAACATCCTGCGGCCCTTTTCATTTTGCGTTCCGGTTTTTGACTTGCGAGGTAATTGAGGCTATACTATTTAGTGTCGTCCGGTTGTCTCGTTGCAATGGATCAGCGTCAAGGAGATGACGAGATGGATCCTCCCCAGTACCTTTAGCGATTCGGGGTAAGTGTGGCCAGCACATTCGTGGCAATCCGCGTTGTACACCAGAATCCGTTTCCGCCCATGCCGCCCACAAGGGCCTAATCGGAAACTATTTCCGACTACCCTCCTCCACAGGGCAATTTGTGGAAATGGGAAACGGCGGCGTAGAAGGAGAAAATTCCTTCTACTTACGAGAGTTAGGCGGGCTTGCCGATGGCCTGTGAGTATCGAATGTTGGGAGAGGAGAGCTCATATGAAGTATGCGCGAATTGCTCTTGCACTGTTGGGTCTAGTTGTCGCAGTGATTGGCTTGCCGACGATAGAGCCACGAGCAAATTCCTCCGCACCATGTGAGGTGTCGCTTCGATCCCAAACTACCATCGAGCGCCCGCAGGGTTGTTCCATGCAGGTTCCAGTGACACCGATTAGTCAGCGTCTTGTTATTGGGGAATACTTGATCGTTGGAAACCCGTGTACCACAGATCCCTGCTTGCCCTGTATAGTGTGGGCCGTGTGGGCAGGCGACATATACTACCATCTGACGATTCAAGGTGCCTGGTTGGGCGAGCCCCACTCCTGGGATGGGTACACGCCAGCAGAGGGGGACAAGGTTGCAGTTTTCGGCGAGGTATCCGAGGGGAAGGATATTTTTGGTCACACTTTCTACAATCTCGAGGTGAACTGGCTAAAGCCGGCACAACAGGTCTACTTGCCGTTGGTTACCAAGTGTGCTGCGCAATAGCAGGCCCGCCTGAGTTATGGTCGTTGCGACAGCCGCCTACCGCCCTGCCAGTCGCGAATCGGATGTGACACTCTGCGATTCGTGTAGAGGAAGGGCGGGCAACTGGTCTCTCTGTCGCGACATGCGGCTTAGAGCGAATTCCAGTTGCATGTACGGCATGCTCCCGCTGGATTGACAAATCCAGCGGCGGATTTGGCAATCCGCCGTGAGCAGCCATCCCGTACACTGATCAGGAAACCGCTCTAGCCCAACACGGCTCACGACCCTGCCGCTGGGCAATCAAGCGCCGGGTTTGGCCTTTGGCTTTCTCTTGGTG
>CAYGWJ010000253.1:0-13928 GCA_964353405.1 uncultured Anaerolineae bacterium
AAAGGCGGGCGCCATCCGCATCGGTGGCCGCGACTACACCGAGTTCACGCAGCACGCCATCCAGTCGCGCATCGGCGTGGTGCTCCAGACGCCGCACCTCTTTTCCGGCACGATTCGCGACAACATCCGCTACGGACGATTGAACGCGACCGATGAACAAGTCGAGCAGGCCGCCGGGCTGGCGGGCGCGCACGGCTTTATCGTCAAGCTGAACAAGGGCTATGCTGCACAAGTAGGCGAAGGCGGCAACTTGCTTTCAGTTGGACAAAAACAATTGATCAGCCTGGCGCGCGCCGTGCTGGCTCAACCTGAAGTGTTCATCATGGACGAGGCCACGAGCTCGGTAGACACGCTCACCGAGGCGTTGATTCAAAAAGGCATGGAGCGGCTGATGCACGGGCGTACCAGCTTTGTCATCGCGCACCGGCTCTCGACCATCCGCCGCGCTCATCGTATCCTGTTCATCCAAGACGGGCACATTGCCGAAATGGGCACGCACGCCGAGTTGCTCCGCGCCAGGGGTCACTATTACCGGCTCTACACCAGCCAGTTCCGCCACGAGATGGCGATAGAATACGATCCGTTCAAGCAGACCGCGCCGGTGACGGCGTAAGGGTGGCACAGAGTATAGACATGGCAGGCTTACCGTACACCCCTTAAGGGTGTCCTGGGGATCGTCCCTTGCACGACTACCACGCCATCGCCCCACTCGGCTGACGTAAAGCGCACCGGCAGCAACTCGGCGCGCTTGAGCTGCGTCTGAAGCTCGTCTTCAATCGCTTGCCGAATCGGGCCCGGGATAGGCAGACTCAATTCCAGAAGCTTGACCTCAGGCAATCCGTTGACAAGTGTGATACGCGCCTTGCCGCCCACGCGCACGCGCAGGCCCGCAATGGTCGCATCGCCCTCACCGCCTACGTAATCCGGCGTGATCCTCACCTGCGGATGCGCGAACGGGATTTGCGGATAGCGATACAAGTACCACGTGATCGTCTGCTCCGCTTCCAACTCTGTGAGCGTCACCTGCCACGTCTCGCCCGAATGCCCGCCCGACTGGATGTATTCGAGCAGCGTCACAATCTCGGGATCGCGGATCGCCGCTACGACGTGCGACGCGGGCGCGGCCAGCAAGGCATTCGTCCAGGCGTACAGGTTGGCGACGATGAGCATTGCCGCGATCCAGACACTCGCATGCTTTGTATAAAGTCCGGGCAGTCTGTATCTCATGTGTGTGACAAGATTCTAGCGTACCAGCAAGCGCAAGCCCGTGATGCCCGCGGGCACAATCGCCACCAGGCACGCCAGCGCCCAAATCGCCACGGCTCGATCGGAAATCAAAAACTGTATATCAGCCGATTCAACTTTTGGCGTACCCGGCTGTACGGCCTGCTGAACGATGGAGCGTCCCAACCACAAGGCAGCCAGACCCAATACGATCAGCACCGCCAACGTCGTGCCGGCCGCCGAAAACCCCAGTACATTGATCTCAGGCGGAAATTCGCCGCCTGCGGCGAGCTGCGCGCCCGCCAGCGTGATGACGATCAGTGACCCACCGTTCCAAATGGCGTGTACCCCGGCCGCCAGCCCAAAGCGGGCCAGCCCGTTACGCCAGGCGTTCGGCTCGCCACGCAACACATCACGCCAGCCCAGGCCCACCAGTCCCGCGCCCAGCGGGTGAATCGCGCCGCCCAGCGCTCGCACGAGCAAAATCCCCGCCCACAAGTACAGGCCGAATCCAGCGTACAGCACATTCTCCAGCGCAGCAAAACCCGCCCCGGCCATAGCCGCGACGAGGAACGCCTCGCGCCGAGACAAACGACCCATGAGTGGCAGCGTGACGAGCGGTTTGGCAAACTCTTCGGCCAGCGGCGCGATAATGGCAATCTGCACAAACACGTAGATAAAGCCCGGATTCGTGAGCGCCAGAGCAATGTTCTTGCCCGCCAGCGCGTCCAACAGTCCTTGTACATTTCTGCTCACGACATCGCCCAGACCCAACACCAACGCGAGGACGACGACGGGCAGCAAGATATCCATCACCATCGCAATCGCCACGCCCACGGTCGCGCCGCCGACAAACGCCACCGACCCGCGTCGCCAGGTAAAGCCCTCCGTTCCTTGCCGCATAAACCACGCCACGGCCAACAGCGGCGGCATGGCGGCGGCCACGAACAAGATAGGTGGGAAAAAGAATCCGGCGGCCAGGTTGTTCTGATGGATGAAAAAACCGACCGTCACGAACAAGCCAAAGATAGCGACCATCAACCATGCCGGTGGGAGGCGCAGCAAAGCCGAAGGCCTGCCCCGCGTCGAGCGCAAACCGTGCCAGAGTAAGATGGACCCGGCTCCCAGCGTCATCACCATCAGCATGAAGCTGACCAATCCCAGGCTCAACGCATCGCGCTCGCCGCTCGAGACCGCCAGCGGCGTAAAGCACAAATAGCCGACCGTCAAAAGTGCCCCCGGCGCCGCCAGCATCACCCCGGCCAGAGTGACCAGGGTTCTGATCCGTACCGCGCTTTTCATCATCGCACCCTGTTCTCACCACCCAGGAAATATCCTGGAGCGAACCTGCGTGCCGCCGGGACCCGGGCCGACACGCTAAGTCGGCCTCTACTCCCACGTCTCCAGAATTTGTCGCCAGGCTTTGATGTCTTCCAGCTTGCGCTCGATGACGATAGCCGCGACGACGACCAGCAGCCCGATGAGGCCAAACACAATCCACTGGTTGACTGACCGCAATGAGTTGATGAGTTGCGCCGTCGTCGCCAGAATGACGCCCATCATGCCCGCGTAAAGGAACCGGCGCAGTCGCCTACCGCTGCCCCACCAAAAGGCAGCAAAGCCTTCCAAGCCCAGCATCAGCGCATAACGCCAGCCGAACAGGAGCGTCTGCCAAAAGAGCGAGCCTATCATCAGCAGCATGGCGGCGTAATCCAACCAGCGCGCCAGTGTCTTGTTCCCGCGCTGCGCTTCAAGAAGGCCGATGCCGAGTAAATACAGCCCGGCGGGAACCGCATACCATTGCACCTGCGACGCGCCATCCCACTGCTGAACGTAGAACGTATGCAGCATCCACGCCGTCAGCAACATGCCGACGGCGAGATAGCCCAGCCGCAAGCGGCGATGCATAAAAGCTGCCGCAACGTAGAGCAACCCAAGCAGGGCCAACACCCCGACGACCATCTGCACCTTGGGTAGTTCCACGCTGCTGCGGAAGGGAAGGCCCAGCATCGCCCGCACCGTCCAGCGAATCAGGTTCGGGCCAAGCCAGGCTGTCACCAGCAAGATGCCGAACGAGTACCCTGTGCTGAACCTTTGCAACGGTCGCTCCCAGATCGCCAGCCACGCTGGAATCTGTTGACGCGGGCGTGCCAAGGCCAACCCATACCCGATCAGGCCGTAAGCCAGCGCGAGATAAGCCAGCGCGACCGGCAGGCCTTCAATCGGCCCGGTGAGCGTGGACAGCCATTGCAGAAACGCGATCACTCCGAGGCCCGCGCTGAGGTACGGCATCCAACGCGATAACCAGGCCGAAGCCAGGACGGCGATCAATAACGCATGGGCCAGAGTGACCATAGCTCCAGCCTGCGTGCTGCGCAGGCTCGACATCTGTCCCCACACCACGTCGAACAAGAGCAGCGCATAAAGGGGGCGCGACCAGCCACTCAACACCCGGTGCGGATCAAGCGGCGTACCTTCGCTTCTCCATCGTTCGAGGATCAAAGCGGCGGCAACCGTGACCAGCGTGATCGGCATGAACCTCAGCCATGCCTCCGGCGGATAGCGCCACCAACCCAAGTATTCCAGGTAGTAAATCGCGGCCAGATGTCCCGCCAGCGCCGTGGCGAACAGCCACACGCGCAACCGGAAGCGATAGATGGCCCAACCGAACAGTGGCACGAGCAGCATCCAGTTCAAGGCCGATAGCCCCGTTTTGAAATGGGTAAAGAACGGGCTGGCGGCGCCCAGTCCAAAGCCGAGCGCGTAAAGCGGCAGCGCGTACCAGCTCAACAAACGGCCGGCCAACGCGCGCGGCCAACTCTTTAGATGGCCCCATGGGAAAGCGAGCCAACGGCCGATACGAACGTCGAGCCACCAACCGATGCCCACTGCAATCACCGCGCCAGGGAGCAACGCCAGCCCATAGTATTCGGGACGCAAGTTGGCAAGTTGCAAGCCGACGGCGTACGGCACGCAGATCAACGCACAGGCTGGAGTGAGCAACAAGGCCTGACGCAGCCAGACTGCCGCAATCGCGTATAGCAGCGCCGCACCGCCATAGCCCCACAGCGCCCCAGTCTTGTCCTGGCTCGACGGCGGCAAACCTAAAGCGATGAGCGCAAAGCCAGCGACCAACGTCGCCGTGCCGCAAGCGTCCAGCCGCACTCGCCGCAAGGTCCATGCGAGCAGCAGGTAAATCGCCGCCAGCCCGATGAGCCACCAGCCGTGACGATTGCCCGCGATGCCCGCGACATTGAGCGCCAGCAGGAGCGAGAGCGGCGCAAGCGCCGAGGCAGGATAGACCCACAGCGGATCGCGGAATACGCGCGCCGAGGTCAGCATCAACAACGCATCATACAGCAATGCCAATGCCAAGAGTGGTTGATCGTGAGCGACGAGCAATGTGCCGACGATAACGGACACGTAGCCAGTCAGGTAAGCAGGCAACGCATAGGCGCCAGACATGCCAGGTTGGGCTACCCGTTTGAGCCAGTGGCCGGCGATCAATCCCAATGGGCCAAACACGAGCAACAGCAAGCCATAGTGCTCGTGTCGGGCTTCAGGCCTCAGCCAGGCCAGCACGTACACGCACCAAACGGGAATCAATCCCAAAGCAGGATAGAGGAATTTCGGAAAAGTCGAAACCCGTGGCTGGAGACGAGGGTCTGTCCAACGCCGATGATCGAGGAACGCCGCGAGTCCATAAAAGCCAATCGCCAGCGCAAACGTAAAGCGGCTGGTGTCCACATTGGCAACGCCCCACACCAGCGAAAACGGCAACAGCACGTATGCCACCGTCTTGAGCGGCAGCGTATACGCCGGCTGAGCCAGCCGCTTCAACAGCAGGCCACTCAAGTAAAGCAGCCACGCCATGATCGCCCAGCTGACCGCCAAGCCCGGCGTCGTCGGCTGCTGCCACATTAACCAGCCGAGATGGGTGAGAATTGTCCACGGCGCAAAGAGGAGCAGCGCAGTGAGCCAGAGGAAGCGCGCCTGATGGAACAGCCGCGCCGAAAGCGCATAGAGGCCAACGATCAACAGCAATCCGATCGCAGCCCAAATTTGCTGTGTCCGCCCGCCGCCCAGGAGAATCAGGTTGCGGATGAGCGCCAGCGGAATGACGGCAACCGACACCAGCCAGCCCGTCACCAACAGTGGGCGCTGATACAAGCGCCACGCCAATCGAACGATCACCTGCCAGTGACGGCGCACGCCCGGCTTGCGGCGGAGCCGGTGCAAGGCGCGCTCGGCCAGGATAAACGCAATCGCTACCAGCGCCGCTTTGGCCGCCAGCGTGCCACGCCCGGTGCTGTACAGGATGGCGACGAATCCGCCGCCCGCTGCGCCCAGCCACGCAGCGGCATGGGCCCAGCGCTCTTTGTATGCGCCCCACGCATACAGCCCGTAGACAAGGCCCAGCAACAACTGGCATACCGCACCCCACACCCGCATCGCATCCGTCCACGCGACGTCGTAGATCAGATCATTGAAAGGCTGAGTGTAAACGCGCCAAAGCACGACGAGCGTCAAGAGGTGCGAGACAAGATACAGTGGGCTGAGAAAGCGTTGAGTAAAGACGGGAGACCGCCGCTGCTCCGTCCACAGTCCGGCTAAAAAGTAAGCCGTGACGAGCAGCGTCAATGCAAACGTCACCGCGTCAAACGTCAGCCGCAGCTTGTCGAGCAACAGCACCAGGCCCCAGGCCGTGACCAATCCAGCCGGAGCCAGCTCGAGTGATTGCCGGTTGTTGACAGCATCCGTGAAATAGAGCAGGCCCACAACCAACAGGCACACAGCCGGCGTAAAGCCACGGGGCGCGACGACGAATGCAACCATGATCGCCGCGACGCTGACCAGCAGACCCACCGCATACCAGGGCCAACGATAATTACGGTCGAGCCGCGCCAGCCGGTAACTCAACGCGACCATGCCCCAGGCCAACGCGGCCAACGCCAGCGCCAAACTGAAATCCAACGGCCCGCGATTGTCAAACAGAATCCAAATCCATAGGGGCAAGGGCAGAGCCGCCATCCAGTGAAATGGCGCGCGCACTCTTCTCCTCTGCCAGGTGAGGAGGGGGGCGGGGCCAGGGGCAGCCGTGGGAGCCACAAACCCCGGTTGTCCACGCTGCGCCAACACTGCGCCCCACGCAGCCAGCCCCAGCCAGTTGCCCAGCGCATACGCCAGCCAGCGACGATCGTAAGGAAACAGTGGCGGCAAAAGCGCCAGCGCCGCGATGACATACCCCGCCACGACCAGCACCCCCGCAAAGCGCGGCCCGGAATCCGTCGCAAAGCGATTCCCGAGGTTGATGGCGACGATGATGTGGGCGATAGACAGCGAAATCCAACCGGCGGCAAGCTGCGTGAACGACAGGTTCAACTCGTTCATCGCAAAGGTAAGCGCCGTGAGCGACAACAGCGATGCGCCGTAAAGATATTTTTCCCGCCGCCAAAGAAGCGCAGCCAACGCCACCGAGGCGGCCAAGACAGCATGGCTGCTCGCCGCCGCCGAGCCGCTCCTCAAATCCGTCAGCGACCAGAGCGCAGCAATGATCAAGAGGGCAATGCCCCAGCCCGTCGCCGTGCGACCGTGGCCGTACAGCACTGAATCGTCTTTGCGCTTGAGCAAAGCACGTCCGGTGACCCAGTAAAGCGGCACGAGACAGGCCAGGCCGAATGCGTGCTAGGCCGGGTTGACGTGCGCCTGGAAAAAGATGGCTGCCTGCATCATGTAGGTCGCGACCGGCAGCGAGATCGCCGCGAGCAATCCCAAACTCCGACTGCGGTAGTGAATCGCTCCCCAGCCAAAGATGAACCCGCCCAGCCACCAGTTGACCGTCATGGCGTAATGCAATGTGTCAAAGGTGTGACGACCCATGTATCGCCCGCCCAAGCTCAACGGCATCAGCACGCCGGCGGTCATCAACGCAAGATGGCGGAACGGCTCGGCCAGCACGCGCCACGCACTCGCCTTGGATGTGCGATTGAGCGCGGCGGCCATCCACATGACGCCAACGGCTAGCATTGAAAGAGCGGCTGAGCGCCAATCAAGTGAGAGGCCAAACGATTGATAGCCTATCGCCACCCAGGCGAGGGCGGCGCTGCCGGCGGCCAGGCCGACCAGATAGCCAAACAGCGCGGCTTGCGTGCGGAGCGTGATCCAGATATAGGCGGTCAAGCAGATGAGAGACGTCAATAGCCAGAAAGTCGGGCCGTACTCGGTCGGGATGCGAAAATTGACATAGACCGTATAAAAGTCTACCGGGATAAGCAAGGCCGCAATCGCCGTCAGCGCAATGCCGGAGCGATACATGCGCGTCTTGTTGCGGACGTACCAGCCCAGTCCCAAAAAGGTCAGCATAAAAGCCGTCGGGATGGCGACGCGCACCGGAGCGGAAAAATCGCGCCAGCCCCAGACGACAAACGAGATGGCCGCCGAGAAAAGCAAAAAGATGCCCAAAAAGAGCATCGCCTGCAGCGTGCGCTCGGAGAGCAGTGTGCGCCATAGCCAGTCGCGGAAGGGAAGGTGTGGAGCCGGCGGCATTGGCGGTGGCTGCGCTGGCGCTTGTACGGCTGGCCTGGCCGAAGGTTGTTCCACGGTGGGTTCAGGCGCCACAGCCTTACGCACGCCGAGCGCAATTTCCGATTTTTCTTTTGCAGCGATGACCGGAGCGCGGGCTGCTTTTTCCGCCTCGGGCGAGACAAAGCCACCCGGTTGGCTCAGGCTATCCATCGCTTGCAGAAGGAAATCGCTCAACGCCAGACGTTGAGTATCAGTCTGAGGATAGTCGGGGCGAGTGTGGCCTTCCAGTTGTTCGAGCAGGTCGTCTACCTGATCGCTCAACTGGTCAACCAACGGCTGCGCAGCGGCGGAATCGAGCCAGCCCGCCTCTCTCCACTCGCCCATCTTTTCGAGCAGCGCCTGGCGATGAAAGAGGTCAGGCCATGCCTGCCGGGCCTGGTCTCGAGTGAACGGCGAAAGACGCAGGCCCAGCTCGATTTCCAGCTCGCGCTGGCGGGCAGTATATTTCTGGCGAAGGCCATGCCGGATCTCGCCGGAAATCGTCGTCCATCTGACGAGTTCATCCAGAAGCCAGTTGACGTGCGCCAGTTCTTCGATCAAGGCGGGATCGCCCTTGAACTGGCAATGGGGACAAGGCTCGGCTAGACTGAAGATGGGTTCGTCGCAACTGATACAGCGCATGCCGCCCTCAACGACACATTCCGCCAGAACGTCTACGCAGCCTCCACTACAAGTACATTGTAGCACGAATGGGCCAGAAAACACAACTATTCTAGCTAAAAACCTATCCGAAAACCTCCGGAGTGCGGACTTTAGTCCGCGTGGGGAAAGGCAGGCTGAAGCCTGCACTCCAGTTTTCGGATAGGCTCAAAGGCCTTTGTCCTGTCCATGCCTCAAGGACGCCTGCCCGTGCACTCTAGTGCATGGTGCGAGCCGAATCGCTGGTGACTACCCACAACTACGTGGAGTCCTCAACTTGTTGAGGCAGTGGCCCGAACAAGTTCGGAAGTCCGATAAGATGTGGGTAATCACCAGGGATCGGAGTTGACGCTTTCTGTCGTTCATGGTAGATTTACGCTCGTCCTCGCCGACCACATCGCTCCCGCGAGTTGTTCGGCGAGTTTTTTGTAGGCGCGCCCAAGTGATGGGATACCGTAGGGCGGCTTTCCATAGCCGCCCCAAGAGGCAGGTATGGAAACCTGCCCTACACACGCACCCCATCGGATTGGTGCGCTAACAGTTTTTTTATCGTCTTCGGCTCGCCTCAGGCGAGCCGATTCAGTCAGGAGGAGAAATGTCCGATCAAGAGAAGGTTGGAAAACCAGATGAAGGTCTGCGGCAGTATCTGATTGAAGAGTTTCTCGAGGACTATCAACACGGCCAGATGACACGGCGCGATGCGCTCAAGCGGATTGCCGGCATTGTGGGGAGCCTGGTATTAGCCGAAAACCTGTTGGCCGCCTGTGCGCCTGCGGCTGCGCCAACTGCGCCCGCGCTCATGGCAACGACTGCACCCACCCAGCCGCCTGCGACCCCGGCGCCGCCGACAGCCGCGCCCGCGCCACCGACCTCTGCGCCCACGGCGACCACAGCCTCGAGCGGCGCAACGGGCATCACCGTCCGCCCGGATGATCCTGCGCTTGAAGCCGGCCCGGTCCAGTTTCCGGGTCAAGGCGCGACGATTCTGGGCTACCTCGCCCGGCCCAAAGGCAATGGCCCCTTCCCGGCCGTGCTGGTGTGCCACGAAAATCGCGGACTGCTGGAACACATCAAAGACGTCGCGCGCCGCGCCGCCAAGGCCGGTTACGTGGGCCTGGCGGTTGATCTGTTATCTCGTCAGGGTGGGATAGACAAAATAAGCGATGCCGCTCTGGTGCCGGGCCTGCTGGCGAACGCGCCAGCACAGCAACTCGTCCAGGATTTCCGCGATGGCGTGACGTATCTGCAGAGACAATCGTTTGTCGCTAAAGACCGCGTCGGCATGGTAGGCTTTTGCTTCGGCGGCGGCGTCACTTGGCGCTGCGCGACACAAATCCCGGAGCTCAAAGCAGCGGCGCCCTTCTACGGACCCAATCCTCCGCTCGAAGACGTGCCCAACATTCAAGCCGCCGTACTGGCGATGTACGGCGCACTGGATACACGTATCACTTCAGGCGCTGCCGCCATCGAGGCAGCGATGAAGCAGAACAACAAGACGTTTGACAAGATCATCTACCCGAACGCCAACCATGCCTTCTTCAATGACACCGGGGCCAACTACAATTCACAGGCCGCGCAGGATGCCTGGGCCAAGACGCTGGCCTGGTTCGACAAATACCTCAAAGCCTGAAGGGTCTCTACAACGCAAGGCAGAGACCTTGACTGCGTTCAGCATGACACACGAGCAGTTACAGCGGCACAAGGACAATTGACCTTGCGCCGCTTTGATTTTCAATCCCGCCTCATTCTGTGGTATCATAGATGCTTTGGCGGCTCGTCCCGCCCCGGCCCATCACCGATCAGTGACCACTGGAAGTGTGCCATGAACCTATCCGGACTCTTGCCGCTCTTGAAGAACAACCTGGCTTACCGGGCGCTCCTCGACGAATTGAAGGCACATCATCGCGGCGAGCGAACACTGCCGCTCATACGCGCGGCACGCCCTTATTTGTTGGCCGCGCTGTCCGGCGAGTTGTCCAGGCCGCTCGTCGTCGTCACCGGCAAGGTAGAAACGGCGGGCGCGCTGGTGGATGCGCTGCGCGCCTACACGGGCGATCCTTCTCGCGTGATGCGCTTTCCCGAGCCGCCCGTCCTGCTCTACGAGCGCGCACCGTGGCCGCGTGAAGTCGTGTGCGACCGATTGGCTGTGCTGGCTGCCCTGGCCACGCCCGCCTCTCCGCCCACGCGCCCGCCGATGGTCGTGGCATCCGTCCGCGCGTTGATGCAGCGCACACTGCCTCCTCGCTCGTTCCGCGCCAATCTCCGCACGCTCAAGAAGGGACAAAACATTGGCGTGGGCAAGACCCTTTTGGCATGGATGGCGATGGGCTATGAGCGCGCCGCCGTCGTGGAAGCGCCAGGGCAGTTTTCCGCGCGCGGCGGCATCCTCGATATTTTTCCGCCCTCATCGCCCTACCCCATCCGCATCGAGTTGTTCGGCGAAGAGATCGAAAGCCTGCGCAAGTTTGACCCTGGCCTTCAGCGCTCGCAAGACGCGCTCGACCAGGCCGTCATCACGCCCGCCAGTGAAGCGATGGCCCGACACGGTCAGCAGGCCGCCAGGCACATCGGCGAGTGGGACACCAGTCACCTGCCTGAAGACATCGCCTCGACCCTGGAGCGCGACCTCGCCGCGCTGCAAAACGGCGACCCGTTCACCGGCATCGAGTCTTACCTGCCGTACTTTTACTCTGAACCCGCCAGCCTGCTGGATTACGTCGGAGGGGTCGAAGAAGATGGATTGATGGCAGTTGACGAGCCGGGCGAAGTGGCCGATATGTGGACCGAGCTGGAAGAGCAGGCTGTCGAGCTGCGCAATCAAGCCGGGGAAGCCGGCACGCTCCCGCCCAATTATCCTCTGCCCTATATCACGTGGGACGAGTGGAGCGAAACGCTGGCGCATCACCGCACACTCGCGCTGGGCGGCGAGCAAGACCTGGATCACCCTGACCCTTTGAGCACTGCGTTCACGCCGCCGCCGCGCTTTGGCGGCCAGCTCAAGCCGTTGCTCGACCACGTCATGCAATCGCGCACGATGGGTGACACGACCGTCGTCGTCACCCGTCAAGCTCAGCGCCTGGCCGAGTTGTGGGCCGAGCGCGAGCACTATACCGCGCCGCTCGCCGACATGGTTGAATCGCCGGAAGAGCACGAGGTCATCTTTGTACAGGGAGCCTTGCCCGATGGCTGGATGTTGAGAGTAGAGAGTAGTGTGTGGAAAGAAGGCGAACCTCCCACTCTCCACTTACCACTTACCACTCTCCACCTGCTCACTGACGGAGAGATATTTGGTTGGGTGCGCCCTCAGCCGCGACGCCGCGCCAGGCCCAAAGCCATCACGCCTGAAGCGTTCTTCTCCGACATGCAGCCCGGCGATTTCGTGGTGCACACCGAGCATGGCGTGGGCGCGTTTCAGGGACTCGTCACACTCACCGTCGAAGGCGTGAGCCGCGAATACCTGGCCGTGCAATACGCCGGGGCTGACCGGCTTTACGTCCCGATTCACCAGGCTGACCGGCTTTCCAAGTACATCGGCTCGGAGGATCGCCCGCCTGCGCTGCAGCGGCTGGGCACGGCGGAATGGGAGCACGTCAAAGCGCGCGCGCAAGCCGCCGCCGCCGAGGTCGCCAAAGAGCTGCTCGACCTGTATGCGGCGCGTGAACTCGTCGCCGGTTACACTTTCAGCCGCGACTCGGCGTGGCAGCAGGAACTAGAAGCGTCGTTCCCGTACGTCGAGACCGAAGACCAACTGCGCGCGATCGAACAAGTCAAGTCCGACCTCGAGCGCCCGCGCCCGATGGATCGCCTCATCTGCGGCGACGTGGGCTATGGCAAGACCGAGGTGGCGCTGCGCGCCGCGTTCAAGGCCGTGCAAGATGGCAAGCAAGTCGCCATGCTGGTGCCGACGACGGTGTTGGCGCAGCAGCATTTCGGCACCTTCCAATCGCGGCTGGCGCCGTTTCCCGTGGCGGTCGAGATGCTCAGTCGCTTCCGCTCGCCCAGGGAACAGCGCGCCATCCTCGAACGGCTGCGCCAGGGACAGGTGGACATTGTCATCGGCACGCACCGCCTGCTGCAAAAGGACGTGCAGTTCAAAGACATGGGACTGCTGATCATTGACGAAGAACAGCGCTTTGGCGTGACGCACAAAGAACTGCTCAAAAAGATGCGCACCGAAGTGGACGTGCTCACGCTCACCGCCACGCCCATCCCGCGCACGCTCTACATGTCGCTCACGGGCGTGCGCGACATTAGCACGATTGACACGCCGCCGGAGGAGCGCTTGCCCATCGCCACGTACGTCGGTCTATACGACGACCACCTCATCCGCTCGGCCATCCTGCGGGAGCTGGACCGGGGCGGCCAGGTGTACTTTGTCCACAATCGCGTGCAGGGCATCGAGCAGGTGCGGCGGCGGCTGGCGCAGGTCGTGCCGGAAGCCAAGATCGCCATCGGCCACGGTCAGATGGACGAAGACCAACTGGAAAAAGTGATGGTGGATTTTGTAGCCGGGCGCGTGGACGTTCTGCTGTGCACCTCCATCATCGAAAGTGGACTGGACATTCCCAACGCCAACACCCTCATCATCAATCGCGCCGACATGTTCGGGCTGGCGCAGCTCTATCAACTGCGCGGGCGCGTGGGGCGCGGCGCAACACGCGCTTACGCCTATCTCTTGTACGAAAGAGAAGCGCGCCTCACCGACGATGCGCGCAAGCGATTAGAGACGATCCGCGAGGCGACGGAACTCGGCATGGGCTATTCGATTGCCATGCGCGACCTGGAGATTCGCGGCGCGGGCGAGCTGTTGGGCCACCGGCAGAGCGGGCAGATTGCCGCCGTCGGCTTTGACCTCTACACACGCTTGCTGTCGCGCGCGGTCCAAGAGATGCGCGCCGTGCGGGAGGGTAAAGCGCCGCCGCCCCCGCCCATCTCTAACGTCACGATTGACCTGCCGCTGGCCGCCTACCTGCCCACCGATTACGTGGCCGACGACACACTGCGCCTGCAGCTCTATCGCCGCCTGGGCGGGCTGGCGAGCAACGACGGCATCGCCGAAATCGAGCAGGAATTGCAGGACCGCTTTGGCCCGCTACCTGAGCCGACGCAGAGCCTGATGTTCCAGTTGCGCATCAAGGTGCTGGCGCAAAAGGCGAGCGTATCCAGCATCACGCTCGAGGGTGGGCAGATGGTTATCAAATCCGACCTGCTGCAAGATGCGGATCGCATCGGCCTGCAACAACGCCTGGGCGATGTGGCCCGCGTTGCGCGGCGGATGGTCTTTATCCCGAAATACAGTCAGCGCGATTGGCAAAAGCTGCTGGTAAATGTGCTGGAGAAAATGGCGTGAAGCCCTCTCCCCCGGCCCCTCTCCCAAAGGGAGAGGGGAGCAAGCTCCCTTCCCCCTGTGGGGGAAGGGTTGGGGATGAGGGCCACCTCCCTGCTCCCCCTGGCAGAAGGGCCGAGGATGAGGGCCACCT
>CAYGWJ010000254.1:0-5592 GCA_964353405.1 uncultured Anaerolineae bacterium
AAGACGATCATTATCACCGAGCTGATCCGCACCTTTGCCACGGTGCACAAAGGCTATTCGGTCTTTGCCGGCGTGGGCGAGCGCTCGCGCGAGGGCAACGACCTGTGGTACGAGATGCGCGAATCGGGCGTGATTGACAAGGTGGCGATGGTCTTTGGGCAGATGAACGAGCCGCCGGGGACACGTTTTCGCGTGGCCCTCACCGGGTTGACGATGGCCGAGTACTTTCGCGACCAGGGCCGTGATGTGTTGCTTTTCATTGACAACATTTACCGCTTTGTGATGGCCGGCATGGAAGTTTCGGCGCTCATGGGGCGCATGCCCAGCGCCGTGGGCTACCAGCCCACCCTGGGCACCGACATGGGCGAGCTGCAAGAGCGGATCGTCAGCACCAAGCGCGGCTCGATCACCTCGATGCAGGCTATCTACGTCCCGGCCGACGACTATACCGATCCGGCCCCGGTGACAACCTTCGCCCATCTGGATGCGACCATCGCGCTCGAGCGCTCCATTGTGGAAAAGGGCATTTATCCGGCAGTGGATCCCCTGACTTCTACGTCGCGAATCCTCGATCCGCGCGTGGTGGGGGAGGAACATTACGCGGCGGCGCGCGAAGTCCAGCGTGTGCTCCAACGTTATAAAGACCTGTCCGACATCATCGCCATCCTGGGCATCGAGGAACTGAATGAGGAAGACAAGCTGACCGTGGCGCGTGCGCGCAAGATCGAAAAGTTCCTGTCTCAGCCCATGTTCGTGGCCGAAGTCTTTACCGGCCGCCCTGGCAAGTACGTGTCCATCCAGGAGACTGTGCGCGGTTTTAAAGAGGTTCTGGATGGCAAGCATGACAACATTCCTGAACAGGCCTTTTACATGCAAGGCGGCATTGACGATGTCCGCGAGACCGCAGAAAAGATGCGGCAGGAGTAAGTAGCATGCCCATTCGGTGTGACGTGGTGAGCGTCGAGCGCGTCGTCTTTTCCGACAGTGTGGACATGGTGATCGCGCCGGGGGTTGACGGAGTGCTGGGCATTCTTCCCCATCACGCTCCTTTGATGACAGCGCTCGTCCCGGGCGAGATCGTTATTCACAAGGCGGGTCAGGAAGACGTGCTCCTGGCTGTCGGTGGGGGCTTTATGGAAGTGCGCCCCGACCGGGTGACCATCCTGGCGGATCAGGCAGAAAGGGCAGAGGAAATAGACATGGCACGGGCTGAGGCGGCGCGGCAGCGCGCTCAGCAGCTTTTGAGTGGGAGACCGTCAGGGGTGGACATTGTGCAGGCTGAGCATGCCCTGCGTCGCTCGCAGATCCGCCTGAAGGTGGCTCGCCGAAAGCGTGGGACGTTCTTGTCTCAATCATCGGAGCCAAAGTGAGGTTGCATGTTTGAACAGCACCTAGGGATTGACCTGGGGACGGTGAACGTCCTCGTCTATGTCAGCGGCCGGGGCATTGTCCTGCAAGAGCCCTCCATCGTCGCCGTGGACGTCAACGAAAACAGAATCCGAGCCGTGGGCGAGCAGGCCAAAGCGATGTACGGCCGCACGCCCGACGTGATCGAAGTCCTGCGCCCGATGCGCGACGGCGTCATCGCCGACTATCAGGTCACCGAGGCGATGTTGAATTATTTCATCCACAAGGCCATTGGCCGCTGGGGGTTGTTCAAGCCGCGCGTGATGATCAGCGTGCCTTATGGCGTGACGAGCGTGGAAAAGCGCGCCGTGCACGAAGCCGCCATCGCGGCGGGCGCGCGTGAGGCGCACCTGCTGTGGGAGCCTGTGGCGGCGGCGATCGGCGCGGGGCTGCCCACCGATACGCCCACCGGCAACATGATCATTGACATGGGCGGCGGCACGACCGAAGCGGCGGTCGTTTCGATGAACGGCATCGTCGTCGCCAACTCGGTGCGCACGGGCGGCGTGCGCTTTGACGAGGCCATCGTCAACTATATCCGCCGCAAATATAACCTCGCCATCGGCGAGCCGACCGCCGAAGAGATCAAGATGCGCATCGGCGCGGCTCTGCCGATGGACGAGCCGCTGACGATAGAAGTGCAAGGGCGCGACCAGGTGGCGGGCCTGCCGCGCACCATCACCGTCACGTCTGAAGAAGTGACCGAGGCCATCAGTGAATCGCTGGCGGCCGTGGTGGGCGTGGTTAAATCGGTGCTGGAAAAGACGCCGCCGGAACTCGCTTCGGACATCATTGATCGTGGGATGGTGCTCGTGGGCGGCGGGGCACTATTACGCAAGATTGACCAGCTCTTGACGCGCGAGACGGGTGTGGCGGTTTACGTGGCCGATGCGCCGATGGCGTGCGTGGCGCTCGGCGCGGGCAAGGCGCTGGAAAATTATCTCGTGGTCAAGCGAAGTATTCCGGGTTTGTGAGCACGAATTTCGGTATCATCTCAATAATTCGCGGGACTAGACTTCCGAAGTCTTGGCAAGACGTTGCGACAAGCGTAAATCCAGTCAAGACTTCGGAAGTCTCCCCTACTTTTTGAGAAGATACGAATTTCGAGCATGTACCGGAGCGGTACCCGGCGACGCCGGGCATGTTGGTGTTTCAAATCCGAAGGGGCGTTCAACCCTGGCACTGCCCGCCAGGGCAAGTGTTGAATGCCCGTTTCAAATACCAGAAAGGCGCTCAAGTGGGGAGCGCCTTTAACATTTGATGTTGTTAGAGATAATAGGTCATTCGCTGGAGGTGGGTCACCGGGTCAATGTATTGGACGAGTGCGCCTTCCGGCGCTTTGAGCGTGATCGGGGCATAGTTCAGGATGGATTTTACGCCGGCGGCAATGCACTCGTCGGCGACTTTTTGCGCGTGCGCAGCCGGCACGGCAATCATGGCGACCTGGATGCTGCGTCCGCTCACCATCTCGGCCAGCTTGTCCATACTCATGATCTCTAACTCGCCGATGCGCTGGCCAATCTTGGCCGGGTCCGCGTCGAACAGAGCCACGATCCTAAAGCCCCGGTCCACAAATCCGCCGTAATGCGCCAGCGCGCGCCCCAGGTCGCCGACGCCGATCAGCGCAATGGACCACTCGCGGTCCACCTTGAGGATGCGGCGGATTTGCTCCCGCAGAAAGTTGACATTGTAGCCCGTCCCCTGCTTGCCAAATTCGCCAAAGTGCGACAAGTCCTTGCGGATTTGCGCCGCGCTGATGCCCAAGCGTTTGCCGAGGTCCTGCGACGACGTAGTCTGAACACCCTCGGCGGCCAGAAACGACAACGCCCGCAAGTAGACCGGCAGACGTCCTACGACGATGTCGGGTATAGGTTTGGTCGGCATGTCCGTCCTCCTGATTTGGCTTGTGCAAGATGTTACCATAGTTCATTTGCATTGGCAACCGGCTGATGACCTCGCGTTTGCGCGTCACGTTTTGCGCTCTGTGTTATAATCCCGCGCGAAATCTATCACTGAAGATATGAGGACAATATGCGTCGCCGCACTCTAGTCATTGTCACCGCCGTGGTGGTGATCGCCGCCGCCCTCGGCGGATATTATTATTGGAAGTCGCAGCAGGATGCGCTGGCCGCTCAACAGAGCCAGGGCCGCCAGGTGGCAGTGCGCCGGGGTGTGCTCGTCGCCACGGTCAGTGCGAGCGGCTCTATCGCGCCGGAAGCGCAGGTGATGCTCAACTTTCAAGCGCCAGGCACGGTGGACAAGGTGAATGTCGTCGTCGGGCAAAATGTCAAGGTGGGCGAGGTGCTGGCGCAGCTCGACACTGCCGAGTTGACGCTGGCCGTTCAACAAGCTCAGCAGGCTTATATCGCCCAGCAGATCAATTATAGTCAGACGGTGGCGGGCCCCAAACCTTACGAGCTGGTCGCGGCACAGGCTCAGCTTGCCAGCGCCAGGGCGCAGTACGCCGATGCTCAAACTCCTAACGACAGCGTGGTGGCCCAGGCGCTGGCGCAGTTGAAAAAGGCAGACAACGATGTAAAGCAGGCCGAGGAGGCCTATAACGGCGTGGTGGCGGGTCGGGCGGCGGCCAAAGAATATGGCGTGAAAGGTGGCGGATTGGGCAAGGCCGAAGAGCAAATGCGCGCCCAGCTCGAAGTGCTGCGCGCCGCGCGCGATTCGGCCCAGGTGGCGTATGACCGGGCCGCGCGTGGCTCGACCGACGCGCAGGTTCGCGCGGCGTACGCCGCCGTTCAGCAGGCGCAGGCCAGCCTCGACCGACTTGCACCCGATGGCGACCGGATTGGCATCAGCAAAGCGCAACTCGAGCAGGCGCGCATTACTAATGAGCAGGCCAAACTGAGGCTTGACCGTTCGTCGTTGACTGCGCCATTCGACGGTGAGGTGGGACAGGTCAACGTGACGCGCGGCGGGTCGTCGTCCGGGCCCCTGGGCGCGGTGATGCTGGTGGATACCGCGCGCTTTCACATTGACGTGAGCGTGGACGAGATTGACATCGCCAAGCTCAAATTAGGGCAGACCGTTAACGTCAGCACGGACGCGCTACCCGATGCGCCCATCACGGGCAAGATTGACCGCATCGCGCCTGTGGCGACGAACCAGGCCGGCGTGGTGTCTTTTCAAGCCCGCATTCAGGTGGACTCTGCCCATGCGCCGCTGCGGGCGGGCATGAGCGCCAACGTCACCATCGTCACAGAGACCCGTTCGGATGTGTTGATTGTCCCCAACTGGGCGATCCGCATTGACCGTGCCACAGGCAAGGCGTACGTCAGTCGTTTGGAAGGAACGACAGCGCGCGAAGTTGAGGTCAAGACCGGCCTGCGCAATGAAAACGATAGCGAAGTGATGAGCGGCGTCCAGGAAGGTGACGTGATCATCGTAGGCGGCGTCACCGGGCTGAGTTCGCTCATCAATCAGGCGACCAAGTAAAACAGCGCGCTATGAGCAAACCTGTCATCGAAATCACTGACATTACCAAAATCTATCGCATGGGCGACGTCGAGGTGCGTGCCTTGCAGGGCGTGTCGCTGCGCGTGGACGAAGGCGAGCTTATGGCGATCATGGGGCCGAGCGGCTCTGGCAAGTCCACACTCATGAACATCGTCGGCTGCCTCGACCAGCCCACGTCCGGCACGTACCGGCTCGACGACGTAGACGTGCACTCGCTGAATGACAATAGCCTGGCCGAGATCCGCAATCGCAAGATCGGCTTTGTGTTCCAGACGTTCAACCTGTTAGCGCGCACCACGGCGATCCAGAATGTCGAGCTGCCGCTGATTTATGCGCGTGGCCATCAGCGCCGTGAGCGTGGGACGCAGGCGCTTGAACAGGTGGGGCTGGGCAACCGGCTCTTTCATCGCCCCAATGAGCTTTCGGGTGGGCAGCAGCAGCGTGTGGCGATTGCCCGCGCGCTCATCAACAACCCGGCCATCATCCTGGCCGACGAGCCGACGGGTAACCTGGACTCACGATCCGGCGCTGAGATCATGTGCATCTTTCAGCGGTTGAACCTGGAGCGCGGCATCACCGTGGTGTTTGTGACGCACGACCCGCGCATCGCCGCGCACACGCGCCGCATCGTCCGCCTCAGCGACGGGCAAATTGTGGGTGATGAGCCGGTGGCGGATCCGATCATGGCATGTCCCGATCAACCACTTTGATTGCAGA
>CAYGWJ010000255.1:0-7216 GCA_964353405.1 uncultured Anaerolineae bacterium
AGCTTTTGTCCGCTTGCAAGCGGTCTGAGAAATTTTTCCTTTTGTTCGTCATTGCCCCATTTTTCTATTCCGAAACACACTAATGAATTATTAACAGACATTATCACTCCAACCGATGCATCGACCTTTGATATTTCTTCCATAGCCAATACATAACTGATTGTATCTAAACCTGCGCCGCCCCATTCCGGCGGAACCATCATTCCCATAAAGCCGAATTCTCCAAGTTTCTTGATTATTTCGTACGGGAACTCCGCTTTAATATCCCGTTCTATTGCCGATGGAGCAATTTCGTTTTGAGCAAAATCTCTCGCAGTATCTTTTATTGCCAATTGTTCTTCGGAGAAATTAAAATCCATGTTTAGGTAGTTTTATTAAATATTTAATTTACAAAGTTAAGTATTTTTTAGATTAGTAAAACGTAAAAAGTAAAACGTAAAACGCGAAGAAAAAAACTCAATTCATGTAAAGTCAATGAGATTTAATTATCAAATTCGACATCATTGCAAATAGGTGATTAATTCTGTCATCAATACCGGCTAAATTATTTTCATTAACAAAATTTAATTCCAAACATATTTCTATTTGAGTATCTATTTCTACTAAAGATGAGCGTGAAATTTCATAAAATCTTTTCCTTTCGCTCATAGATTTTCTTGAAGCTCCTTCCGCAATGTTTGATGCTATTGAAACCGCGGCTCTCCTAATTTGATTTGTAATTCCAAAAATTTCGCTCTTAGGGAAATTTTCGGTCATTTTGTAAAGATCTTTTATCAAGCTTAGACTTAGTGTCCAGACATTCAATTTTTTGTGATTCAATTTAAGCATAACTGTTTTATTTTAATTAATAAATTGGCGTATATGGCTAAAACTTGCTTCATCAGTTATGCTTATCAGTTTTACATTTTTACTTTTACGTTTTCTGTTTTAGATTTAACATTTTTGAATTACGTTTCACGTTTCACGTTTTACTTTTTACGATTCACGTTTCACGTGACCTGTTCCAATTCGTTCCATCCCCAATTCTCGTTCCATCCCCAATTTTCGTTCCATCCCCAATTCGTTGTATGCAAACAACGCTTCAACGTTCGCCATCACCTGAGAGTCGGCATAGTTGACCAGGCGAATGGCCTTGGCCGGACATTCTCCCGCACAGATGCCGCAGCCATGGCAGGTGGCCGGTTCGATGTAGGCCGCGCCGACAATGTGGGCCACGCCGAAAAGGTTCATCTGGATCTTGGGCACGTGATAGGGGCAGATGCGAACACACGTCAGGCAGCCCACGCATTTCTCGGCGCTCACCTCCGCGACAATGCCGCCGGCCGTCAGCGTGTCATGCGAAAGGATGGTCGCAGCGCGCGCGGCTGCGGCTTGCGCTTGTGCAATCGTCTCATCCAGGAACTTGGGGTAGTGACACGCCCCGGCCATGAAAATGCCATCGCTGGCAAAATCCACCGGGCGCAGCTTGACGTGCGCCTCCAGGAACCAGCCGTCCAGATCCGTCGGCACCTTGAGGAGGCTGCCCAGTTCCTTCGCGCCCTCGGCCGGCACCATCGGCTCGGACAGCACCACCCGGTCGGGCGTCAGCGTCATCTCGCGGCCCAACATCGGCTCCCATACTTGAATTGAGATTTGAGATTTGAGATTTGAGATTTGAGGCTTGTGGTCGTCGTCATAGCGGATGAACAAGATGCCTTGTCGCCGCGCCTCGGTGTACACCCGTTCCTTGAAGCCGAACGTGCGCATGTCTTTGTAGAGGATTGTCACCTGCGCGTCAGGGTTCAATTCCTTGAGCTTGAGGGCGTTCACCAGCGCCGTGGTGCAGCAGGTGCGGGAGCAATACTTGGCCGCTGGTCCCACACATTGGATCATCACCACCGATGACGGCAACTCTCCTTGTCCGCTTGCGCGTGCCGCACCTGCCCTCGTGCTGTTCCGAGGGTCGTCTCCTTGTCTGTGTGCGAGCATAGCCTCGAAATCGCTCTGGGCCAGGATGCGAGGATCGCTCCCTAATCCATACTCTGGCCCGCGATACTCCCGGCCACCCGTCGCCACAATCGTCGCGCCGTGGACAATCTCGGTAATGATCCCGTCCTTGGCCCGCAGCTTGCTGAAAAAGTTGCCACGAAATCCGCCCGTCTCGATCAATTCCGTTTCAAGGTGGATGCGGACCAACGGATGTGACTCGACCCTGGCAATCACCTCGCACAGGTATGCTTGTGGATCGCGGGCTGCCTCCTCTGCTTCCAGTTTCTGGCCCACCCCGCGTGCGGCCTGCAGCTGGCTGCTTGTATTTGCCACGAAATGCGCCTGGCGTAGATGGCCCCCCAGCTCAGCCGCGCGCTCGACAAGATGCACCGGGAAACCTTGTTGGGCGAGTGAAAGCGCCGCGTTCATTCCCGCCACACCGCCGCCGAGGACGAGCGCCGCCTTTTGCACCGGCAGATCAATCGTGCGAACCGGCTCTAACTGCGCCACTCGCATCACCGCGCCTCGCACCAGGTCTTGCGCCTTGCGCGTCGCGCCGTCCCAGTTGTTCGAGTGGATCCACGAGCACTGGTTGCGGATATTGGCCATCTCGAACAAGCCGGGATTCAGCCCCGCCATGCGGCACGCATCCTGGAACAGCGGCTCGTGCGTCCGAGGTGTACACGAAGCGACGACAACCCGATTGAGGTTCTTTTCTTTCGCCACCTCGACAATGTGCTGGATGGCATCTTGCGAGCAGGTGTACAGATCGTCTTCGGCGTGGACGACGCCGGGCAAGCTCGCAGCAAAAGCCGCCGTGCCCGGCACATCCAGGAATCCGCCGATGTTGCTCCCGCAGTGACAGACAAAAACCCCCACGCGCGGCGCCTCGGCCGTCACATCACGCTCCGACGGGTACTGGGCAATGCGCGCCAGTGTCCCGCGTGCCGACGCCAGCAAAGCTCCTGCCGCGCCCGCCGCGCCGCTCGCCTCCACCACCGATTCGGGAATATCTTTGGGCTCACGGAAGGGCCCGGCCACATAGATGCCCGCGCGGCTGGATTGCAGCGGGTCAAACAGCGCCGTGTGGCAAAAGCCGTAATCGTCCAACTCGATGCCCAGGTTGCGGCCCAGGGCTTGCACCTTGCCGCTCATCTCCATGCCGACGGAAAGAACGACGAGGTCAAATTCCTCTTCGACCATTTGACCGTCGAGGTAACGGACCACGAGATTGCCGCTGGCCGGATTTTGCTTGACGGCGCTGATGCGCGTCCGGTGATACTGGACGCCGTACTTTTGCTCCGCGCGCTGGTAATACTCTTCATAGCCTTTGCTGAACGCGCGCGTATCCATAAAGAAGATGTGGCAGCCAAGTTCGTGGCCTTCGGTCTTGGCGTGTTCCATCGCCATCATGGCCTCTTTGGCGGCATACATGCAGCATACCGAAGAACAATAGTCGTGCGTCTGGTCACGGGAGCCGACGCATTGCAGGAACGCGATTTTCTTTGGCGGCTTGTCGTCCGACGGGCGCTTGACGTGGCCTTGCGTTGGGCCAGAGGCCGAAAGCAGCCGCTCGAACTGCAAGGCCGTGACGACGTTGGGGTAACGACCCAGCCCATACTCTTGCGACAGCGCGGCGTTGTAAGCCTCGTAGCCAGGCGCGAGGATGACGGCGCCCGTCTTGATCTGCTCGGCGCGCTCGAGCATATCATGGTCAATCGCGTAGACACCGCACTTGTAGTAACAGGACAGACACTCGGAGCATACGCCACACGCCAAACAGCGCGCGGCCTCTGCCTGTGCTTCTTGATCGGAATAGCCCTGGCGCACCTCGTCGAACGACTGCTTGCGCATGGTTACATCCAACGCCGACATCTTGACGCGCGGTGCGATCTTGACCTCGCCTCTGGCCGCCCGCTCGCGCAACTCGGCCTCGGTCATCTTGACGACCGGCAGCGGGGCCACACGATTAAAGCGCGTGCCGACGGTAGTTGCGCCGGTGCTCACCTGGCCCGTCTCGAGCTGCTTGCCTCGCAGGTACTGGTCAATGCTTTGTGCTACCTGATGTCCCGAAGCGACGGCCTCGATGACGAACGCCGTGCCGGTGACGCTATCGCCCGCCGCAAACACGCCAGGGCGCGTGGCGGCCAGTGTTTCGGGATGGATGGCGATCGTATTGTCGCGCGTCGTGCCCACGCCCGCGTCTTGAGGAATGAACGCAAGACCGGCTCGCTGGCCGATAGAAAAGACCACGCTCTCGCATGGGACGACTTGCTCTGAACCGGGCACGGGCACGGGGCGCCGGCGCCCGCTTGCGTCTGGCTCGCCCAATTCCATCCGCACAAAGCGCACACCTGCCACGCGCCCATTGCCGTCGCTGACGATCTCGACCGGGTTGGACAGCCAATGAAACTCGACACCCTCTTCTTCCGCGTGCTCGATCTCTTCCGGGTCGGCGGGCGCTTCGGCGAGTGAGCGGCGATAATGAACGTGAACCTGTTTGCCCAATCGGATGGCGGTCCGTGCGCAGTCCATCGCCACGTCGCCTGCGCCGATCACAATGACGCGTTCGCCCAATAGGGGGGGATGGCCCAGTCGCACATCGCGCAAAAAGACCGTGTTGATGTGCACGCCGTCCAGGTCCGCGCCGGGGATCGGCAATCGAATCCCTTCGTGCGCGCCGACGGCGATGAGGACGGCATCAAAACCTTGCGCGAACAGGTCGTCGAGATTCGTCACCGGGCTGTTGAGCCGCAGGTCAACGCCCAGGTCAACGATGTCGGCCACCTCGCGCTCGATGATCCAGGTGGGCAGGCGGTACTCGGGCACACCCACGCGCAGCATCCCACCGGCTACCGGCAGCGCCTCGAACACGGTGACAGGATACCCCATGCGGACGAGGTCTTGCGCCGCCGTCAGCCCGCAAGGTCCCGCGCCGATGATGGCCACGCGCTTGTCGGTCTTGAGCGCGCTGCGCTCGACGAGCCGGCGCGGCTCGTCGTACACTTTATCGGTGACGAATCGCTTGAGTGCGCGGATGTTGACGGGCTCGTCCAGTCTGCCACGGTTGCAGGCCGTTTCGCACCGGTGATTGCAGATGCGCCCACAGATGCCGGGGAAGGGGTTGTCCTCTTTGATGACGCGCAGTGCATCCTGATAGCGGCCTTCGCGGATGAGCGCAATGTAGCCTTGCGCGCGTTGTCCGGTAGGGCAGGCATCGCGGCATGGGGCGAGGCCTTGCTTTTCAATCGCGTAGGCATTGGGAATCGCTTGCGGGTAGAGCTTGAAGGCTGCCCGCTGCTGGACCATTCCTTCGTCAAAGCGGCCGGGGATGACGACGGGACAGACCTGCGCGCACTCGCCGCAGCCCGTGCATTTGGCTACGTCAATGTAGCGCGGTTTGCGGCGCAGCGTGGCGGTGAAATTCCCCGCTTGCCCATCTACCTTGACGACCTCGGTATCGGTGAGGATTTCGATGTTGAGGTGGCGGCCCGTTTCCACCAGCTTGGGGCTGATGTTGCACATGGCGCAGTCGTTGGTGGGGAACGTCTTGTCGAGCTGCGCCATGTGCCCGCCGATAGCCGACTTGGTTTCGACGAGATAGACCTTGAAGCCGGACTCGGCCAGGTCAAGCGAAGCCTGCATCCCGGCGATGCCGCCGCCCACCACCAGCACAGCCCCGATGGGCGGAGTGGGCTGTTGAGCGTGATCCGCCATTGTGCGCCTCCAGTAACGACGAGACAAGGAGACACGTGGGATAGGGACGATGAGGGAACTAGGAAATTCCGCCGCCTTGTCTATAAACCGCTTGGCTGCCGCAATTGTACGGCAAGAAGAGAAAAATGTCCATAGCCCAGCGTGTCAACTGTGGGAGGCAGAGTAGTTACAAGGGGCTAATGGTGAAAAATAGAACACTCGGCTAACCCGCGCAGCGCTCCCCTTCCGGCCGTTAGAGGCTGAGATCGTATCTCTCCTCGGTCAGCGTCTTGCCCCAGAGCCGATGAGTCGCCTCTTCCGTCTTTCGGAATCCAAAAGTGCGATACAGATGAATGGCGGCCTCCAGATTGCACAGAGTCCACAGCAAGATCCTTTGATAGCCACTGGCCCTGGAGAACTCGATCGCCTCCTTCAGCAAGCGACGCCCGAGACCCTGTCCCCGTGCGCTGGGATGAAGGAGAAACCAGCGCAACTGAGCTGCGTCGGGAGAATGCCCCACGATCGCTATCGAGCCGACCACCTCGCCGGCATCCTCCGCGACCCAGAGCCTCGCCTTGCCTGACGCGAGGGCCTCCGCAGCCTCTGTGTAGCCTTTGGCGATGTAGAGCTCAAACGTCCAGTCGAGCCCATACTCTTGTGCGTAGAGCACGCCATGCAGGCGCATGATGGCGCCGAGGTCGCCGGGCTTCCGCTCCGTACGGATGCTGATGGACGTGTTTGCCACCCTTACTCCTACGCGAGCTTACGCCGACACACTCAACGCGCCAGGCGAAATGAGGCTACCTTCCAATTATGCCAACCCGTGATGCCACGCCGAAGGCGAGCCACGATGGCGGCGTGGTCGGCGTGCGTGTGTTATCTGCCGTGTGTCCGTTCTTTCAGCCCCAGCCGATGACGCATCTCTCCACTGGAAAATCCACCTTTCGCCTTTTGACGTGCGCGCGATCTTTTAATAAGCGCGATGAACTGGGGATTGGTACTCAGCGAAATCGTCTCCAAGTCCGCGTTTTCGATGGAGACTAACACAGCAGTCGGTTTCTCTTTGACTGTCACAATGATTGGTTCTTTACTCACTTCCCGAGCGTAATCCGCAAGTGAAGCAGTAGCCTTTGCCATCTCCACTTTCTTCATAGTTCAATCACCTCGTTTCCGATTCGAACGCGATTGCGTTCCTTAATCCCGACGGCGCGAATATAGACGACAGGTTCAGGTTCTTCTTCCACATCATAGTATACACGAAGATTGCCAATGCAGAGTTCCCACGGGGCAAGCGGATTGGGTCGCATTGGCTTGCGATTCTTGGTTTCGACAGTGGGTTATATCTTCCATTTTTGTACCTCCTTTAGTTAAAACTCGTGCGGTTACGCCAGTTTGTTTGTAACGGCGTGTCCGTAAACGCTTCAACACGCCGACCACGCCCGAAACCGCGCGCGAAATGAAGCCACATTCCAACTGTGCCAACCAACTTTGCCCAAAAGCCGCGTACGTGGCGTGGTCGGCGTGCGCGTGTTCCCCGTTCGTGCGTTGTGGT
>CAYGWJ010000256.1:0-5921 GCA_964353405.1 uncultured Anaerolineae bacterium
TTTTTGCCCATTCCTTCTCCTTGCCGCTCTTCTTGCTCTCTCAGTGTCGCCCTGTCGCCCTGTCCGCTTCGCGTGTCACCCTGTCCGCTTCGCGTGTCACCCTGTCACCCTGTCCGCTTCGCGTGTCACCCTGTCACCCTGTCGCCCTGTCACCCTGTCACCCTGTCACCCTGTCACCCTGTCACCTTGTCACCCTGTCACCCTGTCACCCTGTCACCCTCTCTGCAATTCCAGGTAACTCGGCTTATCCAGGTCCACAAACTTGCCGACGACGATTTGGCCGTTCAGCGCAATATCCGCCTGGCGCGGGTCCGCGCCGTGCTGGATGACGGAACTGTCCTTGTAGTATTGCATTTGCTCCAGCCCGCTCTTTTGCTTGTTCAAGCGTCCGTACAGCGTGGGACACGGGCTGATGATCTCGACGAAGGAAAAGCCCGGCTTGAGCAGCGCTTCAGTCAGAGCACGCTCCAGCCGGCGCACGTGCAGCGTCGTCCAGCGCGCTACATAGGCTGCGCCGCTGGCCGCCGCCAGGTAAGCCAGGTTGAAGGGGTGATCGCGATTGCCTGTGGGCGACGTGCTTGTGCGCGCCTTGGTCGGCGTGGTGGGCGCAAGCTGGCCGCCTGTCATGCCATAAATAAAGTTGTTGACGCAGATCACCGTCAAGTCCATGTTGCGGCGCGCAGCGTGGATAAAGTGATTGCCGCCGATGGCGATGAGGTCGCCGTCGCCGGAGAATACGACCACCTTGAGTGCGGGATTGGCCAGCTTCAACCCCGTCGCAAACGGAATCGCTCGCCCGTGTGTGGTGTGAAACGAATCCATGTTCACGTAACCGGCCACGCGCCCGGAACAGCCAATGCCCGAAACGACCGCCACCTTGTCCGGGTCGAGCTTGGATTTGATCAGCGCGCCCAGAAAACAATTCAACGCCGTGCCCAATCCGCACCCGGAGCACCAGATGTGCGGCAACCGATCTTGGCGCAAAAAGCGATCCATGGGATGCTGCGGCTCGGCCACTGATTCATTCACAGCCGTCAACGTTCCGTTCGTCTCCATCGTCGTCCTCTCTCTACTGCGTCATGAGCAAGGCCTGATGCGTCACCCTGTCACCCCGTCACCGTGTCACTCCGTCACCTTGTCACCTTGTCTCCTTGTCACCTTGTCACCCTGTCACCTTGTCACCCTGTCACCGCTTGCCGAATGGCTTCCAACACAACCTTGGGCTCATGAATATCACCCCCCGCGTGCGGAACCAGAATCGTCCGCGCCTGGCCTGCAGCGCAGCGTTCCACTTCGAGCGCAATCTGCCCATAGTTGATTTCCGGCACAACAAACGCCCGAACGCGCCGGGCCAGTTGACGAATCAAGTCTTCGGGAAACGGCCAGACCGTCACGAGCTTGAGCCAGCCCACCCGCAGGCCTTCAGCGCGCGCCATCTCGATGGGCAGCAGCGCCACGCGCGCGCTGATGCCATACGCGACGACGATCACCTCAGCATCGTCCAGCCACCGGCTTTCCACGCGAATGATGTCGGCGCGATTCGCGCGGATTTTCTCGATGAGCCGATGGACGAGCCTTTCCTGCACCGCGGGATCGGTGGTCACCGGGTAGCCGCGCTCATCGTGAGTCAGGCCGGTGACGTGCAGGTGATACCCTTCGCCCGCGCACGCCATGGCGGGGACGCCGTCGCAGCCGCCCTCAAAGGGGCGATATTGATCGGGCGGCATGGTGGGCTTGCGGCGTGGATACAACTCGAGTGATTCGGCAGGTGGGATGACCACCCGCTCGGCCATGTGGCCCACGCACTCATCCGCCATCAGCAGCACTGGCGTTCGATATTTTTCCGACAGGTTGAACGCTTCGATGGTGAGGTCGAACATTTCTTGCGGCGAGGTCGGGCACAGCGCAATGATCTCGTACGGCCCGTGACTCCCCCAGCGCGCCTGCATCATGTCGCCCTGCCCCACCAGCGTGGGCAAGCCGGTGCTCGGCCCGCCGCGCTGGACATCCACCACCACACAGGGCGTCTCGGTGATGAGACCCAGCCCCAGGTTCTCCATCATCAAGCTGAAACCGGGGCCAGAGGTGGCCGTCATCGCTTTTGCGCCGCCCCACGCCGCGCCCAGCACCGCGTTCATCGAAGCCAGCTCGTCTTCCATCTGGATGTATGTGCCGCCGACGTCAGGCATGCGCTCGGCCATGCGCTCGGCAATCTCTGTGGCCGGGGTGATGGGATAGCCGGCAAAGAAACGGCTGCCCGCCGAGAGAGCCGCTTCGGCGCAGACTTCGTCGCCGTTGATGAAAAACTCTCCACACAAAGGGCCTTGGGTCGCCATGCTGTAATCCTTAATCTGACACTCGACTTGCGATTTCTGTCACATAGATGGAAAACTCGGGGCACATGATCTGGCACAAGCCGCAGGCCACACACGCTTCCGCATCCGTCACCTCAGGAATGTGATAGCCTTTGGCATTAAAGGCGACGGACATGGCCAGCACGTGGCGCGGGCAATAGGTTTCGCACAGACCACAGCCTTTGCAACGGGCTGGGATGACAGTGATTTGCCCGCGCGGAATGATGATCTGGTCATGATCTAGGGGAGTTCGCCAGAATTTCAAGTTGGGCCTCCTGGATCCTTCGGAAAAACTACAGGCCAACCCAGACCACTGGCGTGCGCCAGATGCGGGTTGGCCTGCAAAATAAAGGGCCTCGCTCGAGACGTAATCGGGATCCTGGTAGCGACTCGCATCTAGGTGCACTGCCTGGAAGGTGGAATAGGTGGGCGAGTTGCAACTAGCCTACACTTTTTTCCTGATTTTGTCAATGACGCAAACGACCGTTGGCGCTAGTCCGAACGGACTAGCCTGGTGATTACCCACATCTTATCGGACTCCCGAACTTGTTCGGGCCACTGCCTCAACAAGTTGAGGACTCCACGTAGTTGTGGGTAGTCACCAGATCGCGTGCTGGTGATTACCCACATCTTATCGGACTCCCGAACTTGTTCGGGCCACTGCCTCAACAAGTTGAGGACTCCACGTAGTTGTGGGTAGTCACCAGGGACTAGCACATTGTACAAAACCCGGCTCTATTCTATAATCAACCGTCGCAAGGTCGAGTCCTCGCGGAGGTGGCACATGCGTGTTGACCTGAACTGTGACATGGGCGAAAGCTTTGGCGCTTACGCGTTAGGGGCCGACGCCGATATTCTGCCGTTCATCACATCGGCGAACGTGGCGGCAGGATTTCACGCGGGCGACCCGCAGGTCATTGATCGAACGGTCGCACTGGCGGTGAAACACGGCGTGGCCCTGGGCGCTCATCCAGGTTTTCCGGATTTAGTGGGCTTTGGCCGCCGGGCCATGTCTTGCACGCCGGATGAAGTCGAGGCGATGGTCCTGTACCAGCTAGCCGTCGTCGCCGGATTCGCTCGAGCGCACGGCGCGGCACTGCGCCACGTCAAGCCGCATGGCGCGCTCTACAACGTGGCCGCGCAGGATCCTGCGCTGGCCCTCGCGATCGCTCGCGGCATAGCGCGTTTTGACCGTAGCTTGACGCTGGTCGGGTTGAGCGGCTCTCGCGCCATGGAGCAAGCCGCAGAAGCCACCGGCCTGCGCTTTGCGGCTGAAGCGTTTGCCGACCGCGCCTACAATCCGGATGGCACACTCGTGTCCAGGCGATTGCCCAACGCAGTCCTCACCGACCCGGCGCAAACAGCCGCTCAAGCCGTGCAGATGGTCAAAGAGCAGATCGTCGTGGCGCATAATGGAACCCGAGTCGCCATCGCCGCCGAAACGATTTGCCTGCATGGCGACAATCCAGCCTCGGCGGCCAACGCCAGGGCGATTCGAGCAGCACTGGAAGCGGCACAGGTCAAGGTCGTCCGGCTGTGAGACTCGGCTTGCATCCCCTCGGCCAAGCCGCGCTGACCGTCGAGCTGGGCGACCGGATCTCTCCGGCCATCAACGCGCGCGTTCACGCGCTCCATGCCGACCTCACGGCCACCCCCTTGCCCGGTCTGATCGAATGCGTCCCGGCGTATCGGTCGCTGACGCTTCACTATGATCCTCTGCTTCTCGCACTGGATGAACTCGCCAACACCGTTACCCAGCGCATGGCCCATCTGAAAGAGAGCCGCGCACATAGCCATCAACACCTGCACGTCATCCCGGTGACCTACGGCGGCGAGTTCGGGCCAGACCTCCAGGCTGTCGCAGAGCAAGTCGGGCTGACCCCGGAGCAGGTCATCTCCGAGCACAGCCGGATGACCTATCGCGTGTACATGCTCGGCTTCTCGCCCGGCTTTCCATACCTGGGCCGAACGTCCGCCCGGCTCGACGTGGCTCGACTCTCTACGCCTCGCACGCGCGTGCCGGCCGGGTCGGTGGCGATCGCGGGAAGGCAGACGGGTATTTATCCTTCGTCAACGCCCGGCGGCTGGCGCTTGCTGGGACGCACCGGCTGGCGCTTCTTTGACCCAACCCGAACGCCACCGGCTCGATTGCAGCCGGGCGACCAGGTACGCTTTCGCCCGGCCTCGCCGCTTGAAGCTGGATTGGCCAATGAACCCGCTCCCGATTGGGGAGCACCGGCAACTCTAGGCCATATCGAAGGCCGTCCAACGATAAGAGTGCTCGACGGCGGGCTGTTGACCACCGTGCAAGATGGGGGGCGTTTTGGCTTTCAGTCTGTGGGCGTTCCGGTTTCGGGCGCGATGGACGGCGCCGCGCTGCGAGCGGCCAACCAGTTGGTGGGCAATGCGCCCGATGCGCCTGCCCTGGAAATCACGCTGGCTGGGCCTCAATTGAGTTTTCTCGATGATGCGTTGATTGCCGTGACCGGTGCTGACCTTTCGTTGTGGGTCGAGTGGCCGGATGGCAGCCGCTTCGATCTGCCCGGCTGGCTGGCCATTTATCTGCGCCGGGGCAGTCGCCTGGGCTTTGCTGGGCGGCGGTCAGGCTGCCGGGCTTATCTCGCCATTGCAGGGGGAATACGTGTGCCTCTAGTGTTAGGCTCGGCCTCCACCTGTCTGGCTGGGGAATTCGGTGGAGTCGCCGGGCGGCGGCTCCAAGCCGGCGACCTGTTGTCGGCCCAAACCCTCGCAAGTGACACTGCGCTCCGCGCCGGGCGAGCCTGGCCCACTCACCTTCGGCCCCCCTATTCGAATGGCCCGGTTCTGCGCGTCTTGCCCGGCCCGAATTGGCGACAGTTCACGCGCGAGGCACAGGCAGCGTTTCTCTCGTCCGAGTATGAGGTGCAACCGGCCTCGGATCGCGTTGGGGTCAGGCTCCAGGGGCTGACATTACAACGGCGAATATCAGCCGAGGTCATTTCATGCGGCGTGACAACAGGCAGCATTCAGGTTCCGGCCGATGGTCAGCCGATCGTTCTCGGCGCAGACCGGCAGACCGTCGGCGGTTATCCGCAGATTGCGGTTGTCATCGGGCCAGACCTGCCCCTGTTAGCGCAACTCGTGCCGGGAGATCGCATCTCTTTCCAGCGCGTGACGCTGTAGAGAACGGGTCAGTTATTCGGCGCGCCCGCGTCCACCCATTGGGTGATGATACGGATTTGAGCAGGTAGCAGCCTGGGCCCCTTCTTGGGCATCTTGCCGTTCGAGATCAGCTCGATCAAGAGACTGTTACCCGACTTGCCCGGATCAACCACGGGACCGTTTTCTGACCCTGCCATGACATCGGCGTACGACTTGAGCGCCAGGCTTGCATCCGTGTTTTCCCCGCCGTGGCACTTGACGCACACACTTTGAAAGATGGGCAAAACATCTTTAGAAAAGCTCACCGCTCCCGCTTGAGGCGCAGCGGCAGCCGTTGTGGCCGGGCGGGCCGCTGCTGGCGTGTTCGTCGCAGGCGCCGGGGTGCTGGTCGCCGCTGCCGGCGTGCTCGTCGCGGGTACAGGAGCG
>CAYGWJ010000257.1:0-40920 GCA_964353405.1 uncultured Anaerolineae bacterium
ATTGCCAGCCCCGCTCGGCCACGGCCAAGGCTATCGAGCGCTGCGCCCTGTTGGAAATGGAAGGCGAACAGCTTGCCGTCAGCCTTGATCATACACCGAACTGCAAATGGCATCCACTGCCACCAAACGGCTTGTGTTGACGACGTTGCGACCTCGACTTGTCAGGATGTTCGCCAGCCGCGTGTTTGGTGATGTTGTCGCCCCCGAGCCAGGGATATCAAGGATAGCAGCTTGCAGCCAAGACGTTCGGATCCGTAGCAGGGTCCAGCGGTGGGCAGGGCGGTGTCGGCCGGCCAATCTCAGATGGATGGTAAAAGCCGGCGCGAACCAAATGGGCTCCTATCTCTTTCCAGGCTTGGGTGGGAGATTGCCAGGTGCAGTTTGATCCGATGGCGATATCACGCCTCGAATCATCATATGGCTGCACGTACCACATATCTTGCTTAGCATACAAGGCGACTTTGTAGTTGGCGTTGCAGTAGGAAGGAGGCCCTACTTGTCCTCGGACCTCCCCCTCAGTTGTTGGCCCCCCACTTGCCGTTTCAATCGTAACCCAAGGTGTGAGTGGTGGGGTAGGCGCAAATTGCTTGAGCACCAGAGGTAGATAGGTGTTGTAATTCTGATGAACCGCCGTGAAACTAATGACTTGACCGGGAGCTACCTGCTCGAACACAATCTTGTTGCCCGTTGTGGTAACCGGATAGGGACTAGTGTGGGATTCAAGGTGAACAGGGTTTCCCAAGGCTAGCGTCAATCCCGAGATAGTTTTGGATCCGGTGTTTGTCAACACACCCGTATATCTGTTGGCCGCGCTATCATGACTCGCCCTGATATGGACGCCGTCTCTTGCATGCCAAAAGCTGTAGAACAGAGTCATGTTGCTGATGAGCAGGTTCTTTCCCCTGGCATAGCTAATGATCCTCTGCTCAGCGTCTAGCTTGAACGCTGCATTGTGACAGTCTGGATCTGCTTCGCAAACGAGTCCTATCGAAGGGTGAATCAGCAGAACGTTAGTTGCATAGTTCTCGGCGTTGGCGTCTATGACGGTCTTCCACTTGTTCAAGACCTGCTCCGCCGTTTTCGGCCCTAACGCATCATCTGCAAGAGCGACTGGCAGTTCAATAACGTTTGTTGGGGTGGTGAATAGCGTACTCTCCATCAACACATAGGGATAATTGGTCAGGACGTCCGGCGCACTGAAGCTGGAATCGCATTGGTAACCGCACCTTTCGAGCGTCTCCGGCAACTGCCAGTGAAAACCTAGAAACGGCGAGCGAAAGCACACTACGGGTTTACCGGTCACCGCTTCAACGAGTTCCTTGGAAACCCTTAGCTCACCACACAGTGTAGGATTGTTCAGCGGATCGTATGTTTTAAAAGTTTCATTGCACGTGCCGACCGGAAGGGTGATCATGTTCGAGTGCTGTACGCCGTGCGATTGGCAGTCAAAGCCTTTGTCGCAAATATACTTGACAGTGGGCGTGTACCAAAACCCAGGGCCATAACTATCGGTGATGTTTTTCGTGGTAAACAGGTACGTCGTGGTGACGCCGAGGCTGACTTCCAGGTCGGCAAATTGGCGAGCCACTGCCCGACCCCAGCCGTCAGGATCAACATCGTCATAGTAGGCGTCCCAGGCATCTACATCATGGGTGATAATTAAGGCAGAGTCGTGCGGACCAGGCACGGTATGCTTGAGGATGAAATGTCCCCCGGTTGCCTCTTCGTAAATGGCCCGGACAAACAGCCGGATCACATCAGCGCCAGGCTCAAAGCCGTCAATGTAAACCCGCTGGGCTTCAGGGTCACGGTTCGATTCCGAGCGTAGAATCAGGCCAAAGAACGAAAACCCCAGTGCATAGGTTTTCCCGGTGCCGAGGGTGTGCTTCACGATGGTGGGGCCGACCGACACACTGTCCCTGTTGAGGGCATTGGCAAGCATCTGGGTGTCAGAAGAAACCGTGTAAGTATAGACCGGGTCATAGATTTCTGTATACAAAGCCGGATCGCCAAGCCGGATGGTCCTCTCCTCTGGCCGGTTGATATATCGCATCGAGGCATCGCTCGACCCTGTAAACTCGATGAAGAACGTCCTTTTATCTTCGCTATAGTTGGTCAGGCCGAACAGGGATTGAAGTTCAGCATCCATGACTTGCGGCGCGATCACGACGCCCCCGTTCGTCACATATGTGTTCAATGCGTTTTCCTGCCAAAAGCTGGTTTCTTCCTGATCGACGTAATCATTGATGATGACCAGGGGATAGACTGCCGGGTCGAGTTGGCTAAACCCAGTGTACCAGGCGGGAGTATCGAAAGGGATGCCCATCTCGTTGAGCAGGTGAGTCAATCCGTAAAAGGCCCCTGTTTCATGGTGAACATCAAGGGCGTTGTTTAGCACCAGGACCGTGAGACCCTGGTCGCTCGTCGGCGCGCCGGCAGTGCCAGCCTCTTCCAGATGGTCGTCGCCAACAGGGTAGACCTGGAAGGTCCGCTCTGCGATCCCCTGGGCGCTCATCCGAGTGATAGGGTGTGGCGCGCTTGACGCCAGCATCCCGGCCACACACAACATAGCCACTATCTTCCGCAGTGTGCCCCGATGCGAGAGTTTCGTAATCATGGTCTTCCTCCTCTTTGAGTGCAAAAACGCGCTACTGCACATTCTTGGCCACGATGGGCAGATAGATCACACATGGGATGTACTCGCTCACGCCGCGGTTGGTACCGAACCACTTGTGCTCCCCATCTATGGCGATAGCATAGACCCAGTTGTCCGCCAGCCCGTCGGCGGTGGTGTAGGTGATCCAGGTGCTGCCGTCAAACTCGCTCACGCCGTCATACCAGGTGCCGAACCACTTGTGCCCTTCCTTGTCAATCGCAATAGCATTGACACGGTTGTCTGCCAAGCCCTCGGCGGTGGTGTAGGTGATCCAGGTGCTGCCGTCAAACTCGCTCACCCCGCCATAGGTGCCAAACCACTTGTGCCCTGTTCCATCTATAGCGATGGCGTAGACATCGTTGCTCGCCAGTCCGTTGGCAGTGGTGTAGGTAGTCCAGGTATTGCCGTCAAACTCGCTCACGCCGCCGCCCCGGGTGCCGAACCACTTGTGTTCCTCACTATCGATGCCAATGGCGTAGACATAGTCGCCCTTCAGCCCATGAGTGGTGGTATAGGTGGTCCAGGTATTGCCATCAAACTCGCTCACGCCACCTCGGGTACCGAACCACTTGTGTCTTTCTCTATCTATGGCGATGGCGTAGACACAGTTGTCTACCAAGCCATTGGCTTTGGTATAGGTGGTCCAGGTGTTACCATCAAATTCGCTCACGCCGCCAAAATAGTGGCCGAACCACTTGTGCTTCCCATCTATGGCGATGGCATTGACCCAGCCTGTCGCGTATGTGGTCCAGGTACTGCCGTCAAACTCACTTACGCCACCATCGGCAGTGCCAAACCACTTGTGCCCCACATCGTCTATAGCGGTGGCGTAGACAAAGTTGCTCGCCAGCTCGGCGATGGTGTAAGTGGTCCAGGTGCTGCCGTCAAACCTGTTCACCCCGCCGCCTCTCGAGGTACCGAACCACGAGGTGCCGAACCACTTGTGCCCCGCCCCGTCTACGGCGATGGTGTTGATTATGTTGCCTGCCAGCCCATCGGCGGTGGTGTAAGTGGTCCAGGTGCTACCGTCAAACTCGCTCACGCCTTGGGAAGTGCCGAACCACTTGTGATCCCCGTCTATAGCGATAGCGTAGACCGTGTTGCTCGCCAGCCCATTGGCGGTGGTGTAAGTGGTCCAGGTGCTACCGTCAAATTCGCTCACGCCTTGGGAAGTGCCGAACCACTTGTGCTCCCCGTCTATAGTGATGGCGTAGACAAAGTTGCTTGCCAGCCCATGGGTGGTGGTGTAAGTGGTCCAGGTACTGCCGTCAAACTCGCTCACGCCGCCGCCCTGATAACTGAAGCCAAACCACTTGTGCCCCGCCCCGTCTATGGCGGTGGTGTGGACCCAGTTGCTTGCGAGTCCGTCGGCGGCGGTGTAGGTGATCCATGTGCTGCCGTCAAACTCGCTCACGCCGCCGCCCCAGGTGCCGAACCATTTGTGCCCGTTCTCGTCTATGGCAATGGCATTGACACGGTTGTCTGCCAGCCCATTGGCGGTGGTGTGGGTGGTCCATGTGCTGCCGTCAAATTCACTCACGCCGCCAAGGGTGCCGAACCACTTGCGTTTTTCCCCATTTTGTCCCTCCCCATCTATGGCGATGGCGGAAACCCAGTTGTCTGCCAGGCCGTCGGCAGTGGTGTATTTGACGTAGGTGCCATCTGTACGATTCCAGCGGACCACGCCGCCCCCTGTGCCCGCCCACACGTAATTGCCCTCCACAGCCAGAGCGGTAACCCGATTTGTGTTGGTGTAATTGCGCCAGATGCCCCTACTTGGAGCAGCCAACTTTTCTGCGTCGCCCGCAGGCACCTGTTCGGGAGTCAGGGGCGCCGCCGGTTGTGCTTCAGTCGTCGTGATGGATTGCGTCCCACCTAGCACGAGGGCCGATAACAAGGCTATGGACACGACTGTACTCAAAACGTGCTTGTTCATCGGCGTCACTCCTGTGGGTGAAGTGCATGTCGCCTAGCGGTCTGTGCTGGCGACGTTGCGACCTCGACTTGTCAGAATTTCCGCTGGTGCAAAGCCTTTGCCCCACAGCATCATGCAAAAGTGAACCAAGTAATGTTTGCCAGTTGCGTGTTGGGTGATGTTATCGCCCACGTCAGGGATATCAAGGATAGCAGCTTGCCGCCAAGACGTTCAGATTCGTGGCAGGGTCGGCGCAAAAGCCACATCGGCTCGCCCCTTTAGCTCGGACACGACAGCAAAGCATTGCCGTGTTTCATCATCTGTGCGCCATTCGACGGTGTGCACATCGTCGCCCAGTTGGCGAATCACCTCTTCTCCGACGATCACCTCACCCCTGTCGGCCCGTTTCTCAACTTTGGCCATGCGATAAAGTCGCCCCGGCCAATGCAGCCAGGCGTTGAATCTTGGTATCGCCCACCACAAAACGGCGCGCCGGGCCGGCCGTCATGGCGATCTTGATGGACAACGACTCTTGGGCAAACTGCGCCATCGCCTGCTGCATCTCAAACGCGCAGGTGATTGCTCGTCGCCCATGGTCGCCCTCGAACCAACAGGTGATGGCATCGCCGCTAAAGCTGATGACACTGCCGCCATAGCCGTGGACTTGCGCGATCAGGGCATCATAGACCTTGTTGAGCTTGCGCGCGATCTCTTCAGCGCCGCGCTTGGGACCATGCTCTTGAACGAGTGCTTCGGTAAGAGATGTAAAGCCCGAGACGTCGGCAAACAAGGCTGCCCCGCGGGTTCGGTCAGGCAGGTCTTGACCACGGGCGATGGCCCAACATCGGTCAACAGGAATGTAGGCCTCGGGTAATTCCACGGCTCGTCCTGTCCCTACCCTTTCAGCAATCCTCGTTTGAGCCAATCGGCAACAGACTGTTCCAGCCAGGTCTTGACGGCTTCGCCATGCACCAGTCCTGCCAGGTCTTGCGCGGCGTCGCTCGGCTCGATGAGGATCAGCCACCCCTTGCCATACGGATCCGAGTTCAACAGGCCCGGCTGATTCATGACATCCGCGTTAATTTCAACCACCTGGCCGGCAACGGGCGCTTTGAGTGGGCCGACGTACTTGCCCGCTTCCATCGTCCCGAACGGCTTGCTTTTGGCAATGGGCCGGCCGGCCGGCTTGAGCCGGACAGCGCTGACCTTCCCGGCGGATCGCTGGGCCTGATCGTCCAGTCCGACTCGTGCTTGCTTGCCTTCCAGGCGCACCCACAGATGATCGTCGGGATGATAGTAAAGATCGTCCGGCAGTTGAATTCCGTCTGCTTGCGCCATGCGTGCCTCCTTCTTTACACGTCCAATGCCCTGGCCACTAATTCTACCAGGTCCACCACCTCTACGCCCGGCGCACTCGTCTCTGCTCCGCGTGTCAATGTCCGCACGCATTGCGGGCAAGCGGTCACGATAGACTGTGCGCCGGTCGCCGCCAGCTTGCCGGCTGTCCGCGCGGCCACGCGCTGCGCCAGCGCCGGATCCACCATCTCCAAATCGCCGCCGCCGCCGCAACACAAACCCCGCTCGCGCCGCTCGTGCATCTCGATCAATTGCAGGCCAGGCATGGCAGCCAATACCTGGCGCGGCGCATCATACACGCCGCCGTTGCGCGCCAGGTCGCACGGATCGTGATAGGTGACCGTTAGATTCAGGACCTTCCTCGGCAGCTTTTGAGCGGCGATCAACTCGGCGACTAGTTCGGTCGAATGGAGCAGCCGCACGCCCGGCAAATGGCGAGCATATTCCTCAAGCCACATCATCCGGCAGGCCGGGCAGGTAAAGACGATGGTTGTCGCGCCGGTCGCCCGGACGCGCTCCAGGTTGCGTTCGACAAGTGTCCGGGCCTGATCTTTCATCCCGGCCGCCACGAGTGGAAAGCCGCAGCACACTTCACCTTCGCCCAGGATGGTGAAATTCACCTGGGCGGCCGTCATGACGCGGACGAACGATTCGGCGATGCGCTGGACGCGCGGAGAGAAAGACGACGAGCAGCCGACAAAGTAAACGACCTCGGCCTGATCGCGCTGGTAGAGATCGGCTGGCGCGTCGTCCATATACTCGGCCCAACCGGCTCGCTCGTCGTTCTGGTAGCCATAGACGTTGCCGGTCCTGGCGACATTGTCACTCGCAACGCTCAACCCTTTGGGCGACAGCTCGCGCGTGACCGTCTGCTGGCGAGCCTCTAGCCAAAACTCGCGCAGGTCAATCCGCGTCGAACACACCTGGGTGCAGTGCCCACACAGGGTACACTGGTAGAGCCGCATCATCTGCTCGGCAGACAGTCGTGTCCCCTCCAGCATCAGCCGGGTGAGTTGAATGCGGCCGCGCGGCGAGCACGATTCCCACCCGACGCCCGAATAGGTCGGGCAGACCGTCCGGCAATAACCACAATAGGCACAGATGAGCGCCTCGTCCGTCAATCCTTTGAAAAAGACGGGATCACTCATGGCGGCTCTCCGCCTTGGCCAGCGCGACATGCGCCGCGCCGAGCACGGTGGCTCCCAGCCCAAAGGTGATCGGCCATAACGGGAATGAAGCCTGATACAACTTGCCTGGATTCATAATGCCCAAAGGATCGAGCCGCGCTTTGCGTTTCTTGAGCTCGTCGAGTCGAGTCCGGCTGAACAGGCGAGGCAGGTAGGCCGAGTTCCACAGCCCGACGCCATACGGCCGCCCACCACAGCGCGCGGCCAGGTCGTGCAACTGTTTGGTGAACCCAATCGCCGCCAGGTATTTGACGGTGTGGCGCTCGTCGGTCGGATAGAGCGACATGACCAGCGCCATGTCCGGCGTGACAGCCAGGCCATATGTGCCGATGAGGGTATGACTGCGTTCGGCCAGCGTCTTGACGGACTTTTGATATTGCTGCAGCTTTTCAAGCGGCAGCCACACTTCAGCCGCCAAGAGCGTTGGCCCGGCTCGCTTGGTGCGCAAGTGAAACAGACGCAGACTCCACTCTTCCAGCGCCAACTCGGAAGGCAATTCACGCCCCGCCACATGCGACCTGCGACTTGCGACCTGCGCCCTGCCCCGGTTGATTTCCGACGGCTCGCCCTGAAAACTCACCAGGAGCAGGCTCTTGTCGCTGACTGGGAAGTGTGACGGCGGCAAGTCGAGCGGGATATGGAACCCGGCGCGCGCCAACAATCGCAGATAACCGCTATCGGCGAAAAAGAGGGTGAACGGTCGAGGCTCTACGCGGGCGAGCGAGGCGACGTTCTGACCGAGCGCGTTCAGGTCATCAAACTCAAACAGGTGATGCGACTCGGCCATCGGACGCGGGCGCACGGTCAGCTCGACTTGCGTGATCACGCCGAGCGTGCCTTCGGCGGCGACGAACCAATCGAGCGGCGGATCGCTTGTGCGTGTGACCGTGACCAGCTCGCCGCCTGGCAATGCCACTTGCAGGCTGACCAGTTGCTCACCCACTCCGCCGTACTTGAGGCTGCCCAGGCCTTGCCCTTGCATACTCACCCAGCCGCCGACGGTCGCCGAGACCGCGCTGGACGGATACGACTTGACTGCCCAGCCCTTTTGTTGCAGGGCATCGTCCAGCTCAAACCAGGTGGTGGCCGGCATCACTCGAACGGTTTGCCGCGCCGCGTCTAACTCTATTCCATCGCGCAGGTCGTTCACATCCAGCACCCATCCGCCGCGCAGCGGCACGGTGTTATAGTAACTGGTGCTGGCGGCGGCGCGCGGCGTGATGGGAATGCGCTCACGCGCGGCTTGACGCATGACCTCGGCCACCTGTTCGGCGCTGCCGGGCCGGATGACGGCATCGGGCAACGTTCTGAAAAACGGCTTGACCATGATGGCCGGGACAGGCGCCAGGTCGCGCGAATACAGCTTGCGCTCAATGAGGTCATCGGTCACGCGGTCAGCCGGAATACCGGACAAGGTCACTGACATAGTCTGTTCTCTCGGTCCAAAACAACGAATTTAGGATAGAACGAATTTGGGGTAGAACGAACGAATTTGGGATAGAACGAAGCATGGTACGAACTGCGCACCAATGGATCGGCCAGGACGGTCTGAAAGCCCAGGGCTTGACCGACCTCACGATACCATGCGAACACGACCGGGTGAACGTAATCAGCGACCTCGAGTTGGTGGCTCGTCGGTTGAAGATACTGGCCGATGGTCAGAATGTCGCAACCGGCGCGGCGCAGGTCGCGCATCGTTTCGATCACTTCGCCGGAGGTTTCGCCCAGGCCGACCATCAAGCCGGACTTTACCCTCAGCCCGCGCTGTTTGACCCAGGCCAGCACGGCCAGCGAGCGGCGATACTCGGCCTTGGCCCGCACCCGGTTCGACAGCCGCTCGACCGTCTCGACGTTATGATTGAACACGTCCGGTCGAGCGTCGGCCACCAGAGCGAGCGCTGCAAGTGATCCATTGAAATCAGGCGTCAAAACTTCAACCGTCGCGCCGGGCCAGCGGCGACGGATCGCCTGGATCGTCAAAGCGAACTGGCCTGCGCCGCCATCGGGCAGGTCATCGCGCGTGACCGAAGTGAGAACGACGTGCTGCAAGCCCAATCTCGCCGCCGCCTCGGCGACACGGAAAGGCTCATCGGGATCGGGCGCAAGTGGGCGGCCTGGCCTCACGTTGCAAAAGCGGCAGTGACGGGTACACACATCGCCCAGCAGCATAAAGGTGGCGGTGCCGTGCGCCCAACATTCGCCAATGTTCGGGCAGGCGGCTTCCTGGCAAACAGTGTGCAGGCGTAAGTCAGTCACCAGTCGCTCGACATCCGCTGTCTGCTCCTGGGGAGCGGGAGCGACCAGCCATGGCCCAAGCGTCTGGCGTTGCGCAACCTCGCGCCCGAACACGCGGCTAAAAGTGGCCGCGAAACTGCGCTCGACCGCTTCCAGCGCCACCGGACGATCCAACGCGGCGCGCATGGACGTGACGCCCCGATGGCTCAAGCCGCACGGCACGATCAACTGAAAGTGCGTCATGTCAGGGTCAACGTTGAGCGCCAATCCGTGCGTGGTCACGTGCTCTTGCACTGCCACGCCCACCGCGGCGATCTTGTCGCGCCCGACCCAGACACCCGGGTGACGCTCGACGCGCTCGGCGGCGATGCCCCACTCGGCCAGCACGTCGAGCGCGACTTGCTCCAGCCGCCACAGGTAGCCATGCAAATCGTCGTCCGGGAGCTTGAGAACAGGATAGGCCACCAGTTGGCCGGGGCCGTGATACGTCGCGCGCCCGCCGCGCTCGGTTTGCACGACCTCAATACCAAGCTGGCGCAGATAGTCAGAAGGTACACGCAAATCCTCAGTTCCGCCCGCACAGCCCAGGGTGAAGACGGGCGGGTGCTCGACGAGAAGCAGAGTATCTCCCATATCGTCCCGACGGCGCGCATCGGCCATGCGCTGCATCAAGCGCAGCGCGTAGCGGTAAGGGACTCGCCCCATGCGGATCAGATGAATGGGTTCACTAAGGGAACATTGTAGGCTCTGCGCCAATCTCTTCTCCAATGTGTACTGGTTCCCAGATCGCCCGAAGGGGCCAGACATCCACATAGTTGTAGGCGCCTTTTTGCTCTCTGGGGCCGAACTTGCCACTCTGCATACTGGGGAACCCTTCGTTGGCAAGGACTTGCGCGGCTTCGTCCACGTCATCTACCAGGAAGTTCAAGTGATGCAGTCCCTCGCCGTGCTTCTCGATCCAGTCCCGATAAATAGAGGGACCTTCCACAGGCTGGACCAGCTCGAGCTGGACTTTTCCTACCTGGGCTAAGGCGATCCTTTCCCTGGCCCAGACCGTCTGCCCGTGGTACTTGCGATCATAGACGAGAGGGGCCTCCCACTCGTAGATCGCCCAGGGACCAATCCCCATGATGGTCCAGTAATTCTTCGCCACCTGTTCCAGGTCGTTGACGGCAAGGGCGAGCTGGTTGATCCCTTTGCACTTGATCTTGGTCGGGATTTCCTTCCTCGTGTCCGGGAACGTGATAGGTTCCGCACCTATCGTCTCCCCAATATGCACCGGTTCCCAAATCACATGGAGGGGCTGGGTGTCAATGTAGTTAAAAGCTCCCTTTTGCTCTCTAGGCCCAAACTTGCCACATTGGAGGCTGGGGAATCCTTCCTTTGCCATGATGTCCGCGGTTTCGTCCACATCATCCACCAGAAAGTTCACGTGGTGGAGTCCCTCGCCGTGCGTCTCAATCCAGTCTCGATAAACGGAGGGGCCTTCAACGGGCTGGACCAGTTCGAGCTGGACATCTCCCACCTGGGCCAGGGCAATCCTTTCCCTGGCCCAGACTGTCTGCCCGTGGTAAGTGCGGTCGTAGACCAGGGGAGCTTCCCACTCGAAGATTGACCAGGGTCCGATTCCCAAGAGGGTCCAATAATTCTTCGCCACTTGTTCCAGATCCCAAACTGCGACGGCAATCTGGTTGATCCCTCGACACTTGATCTTAGCCGGGCTTGCCTTTGCCATGATTCTTTCCTCCTTGGAAATTAGAGAAGTTCCTTTTGAGTGTACGGGCTGGATTCGAGGCTTTAGCCGGAACCGCCTCAAGGCTCGAATCCAGTTGACCGTATACGCAATCGGAAACCGCTATAGGTTGTGACCTCGGAACAGCTCAGTTGCCCATGCAAGTCACCTTCGACGACTCGTTCCAGCCTCCGAAGGCGGCTTTGCAAGCGTAGCGGGTGGTTTCCAAGCCCAGCGTCAACAGCAGCTTGAGCCGTCATCATGCTCCATAGAGCACTGCCTGGCATGAAAAGACGCTATCGTCTAAGTTCGCCTCTGGCTAGAACTTGGGCACGTAGAGCGCCTGGCCCAGGATCGCTCGCCCGGCCTCAACCATGCTCTCGCTCAATGTCGGATGAATCCGAATCGCCCATGCGAAATCTTCGGCCAGGGCTTCGAGTTGGATGCCCAGCGCCGCTTCGGCGATCAACTCGGTGGCGCGGTAGCCGACGATGTGAACACCCAGAACCTTGCCCAGCTTGCGGTCGGCGACGAGCTTGATGCCGCCTTCGACCTCGCCCAGGCCCATCGCGCGCGAACTAGAGTTGTAGGCAATGTTGGCGATCTCGACGTCATAGCCTTTGTCTGTCGCCTCGTCTTCGGTCAAGCCGACGGCGGCGACTTCAGGGATCGAGAACGCATAGCGCGGCACTGCGCGCCGATCCAATCGGCGCGTTTTGCCCATCGCGTTTTCAGCCGCTACCAATCCCCCGGCGGTTGCCAGGGATGAGTAGAATGGCGCGCCTGTAATGTCGCCGACAGCATAGATGCCAGGCACAGTCGTCTGCTGGCGGTCGTCCACGACGATGGCAGCATTGTCTGTTTTGACTCCTACCTTATTTAAACCCAACTCCTCGGTTGCAGGTACGCGGCCAGCCCACAATACACGGTCGGTTATGACCTGGGTTTCGTGCTTTGCGCCGGCAAGGACAACATCAAGCCTGTCGGCATTCCGTGTGGACGATTTCACGCGAACGTTGATCAGCACTTGCATACCTTGATTCTGCAAGATGCCCTGCAATCTTTGCCCGATTTCGTAATCTTCATCGGGCAACGGATATGGGCCATCCACCGCCAAGGTCACTTGGCTGCCGAGACCGGCAAACAAGGTAGCCAGCTCGATCTCGGACGCGCCGCCGCCCCAGATGAGCAATCGCCCTGGAATTGGATCAAGCTTGATCGCTTCGTCGGGCCGTAGGAGGCCAGCGATGCCGGGCGGCGCGGGCGCCCAGCGCGCCCCGGTCGCCAGGATGATGGCGCGCGTCGCCTGCAAGTGTTTTCCATCCACCTCGACTGTCCTGGCATCCACGAGCCGGGCCTGGCCCGGCACAATCTCGATGCCAAAGGTCGGCAACAGCCCTGCGATCCCCTCGCGCAAATCTTGAACGATGCGATCCGCGCGGGCGACCATCCCGGGCACATTGAGCGAGGCCGGCCCGACTTGAATACCCATGTCGCCGGCCTGGCCGATGCGCCGATACAACTCGACGCTCGCCAGCAGGCTGGTCAACGGGATGCAGTTGTGATTGACGCAATTGCCGCCCAGAACGGCGCGTTCGACCAGAGTCACCTGCGCGCCCAGTTGCGCCGCGCGTGTGGCGGCAGCGGTTCCGCCTGGCCCACCTCCAACGACGATTATATCTGGCATGAAAACCTCCGGAACGAAATGGCTCTCACCCTCCCCTGCTTCCTGCTTCGCGCCTCCCGAACTTTTGAAAGCCGTAGGGCAAGATGACATCTTGCCCTACAAAGAGCCTGCTCCCTGCTTCGCGCCTCCCGAACTTTTGAAGGGAAGGAAGTGAGGGTAGGAGAGGCTACTGTGCGAGCAGCATGATGGCGTTTGTCAAATCGCCAGGGGTCAGGCCCGGCGATTGAATCGCGACGCTGCGATACACGTCCTCGATGCGCGCCCGGACCGCCTTCACGTCCAACGCTGTCCCACGCAGCGCCAGTTCGAGCGCCCCCGGCGCAAATTTGGGCAGCATCGTAAAGTCGCCGGAAAGCGTCACATCGTCAATCCGCCCATCACACACACGCGCCGTCACACGGACGAGGCCGCCCGGCGTTTTGTGCGCCACTTGTTGCACGCGCACGTCTTGATGAATCTTGATTCCCGCTTGCCGCAGGCCGCCCTTTTGAGACAGCCACTCATCCGTCACGAACTGCCTGTCCAGTTCTTGTGCCAGCGCAAGCTCTCTGGCGGTCGGCTCGCCGCGCACGATGGGACGTCCGAGCGCGGCCTGCACCTGTTCCAGGTAAATCTTGACGACAGCGTCGCGGTCAGGCGTGTACCCAAGTTGGCGCGTCATCGTCGTCATGTATTCGTTGAGCGACTGGGAGATCTTGTCGCGCATTTTGGCGCAGCCCGACGAGACCTTGAGCACTTGCGCCATCAGATTGAAATTGAAATCGAACATCAGCGAACCGACGACGACTTGCGCCAGGCCCATTTGCGCCGCGCCCGTGCCGCCGATTTTCTTGCCCTGCACGTGAACGTCGTTGATGGGGCGATAGTTCGCCGGGATGCCGAGCGCCTGATACGTTGCGACCAGCGGCTTGACGTACAAGGCAAAGCGTTCGCCGACGTCGTCGGGCAGCGCGTCCCGATGGAAAATCCACTGCGCAAACACCTGGTTCCGGTCGAGATACACCGCGCCGCCGCCCACTTCGCGCCGCACCATCGGCAAGCCATGCGCGCGGCAATACTCGACGTCTACTTCTTTTTCGAGCTCCTGGTGAAAGCCGATGCAGACATACGGATCAGTCGGCGCGACGAGAATGATCGTGTCGGGCGAGTTCTCGTCCAGCGCATAGGCGACGGCATGATAGATCGTCTGTGAGCGAATCGGCGGAACCAGTCCCAGATCGAGCAGGCGAATGGCGTCCATCGCGTTCAATCACATATCCACGTCTGTAGGGGCCGACCTGCGTGTCGGCCCAGACCAAGCGAATGGCGTCCATCGCGTTCAATCACATATCCACCGACACCGTGACAGCCGCCAGGGCGACAACAGCATCCGCGTTCTTGTCTCCCAACTCGGGAAGATAAAGTGTCGGGACGCTCATCCCGCCTTCGGTCACCTGGAGGCTCTTGCGTCCAAAGGGGACTGTTTCCAGCACGGCGGCCTGATCAACCTGCTCCGGCAGTGGAGTGGCCACCTTGACCTCGACGATCATATCCTCCAGGTGAGACAGAGCCACGATTTCTTGCAGGCCGCACAGGCAACTGCGCGAGATAGCATCCCGAACGGCGCGGCAACTCGCTTTGGTCACGTCCTGCCCGTGCAGGTCTGTCCCCATCCCGATCTCGACGATAAACCTTTTGCGCATGGTCATCCTCACACCAGCAACCGATAGGGGTTCTCGAGCAATTCTTGGAGTGATCGCATAAACTCGGCGCCTGGCGCGCCATCAACCAGGCGATGATCTATCGTCAGGCTCAACACCATCATCTTGCGCCGCGCGATTTGATCCTCGTGAACGACGACTCGTTCGGCGATGCGGCCCATGCCCAGGATCGCGGCCTCGGGCGCGTTGATGATGGGCGTAAAGCCGTCAATGCCATAGTTGCCCAGGTTCGTGAGGGTGAAGGTGCTGCCTGTCACCTCGTCCACCGACAAGGTGTTGTCCCGCGCCCCTTGCGCCAGCCGTCGCACCTCTTGAGCGATCTCGGGCACAGACCGCCGGTCGGCATCGCGCACGACGGGGACAATCAGCCCGTCTTGCAGCGCCACGGCGACGCCGATGTGAATGGATTCCAGTTGGTGAATCTCGTCGCCGACGAGGGTTGCATTCAGGATCGGATGACGCTTGAGCGTCTTGGCGACGGCCTTGACCAGCAGATCCGTATACGTCAGCTCAAAATCGGCCTTGACCTGTTCACGCAGCTTGACCAACTCGGTCGCATCCACTTCGATCATCATCGTCAGTTGAGCCATGTTGTGGAGGCTTTCAACCATGTGCTCGGCAATCGCTTGGCGCATTCCCACAAAGGGGATGACGCGGGCCGCGAGCGGCGCTGCGGTCGGCGCGGCTGCGGCCGGGGCCTGGCCCCGTGCCTCAAAGGCCAACACATCTTGCTCGGTAATCCGTCCGCCAGTGCCCGTGCCGGGTATCTCGGCCAGTCTCAGCCCACGCTGCTCGGCGAGCTTGCGAGCCGCCGAGGTCGCCAGTGCCTCGACAGGCGCGGCAGCCGGCGTACTCGCTTCGATAAAGCGCGTCACGTCAGCCTCCGTCACCATGCCCTCTGCCCCGGTACCCTTGACTTGTGCCAGGTCAACGCCTTTTTCCTTTGCCAATCGGCGGGCGGCGGGCGAAGCCGGCACAAAGCCGGTTTTAGCGGGGGGTGGGACAGACGGCGCAGAGGGTGTAGCCGGTGTGGGAGTGGCGGCAACGCCAGCGGCCGGCGCCATTGCTACTTCGACGGCCGGGAGCGGCTCACCTGGCGCAGTGATAAAGGCAAGGGTCGCATTGATAGGACGCGTTTCTTTTTCCCGAACCACAATCCGCAAGATGCCGGCTTCGGGGGCCGTCAATTTATAGGTGATCTTTTTGCTCATGATGACGGCGATCTCTTCGTCCTTCTTGACCTGGTCGCCGTCGCGCTTGTTCCACTTGGCGACAACCCCTTCGGCCATCGCCATGCCCAGCTTGGGCATGATAATCTTGCTTGCCATAGCTCAGTTCCTCCCAGTCGCAGTCCCAAGCCGCTCAAAGACCTTGCGGCGAGTGGCCTCTTCCATGCAGCCGGCAATATCCACGACGCGCGGGCCGCCATTTGTCAATCGGACGGTGATGGTTCGCGTGCCGTACACTTCGATGGTGCGTTCGCCGTCGAGGGCGATGGTGCAAGGATCGGAGCTCAACGTCACCTCGCTCCCCACGGGGATCAGGTGATACTCTCGAATGGGAATGCGCGTGACCAGGCCCGGCCCCATCGGCGCGAGCACCTGTGTGCCGCCGGGGCCAATCGCCAGGTACATGCCCTGTCCATCTCGTGCGCCCAATGCCTGCAGACAACTGCCGAGCGACGACAGGCCGATGCTGCCCGGCTCGGCGCGCGCCAGGACGATCTCTTGAATGTTGCCCGGGTTCCAGATCGCCCGCGTGCCAATCCACAGATCACAACTGGTGGCGACATCCACCAGCGCCATATCCGCCAGCTCGCCGTCAATGCGCACGTCCAACCGCTTGGCTCGATAGGTCACTGCCTCCGCGTCCACATGACCCAGGGCGACCAATCCGGCCGCCAGCCCCGCGACGGTGCTCTCGACCATGACGGGAAAGACATTGTTGGTGCCGGTCGAGATCGGGACGATGGGGACCTGGCCGCAGCCTTTTGCCACGACGCGATTCGTGCCATCGCCGCCCAAGACCACAATGCTCCCGGCCTCCATCTCACACAGGCGTCTTGCCGCCGTGGTCGAATCTTCATCGCTGGACGTCATCGGCATGTTCAGAATTTCCGCGTGAACTGAAGACAGCTTTAACCCATCCAGCGACCTTTCGCCGATGCCATAGTAATCGGGCATGATGCACACCTGCTCCACGCCGACGGCATCCAGGGCCAGCAACACTCGCTGCAAAATATTGACCTTTTCGTTGTTATCGAACACGGAAGCGTGAGCGACCAGGCGGCGAATGTCCTTGCCCGAGGCCGGATTGGCAATGATCCCTACACACGACATGGCGTGCCCCTCCAAAAGCAGGGGCGAGGTGTGCCTCGCCCCTGCGACCGTTACGCAATCACACTGCTATGCTACAGCCGCTTTGACAGCGGCGACGATCTGGGCCGGGCCGGGGATGTAGGCATCCTCCAGCGGCGGGCTGAACGGCACCGGCGTGTGCGGCGCAGTGACCGTTCGTGGCGCCGAGTCCAGGTAGGCAAAGGCCTGCTGCGCGGCCAGCGTGACAATGTCATTGGCAACGCTGCAGCGCGGATTGTCCTCGTCTACGACCACCAGCCGGTGCGTCTTTTTGACCGATTCGAGGATCGTGCTCTCGTCCAGCGGCGAGAGGCTCTGCGGGTCAACCACTTCGACGTCAACGCCATCCTTGGCCAGCTCTTCCGCCGCTTGCATGGCAAACGTCCTCATGCGGCCGATGGCGACGACGGTGGCATCCTTGCCGGGGCGGGCGATCTCGGCCTTGCCCAGCGGGACGATATATTCGCCCTCGGGCACCGGCCCGGACGAGTCGAGCAGCACGAGGTGCTCAAAGAAAATCACGGGGTCATCGTCGCGGATGGCCGCCGTGAGCAGCCCTTTGGCATTCGCAGGTGTAGACGGCGCGACAACCTTGAGGCCCGGCATGTGCACAAAGACCGAATACAGGACCGCCGAGTGCTGCGCCGCCGCGCGAAAGCCCGCGCCGTACAGTGTGCGGATCACCACCGGCACTTTGGCCTTGCCGCCGAACATGTAACGCATCTTGCCGCCCTGGTTGTAAATCTGATCCATGCACACGCCGAAAAAGTCTACGAACATCAATTCGGCGATGGGACGCAAACCGGTCGAAGCCGCACCGACCGCCGCGCCGATAAAGGACGACTCGCTGATGGGCGTGTCCCGGATGCGGTTCCGGCCAAACTCTTGAACCAGGCCCTTGGTGACACCCAGGTCACCGCCCCACGCTTCCTCACCCTTTGCCTCCAGGTGAGTGCCCGCGCCGCCGGCTACATCCTCGCCCATCAGGATCACGGTGGGGTCCCGACGCATTTCCAACCGAATCGCCTCGTTGATCGCTTCACGATAGGTAATGGTCCGAGTAGTCATGGAAATCCTCCTAGTAGCTCACATACACATCGGTCAGGATCGCGTCCAGGGCCGGATAGGGCGATTGTTCGGCGAATTGGACAGCATCTTCAATGGTCTTTTTGGCGCGCGCGTCAACCTCGGCCAATTCGGCTTCCGAAAGCAATTGGCGGTCGACCACGCGCTTGGCGAACTGGTCAATCGGGTCGCGCGCTTTTTGCCTGGCCTTGTCTTCTTCCGTGTAATAACTCAGGTTATCGCCCTGGAAGTGACCATAGTAGCGGAACGCCTTGCACTCGATGAGAGTCGGACCTTCGCCGCGCCGCGCCCGCGCGATGGCCTCGCCGGCGGCCTCGTATACAGCAAAGAGATCAGTGCCGTCCACGCCAAAGCCCGGCATGCTGTACGCCGTCGCCCGGTCGGCAATGTCCTGTGCGGCGCAGTGATACTGAGTGGGCGTCGTCTGGGCAAAGCCGTTATTTTCGCAGACAAAGATCACGGGCAGCTTCCAGATGGACGCCAGGTTCATGGACTCGTGCATCGTGCCCTGCTCGGAGGCGCCATCACCAAAGAAGCAGATGGTCACCTGGTCCGTGCCTTTGACCTTGGCCGTCAGGCCCGCGCCGCAGGCCAACGGGCCGCCCGCGCCCACAATGCCATTCGCGCCCAGCATGCCCTTGTCCACGTCGGCAATGTGCATCGAGCCACCCTTGCCATTGCACGAGCCGGTCGCTTTGCCGTACAACTCGGCCATCATCGCGTTGATGTCAACGCCCTTGGAGATGCAGTGGCCGTGGCCGCGGTGCGTCGAGGTGATGAAATCGCGGTCGGTCAGCAGGGCGCACATTCCGACGGCGATGGCCTCTTCGCAGGCGTACAGGTGCACAAAGCCGGGCACCTTGCCCTGCGCGAATAGATCGGCGGCCCGGTTCTCGAACTCGCGGATGAGCCGCATACGCTCATAGATCCAGAGCAGTTTGTCTTTGGTCAGCTCGGTCATGATGATCCTCCCTTTGTATCTTGACAATGTTAGATTTGAACTCTCGTTCAGCCAGGGTCAGCGGGCAGGTCAGGACAGGCAACTCCTCCCAGTCGCCAGGCCCGACCATCGTGTTGCTATCCACGCAGGACTAGACGCATACCTTCACCATTCCTCCATCTACATTGATCGCCTGGCCGGTGATATACTTGGCCTTGTCAGAAGCCAAGAAGGCCACCATGTTCGCAATGTCCTCCGGCGCGCCGTGGTGTCCCAGGGGAATGTTCTGCTGGGCATACCAGTTGATGGCATCTGGGCTCGACATCCCGACGAGCTTGCCGAGTTGCTCGCCTAATCCTCCAGGGCCTTCCCACAACAGCGTGCGAATAGGCCCAGGGCAGACCGCGTTCACCAGGATGTTGTCTTTAGCCAGATAGTTTGACAGGTCCTTGGTGTACATGATCACAGCCGCTTTGATGGCATCATAGTCAACCAGGCCGCCCGGCTGCTTACCAAAGACCGAGGAAATATTAATGATCCTTCCTCCACCCTGCTTGCGCATGTAGGGGATGACCTCCCTGGCGCAACGCATCACACCGAACAGCATCAAGTCCAGGTTGCGCTGGAATTCGTCATCGGGCAAGGTCAGCAGGTCGCTCAGGCGGCCGGTGCCGGCGTTGTTGACCAGGATGTCAATGCGCCCGAACCTCTCGGCCGTCTTGGCGACAAAGCCCTTAATTTCCTCCAGCCGGGTGACATCTGCCTCTATGCCGAGTACCTGGCCCAAGGCGCCGATCTGTTTAGCAGCTTGGTCCACCGCCTCTTGGCCCAGGGCACAGAAGGCAATATGGCATCCTTCCTGGATCAGCGCCAAGGCACAGGCCATACCGATACCTTGGCTGCCTCCCGTAATCACTGCAACTTTATCTTTTAGACCGAGATCCATTTCTGTCACCTCCGCATGACGTCTTCTTTGGCCCATTCATACGACGTTTAGTACTTGCCGCACACCTCCTTTCTGGATAGCGGTGGTGCTCCTCGATCAACGGGCAAGCGTCGAGCTGAGCGCCAAAAGCGCCCAGCTCGATCTTTTACCCAAAGAGCGCGTCTCCGCTTTTGCCTTCCAGGCCGGGATGGCAATCGAAGCGGACTACACCGACCGCAGCCTTGCCCTGAACCGCCTTGACGATGCGGGCCACGCCGGCGTGCCCAAAGCCGCCGCACAACTCGATGGCCGCGATGCCTTCTGCAACCAGGTCTTGCGCCACTTGTTCAGCCTGGCAATAGTTCTGCGCGGCCACCACCGTCAACTCTACGGCGGGTGTGATCACCTTCGCGCGGTGAACGGCCGGATCTACCTCCGGCGCGACAAAAATGAAAGCCGCCTTGAGCGCCATATTCGCCTCCGTTGTGATGGGTTGGTGGAACAGAGATTACTTGACTGGTCACATTTTCGCTTGGGCGCGAATGCCTGTCTTGCTGTAGACCTGCTGAACCCTGTAAACCTGACGAAACTGAACCGGCTCTGGAGATTCTGACTAAAAAAAACGAGGTCTGGAAGTATATAGTTTTAGTATACCACAATTGACAGGCTGCGGCAATGATATCCGGTTCGTTCCCTACCCACCAACTGCAATTCCTTGTATAATGGGAACGCACCATCACCAGAGTTTGTGAGGCACGCGATGACACCACAACCCGTTGACCCCCACGCCGCACAAGAGTGGCAAGCCGAAGAAAAAGCATACGTCCTGCACACCTGGACGGCGCAGAGTCAATGGAACGCGCCCACGGTGACAGGCGGCTCCGGCGCGTGGTTCTGGGACGACCAGGGCCGCCGCTACCTTGACCTGAGCGCGATGGCCGAGTGTTCGCACCTGGGCCACCAACATCCCGCCGTCATCCAAGCCATCAAGCGCCAGGCCGAGGAGATGATGTTTGTCACTTCGGGCTGGGGCAATCGGACGCGGGCGATGCTCGCCAAAAAAGTCGTCGAGCGCGCGCAAATGCCCGGCGGCAAGGTGTTATTTGCCCTGGGCGGCGCTGAAGCGAATGAAAACGCCATCAAGATGGCGCGCTGGGTGACGGGGCGGCAAAAGGTCATCACGCGCCATCGCTCCTATCACGGCGCAACGGCGGGCGCGATGGAACTTTCCGGCGACAGTCGCGGCTGGAACTATGCGCCCGGCCCGCCCGGAGTCGTCCACGCTCTGCCGCCCTATTGCTATCGTTGTCCCTTTGGGCTGACGTATCCGAGCTGCGGCATCCGCTGCGCCGATCACATCGCGGAACTGATCGAGTGGGAAGGCCCACAGACGGTAGCCGCGGTGCTGGTCGAGCCAGCCGCCGGAACGAACGGCATCACTGCCCCGCCGGAATACTGGCCGCGCCTGCGCGAAATCTGCGACCGTTACAGTGTGCTGCTCATTGCCGACGAAGTGATGAGCGGGTTCGGTCGAACGGGCCATTGGTTTGCGTGGCAACAACCCTCTCCCCCGGCCCCTCTCCCACAGGGCGAGGGGAGGCTCGCGCCGGACATGATGACGATGGCAAAAGGACTGACAGCCGCGTTCATGCCGCTGGGCGGAGTCGTCGTAAACAAAAAGATCGCGGATTACTTTCAAGATCACGCGCTGGAAACCGGCCTCACCTACAGCGGTCACCCGATGTCGTGCGCGGCGGGGTTGGCGGCCCTTGAGACCTACGAGCGCGACGGGCTGGTCGAACGGAGCAAGCAACTGGGCGCGTGGCTGCACGGTCAATTGCGCGAGATGGCGGAGGATCATCCAAGTGTCGGAGATATTCGCGGGCAAGGGTTGTTCGCGCAGATCGAGTTCGTGAAGGCGAGCAAGATGCAAGACGCGCAAAGCGCGAGAGGCAAGGAGCCGCTGGCCAAGTGGCCACAGACGCCGCCGGTGCTGCGCCAGCTTGTGGCCGAGGGCCGCAAGCGCGAGATGAGCCTGGCTGTGCGCGGCAACTTGCTTGTCCTGTGTCCGCCGCTTGTCATCGAGCAAGCCGACCTGGTAATGGGGCTGCGCGTGTTGGATGACTTGCTAGGGACGGTAGACAAGGCAGCCCAAGCATAACCCACCGGCTGAGAATAAGGAGTGAAAGCAATGGTAACGAAAAAGACGGTCAAGAAAGCTGTGACCAGGAAGCCAGCAGCGAAAAAGGCAATGCTCAAGAAACCGGTCGTCCAAAAGATCACTTATGCCACACTGGCGATGCCGCCCGACGATCCTCGTCACGACATTTTCGACAAGGCCGTCGCGGACGTGAAAGCGAACCTGGGCCGATCGTACCCGATGTATGTCGGCGGGCAGCCGCGTACGGCAGCAGAGCAATTTGCCGACGCCAGCCCGGTCAACACAGACTGGACGCTCGGCTATTTTCAAAAGGGCGCGGCAAAAGACGCTCGCGATGCCATCGCCGCCGCGCGCAAGGCGTTCCCCGTCTGGCGCGACCTGGGCTGGAAGCAGCGCGTCAAAACCATGCGCAAGGCGGCTGACCTTATCAGCCAACGCAGCTTTGTCATCAGCGCTGTCATGACGCTGGAGGTGGGCAAGAACCGCACCGAGGCACTGGGCGACGTGGAAGAGACCGCCGACCTGATCCGCTATTACTGCGACCGGATGGAAGAGCACAAGGGCTTTATCCATCCGATGGGCAACGAGAGCCGCAAGCACCACAACACCAGCGTCCTCAAGCCCTACGGCGCGTGGGCCGTCATCAGCCCGTTCAACTTTCCGTTTGCGCTGGCGGGCGGGCCGAGCGGTGCGGCGCTCGTGGCCGGCAACACCGTCGTCTTCAAGCCCGCCACGGACACGCCCTACGTCGGGCTCAAGCTCACCGAATGCTTGCTCGACGCGGGCGTGCCGGAAGGCGCGTTCAACTTTATCACCGGCCCCGGCTCCACGGTGGGCGAGGAACTTGTCACTCATCCCGACGTGGATGGTGTCACCTTCACCGGCTCATATGACATCGGCATGAATATCTACCGCACATTCCCGCAGGCCAAATGCGTCTATCCGCGCCCGTGCATCATCGAGATGGGCGGCAAGAACCCCTCCATCGTCTCTCGCCGCGCGGACCTGGACCTGGCGGCGATGGGCATCATGCGCAGCGCGTTCGGCCTGCAGGGTCAAAAGTGCTCGGCCTGCTCGCGCGTCTTGGTGGAGCGGCCCGTGGCCGATGCGTTCATGGACAAACTCGCCGCGCTCACCGACAAAATCGCCATCGGCGATCCCAGCCAGCGTAACGTGTGGTTCGGGCCCGTGATCAACCAGAAAGCCTACGCCGACTATGCGCACTTTTGCCAGGAACTGGCCCAGTCAAGCCAGATCGTTCGTGGCGGCAAGCATTTAGCCGAAGGTGAATTGAGCAAAGGCTATTTCTGCGCGCCGACGATTTCATACGGACTGCCGTTCGACCATCACCTCTGGCAAGAAGAAATGTTCCTGCCCATCACAACGGTCGGTGTGGTAGACGATCTCTATCAGGCGATGCGTCTGGCGAACGATGTATGCTATGGCTTGACGGCGGGCTTTTACTCCAACGACCCGCAAGAGATTCAATGGTTCTTTGACAACATTCAAGCCGGCGTCACCTATGTCAACCGCACGGCAGGCGCGACGACGGGCGCGTGGCCCGGTTATCAGCCCTTCGGCGGATGGAAAGGCTCCGGCTCCACCGGCAAAGCGGGCGGCGGGCCCTACTATGTCCAGCAGTACATGCACGAGCAAAGTCAAACGTTGATTGATTTGTAGCCAGCACAGGCTGCCGGCCTGCGGATTTCAAGCAGGCCGCTCTTCCCATACCGGCCCAGAGGTGAACCATGTCCAATCCCGCCGGACTCGACGGTGTCGTCATCACCCATGCAGGGAGCAAAATGCTCGGAGTGTTCTATCGCGCGGGCGGCGCTGGTCTCGCGAAGCGTCCCACGGCGCTTTTGCTGCACGGCCTCCCCGGCCTGGAACAGAATACCGACATCGCCTATGCCCTGCGTGATGCAGGCTGGAACGTGCTGATCCTTCACTACCGGGGCTGCTGGGGCAGCGGAGGCGACTATACACTGGCCGGCATCCCCGACGATGTGCAGGCTGCACTGGACACGCTCGGCAGCGGCGAGTTCCCGGTTAACCCCAACCGCATCGTGACGATCGGCTACGGCTTGGGCGGCTGGGCGTCCATCGTCGCCGCCAGCCGTGACCCGCGTATCCGCGCCATCGCCACGTTGGGCGGCATCTCGAACCTGCGGACAATGTCGTTGAGCGATCAAGTGGCCGCCGACTATGCGCGCTTTTTGCGCAACATCAGTGGGCGCGGTATCCAGTCGCAATGGCGCGCCCTCGGCGCGACCTACAACCCGGTGGACTTGATGGACTTGCTGCAAGCCTGCCCGCTGCTCATCGTCCATGGCACGGCCGACGAGGTGGTGCCCGTGTCTCAGGCGATGGAACTCGAGGCTAAAGCTCCCGCTGCCGAGATGGTGTTGATGGAAGGCGCGGACCACGCCTTTAGCCAGCATCGCAAACAACTTGTCGAAAACGTCGTCCCGTGGGTCATGCGCCAGTCATAACAGTTTGTTGACTTGCGCTGTCACTCGCAGTACAATGTTTTCGTACTGACAAAACAATTTACCATCCGACGAGGCGCCTTATGAAAGTCATGACCCTGTCCGAGGCCATCAGCCAATTCGTGCACGATGGCGACTGCGTCTATGCTGCCGGTTTTACGCACCTCATCCCGTTTGCCGCCGCGCATGAGATCATCCGCCAGCACAAGCGCGACCTGGTGCTGGCCCGCGCCACGCCGGACCTGATCTATGACATGCTGGTGGCCGCCGGGTGCGCGCGCAAGCTCATCTTTTCCTGGGGCGGCAATCCCGGCGTGGGGATGCTGCGCCCGGTGCGCGCCGCCATCGAAGCGGGGCAATTGGAAATCGAAGAGTACAGCCACTTTGCGATGATCACGCGCGTCATGGCGGGCGCGGCGGGTCTACCGTTCCTACCCATCAAGTCCACGGCGACGCGAGACCTGCCCGCGGCCAATCCGCAATACAAGACCGTGACCTGCCCCTACACGGGTCAAGTGCTGACGACGGTGCCCGCGCTCAACCCGGACGTCGCCATCATTCATGTTCAGCGGGCGGACGCAAACGGCAACGCGCAAATTTGGGGCATCATCGGCGAGCAAAGGGAGGTGGCTTTTGCCGCCCAGCGCGTCATCATCACCTGCGAAGAGATCGTGGACGAGGCGGTCATCCGCAGCGACCCAAACCGCACGATGATCCCCGACTTTATCGTTGGCGCCGTGTGCCCGGCGCCGCATTGCTGTCATCCGTCGTACGCCCAAGGCTATTATGACCGCGACAACCCCTTTTACATTGAATGGGACAAGATCACGTCCGACCCGGCGGCCACGGCCAGGTGGCTGGACGAATGGGTGTACAGCATCAAAGATCGAGACGAATACTGGCAAAAGCTGGGTGAGGCAACTCACCGGCGACTGGCCGTCAGGCCCCGGTACAGCGAGCCGGTCAACTATGGTTCATTTGAAGATTGATCCCGTTTCAAGTGTAGCCACACCTGTGCTATAATCTCCACATCGGCGCACGGACGAGGATGGCTTTATAGAAGGGGGACGACGTGAGCGCAGACACTTTTCCGCTTAGCGTGGGTTTGCTGATGGGCGTCGGCGGTTTGGGCGACCAGTCCTTCAACGACTCGGCTTACCTGGGGCTGTTGGCGGTTCAGCGCCAATACCACATCAAATTCGAGACCGACACCTGGGGCATGCTGAACCAGAATCTCGGCACGCTGCGCCGGTGGGTCAACTTGGGCTACAAGCTGATTATGGCGCTGAGCTATGGTCATGCCCCGGCCATCTCGCAGGTGGCCTCCGAGCAGCCTGGTCAGAATTTTGCCATCGTGGACGCCACGGTCCAAGCGCCCAACGTGTGGTCGGCTGTCTTTCGTGAGTACGAAGGCGACTTTGTGGTGGGCGCGCTGGCGGCGCTGGTCACGCGCACTCTACGAGTGGGTTTCGTGGGCGGCGGCGCCACGCCCGTCGTGCGGCGCATCGAGGCCGGGTTTGCCCAGGGCGTCGCTCATATCAATCCCAACATCAGTATCCTCTCAGATTACGTGGGCGTGTTCGACGACCCGGCGCGCGGGCGGTTGCTGGCTGAAACACAGTACGCCTCCGGGGCCGATGTGATCCTTCAGGCGGCGGGCCGCTGCGGGCTGGGCGCCATCGAAGCCGCCAAGTCTTTTGGGCGCTACATCATCAGCACAGGCGCGGATCACAGCGAGCTGGCTCCGCACGCTGTGCTCACCAGCCGCGTCAAGCGCGTGGACAATGCGGTGTATGATGTGATCGAGTCCGTCGCGCAGGGCAAGTTCCAGGGCGGCGTGGTTCACAGTTACGGCTTTGCCGAAGACGGACTCACCATCGCCCCCTTCCGCCCCGAAGTGGCCAATGTCGTCACGCCAGAGATTCAGACGCGGCTCCAGCAAATCAAAGAGGACGTGGCCTCCGGAAAAATTCAGGTCAAGCTCGATCCGCTCGATCAATGAGAAAAAGCCCGGTTTTAACTTGTCGAGACCTCCAAGGTTGCCAAGACTTGGAGGTCTTTTGGAACGTGAGCCATGCCAAAATCCAGATCGCGGACACAATTCGTCTGCCAGCAATGCGGAGGCGCCCAACCCAAGTGGATGGGCCGCTGCCCCGACTGCGGCGAGTGGAACAGCCTGGTCGAAGTCGTCGAGCAAAGGGCGCGCCCCTCGGAGAAAAGCGGGGCCGGCTTGCCGCGCGCCAAGCCGCAGCGGCTCACCGACATCGCGCTGAGCCAGGTGACACGTCTGCCGGTGGAAATTCAGGAATTCGCCCGCGTGATGGGCGGCACTCCTGGCGGGATCGTTCCCGGTTCTCTCACGCTCGTCGGCGGCGACCCCGGCATCGGCAAATCCACGCTGCTGATGCAGCTCGCGGCGAGCATGGCGACGGCAGAGTGTCGGGTGCTGTACGTCTCCGGCGAAGAGTCCGTCCAGCAGCTCAAGCTGCGCGCCGACCGGCTGGGCATGTCCACCGAGCACTTGTTCCTGGTCACCGAAACCGACCTCGACGTCATCCTCGGTCATATCAACGAGATCCACCCGCTCCTTGTCGTGGTGGATTCGATTCAAACAACGTACCTCGACGAACTCACCTCGGCGGCGGGGAGCATCAGCCAGGTGCGCGAGTGCGCCGCGCGGATGCAAAATCTGGCAAAGTCGTCCGGCGTCGCCGTGATGCTGGTCGGGCACGTCACCAAATCCGGCGCGCTGGCCGGGCCCAAGGTGTTGGAGCACATTGTGGACACGGTGCTTTACCTGGAAGGCGATCGCTTTCACACGTACCGCCTGCTGCGCAGCGTCAAGAATCGTTTTGGCGCGACGAGCGAAGTGGGTGTGTTCGAGATGCGCGGCGACGGCATGGTCGAGGTCGCCAATCCCTCCGAGGCGTTCCTGGCCGAACGGCTGGCTGCCGCGCCCGGCAGCGCGATTGCGGTGACGATGGAGGGCACGCGGCCTCTGCTGGTCGAAGTGCAGGCGTTGACCTCGACCACGTCATTCGGCCTGCCGCGCCGCACCCCTAACGGCGTAGACATGAACCGGCTGCTGCTCCTGGTGGCCGTGCTGCAAAAACGCATGGGGCTGAAGTTAGGCGATCAAGATGTGTTTGTCAACGTCATCGGCGGGCTGCGCATCGGCGAACCGGCGGCCGATCTGGCGATTGCGGTCGCCATCACCTCCTCGATGCGCGATATGCCCGTCGCGCCTGACCTGGCCTTTGTCGGCGAAGTCGGACTTTCGGGCGAACTGCGCGCGGTCGGACAACTGGCCGCGCGGCTCAACGAAGCGAGCAAGCTCGGCTTCCGGCGCTGCCTCGTCCCCAAGAGCATCCGCAAGCCGCCCATCGAAAGCGCCCCGGCCGGGCTGGACATTATCGGCGCGCGCAGCCTGGGCGAGGCGATGGATGTGGCGTTGAACAAGGGCCGATAGAGCCTGGCGAGTCGGCGCAGGCCGACTTGGCTGATGTAGGTGCAGTTTCAACTGCTGGACGAATCCGGCGATTGGAAATCGCAGCAACAACAGCAAAACCCGCCTGCGCGGGTTGCATCGGTCAGCGTCAGCGCAGGCCGACCTTGCTGATGTCCGTGCAGTTTCGACTGCCACAGAGAGGCTATTATGCGTGCTCCATACACCCAACTTTACTTGCACTGCGTCTGGGCTACCTGGGATAGATTGCCGTTGATCACCCTGGCCATCGAGCCGCACATCCGCGCCTGCATTCTCGCCAAGTGCAAGGAGCTCAAATGCGTTCCTCTCAAGCTGGGTGGTATTGAAGATCACCTGCATCTGCTCGTCCGCCTGCACACAACGGTCGCCGTCGCCACCCTGGTCAAAGAAATCAAAGGCGCGTCATCGCACTTGGTCACGCACGAAATCGCGCCGGACCAATTCTTCAAATGGCAGGGTGCATATGGAGCATTCACCATTGCCAAGGAGGCTGTGCCAGCATTGAGCGAGTACATCAAGTGCCAACGAGAGCATCACGCATCTCAGACACTCCTGGTGGATTGGGAGCGAACCGAAACTGAAGACGAGCCCGGCGTTTGATCTCAGTCGGCGCAGGCCGACTTGGCTGTTGTAGGTGCGGTTTCAACTGCTGTACCGGCGCGCGCAGACCGGACCTGGCAATTGACGCAGCACTGGCGAAAGGCCGACAACGGATAGCAAATGGCCCACCGCAAAGGTGAGAAGCCATGAAGTATTTGAAAATACGCACACTAGACAAAGGCTGGCACGACAAGGACAATGTTCTGCTACACGCCGCATTCCAACTGCTGGTTGACTTTGTCGAGCAAGAGCAACCAGACAAGATTGTTGACTCGAGTTTCGACGAACCGCATCGGCAGGCATGGAAAGAGATCAAAAGCCTCTACAGGTGGTGGAAGGAAACCCGACCTGCCAGACGCAGCCCTCTGGATGACAAAAAACTGAAATCGCCGCCGCTCAGGTTCAAGAAAATACCCGGCTCCGAGTTCAGCGAGATGGTTGAACCGGACAAGAAAAAGTACGCCGCTTACTATCAGGCATTGAAAGAGGATGCCCGCCTGGAACAGAAATGGTATGAAGAAGATCAGCGCAATTTGCACCGGTTGATCGAGATCAGGCCCTTTCTGTGGACATGAAACAATCGGCCAGTTCACCCCAACCCCTACCCTCTTTCTGCGAGGGAGACGCCGGAGGCGGCAGACTCTCTTCTCCCCAGTGGGGAGAAGGGTAAGGGATGAGGGTCAACCCAGAGGCTAACTCAATTACCCGCCCAAGTCTTTGAGCTGAAGCAAATGATGATCAGATCATGCTACGAGGAAATCATGCCAAACACATTTGACCTGCTCATCCTCATCGGCCGGCCCGCTTCCGGCAAGAGTGAAATCGTTGATTTCTTAAAGTGCACCCCGCCCGATGTCCGCCAGAGCAAATTTCACATCGCCAGACTGGACATCCTCGACGACTTTCCCGTGCTGTGGACGTGGTTCGAGGAGGATCACCTCTTGAGCGTCAAGCTCGGCCAGCCGCGTCTGCACACCAACGCCGACGGCTACTTCAAGTACCCGTACCTGTGGCATCTCCTCATCGAGCGGTTCAACCTGGAATACTGCAAGCGACTGCGCGACAACCCGGCCTATCACGATCACACCACGCTCATCGTCGAATTCTCGCGCGGCACTGAGCACGGCGGCTACGCCGAGGCGTTCGCTCACCTTTCCGACGACATCCTGCGACGGGCCGCCATCGTCTATGTGCACGTCCCGTTCGAAGAATCGCTGCGCAAGAACCGCCGCCGTTACAACCCCGACCGGCCCGAAAGCATCCTCGAGCACTCGCTCCCCGACGAAAAACTCGAGCGGCTCTACCGTGAGGACGATTGGGCTGCGCTCATTACGAATCACCCGGACGTTCTCACCGTGCGCTCTGTCCGCGTGCCTTACATCGTCTTTGAGAACACAGATGACGTGACCACTGGCAGGCCTGACTTGTTGGACGCCCGGCTGGAAGCAGTGCTGAGCCGATTGTGGGAGTTGCGGAAATAAAAACCCTTGCCAAGTCTTGTGACCTGGCAAGGGTTTCGTCTTTTGCCGTCTGCCCCTGCGCTTTTACCGGGGTGGACTTATCTCAACCCGGCGGCACAGCGCGGCTGGCCCAAGCCATCAACCGCTCGGCAGCCTCGTCCACCGTCAACGGCGAGCCGCCCACATCCAGCCCACAATTGCGCAGCGTCTCGAAAAGTTTGGCCAGCACCGGCGGCTCGATATTGCTGCGCGCCAGCACGTCCGCCCGGCTGAACAATCGGCGCGGCGTGCCCTGCTCCACAATCTCGCCGCCTTCCACCAGCATGTACACCGAGTCGGCCAGCTGTGGCACAATATTCACCTCGTGCGTGGTCAGGATGAATGAGACGTGCTTGGTCTCGTGGAGACGGTTGAGCAGCGCGATCAACTCGTCGCGCGATTTCGGATCCAGCCCCTCGAATGGCTCATCCATGATGAGCAGCTCCGGCTCCAGCACCAAAGCCCCCGCCAGCGCCACCTTGCGCTTTTCGCCGCCGCTCAGGTAATGCGGCACTTTGTCGCGCAGGTGAGTGATGTTCAAATCGCCCATCACTTTTTCCACCAGCGCCTTGACCTCGTCCTCCGACCGGCCATAGTTGCGCGGGCCAAAGGCGATGTCGTCGTAAACCGTGGGCGCGAGGATTTGCTCGTCTACATTTTGCAGCACCACCCCGACCCTCTCGCGCACCGCCGACCAGTGTAGAGCCGGGTCGTGACCGAACAAGCGCACCTCGCCTTCGTCGGGATGCAGCAGGCCCAGCAAGTGATACAGCAGTGTGGACTTGCCCGAGCCGTTCGGGCCGAGAATCACCACGCGCTGAGCGGCGGTGACGACAAAATCCAACCCGCACAAGAAAACCGTCGTCGAATCGCTGTAGGTGTGCCGCACGCACGAAACGTGCGCAATGATCTCTTGACCCATCGCCTCAGGATGGACATGGCCGCACGGCTCGTCTTCGTCTTCAACGTGATGGTCGCGCTGCCAGACGCCGGGAGCGGGCGGCATCTCGCTGGCCGGATGGGGCGGGCGGGCTGGCTCGCGCACGCCGCCCCGCTCGATAACTGCGGCGACAAATCCTGCGCCCGCCAGCATCGGTGCGGCCAGCGCGAAAGCCAGCGGCCAGCGGCCCAACTGCGAAGCAACAGCGACAGCCAGCAAGATCAGTCCCACGACGACGGGCAACACATCATAAGCCGGAACCAGTCTCTTCCAGTTGCCCCCGGCCGGAAAACGCCCGGCGTAACCGCGCAGTGTCAACGTCTCGTACAACCGTTGTCCCAGGTCAAATGATCTCACTAACAATACCCCCAAGGCGACCGATAGATTGCGAATCGTCCGCATCGGCCGCCCGCGCAACAATCCCCCGCGCAGCCGCAGCGCGGTGATGAGGTGATCCATGGATTCCAACAGCATAAAAAACGTGCGGTACGTCATCAGCAGCGCATCCGCCACCACGCGCGGCAGCGCGCGCCCGATGACGGCAAAGAGCTGCGGATAGGGCGTCGTGCCGATGAGCAGCACCATCGTCAGCCCGGCGCCCATCGCCTTGAGTATGATCACCACGGGCGTGGCCCACAATCCATTCCACTGGCTGAACGCAAACAGCGCCGCGAAAAGCGCCGGGTACGCTGCAATCATCCAGGTCCGGCGCAGCGGCAGCCGCGCAATGACGACCAGCGCCGAAAGCGCAATGTACAGCGTGAGGAGCGTCAGCACGTCGCGCGCCACGGCCACGCACGCCACGAACAGCAACGTCGCCGTAATCTTGCCCGGCGGCGATGCCTTGTGAAGGCGGCTCTTGCCCTGAACCGCCCAGCGGTCGAGTGCGGCAATGTCCAAAGGTCCTCCGCGTTCCCCTATTTCCCGGATTCCACAGGAAGCCTGTAGTTTAGGGCCTTGTGCCCGTTCGCCCACGAGGGGCTAAACTACTTTTCAGGCGGGCTCTCAGGAATTCGATGAGCCTCGGCGGAAATCACCAGGTCACGTCTCACACGATAGATGAATTGCACAATGATGGCCGTGATCATGGCTTCCAGAAGCCAGCCGATGGAACCCAGCAACAGCACAGCGGCAGTAAAGCGCCCCAGGTCAACGCCGGAATCGCGCAGGTAAAAATAGCCTATTGCTTCTTTCTCCGGGCTAACCACACGATTACTGAGAACGCCGGCCGCAAAGGGATTCCTGAAACTCAATGTTGCCGCGTCCAGCGAGCCGGTGTCACGCGCTTTGCCGGGGTCCAGGTTCGATAGCGCGATCACGCCGATGAGCAGCATCGTTGTGATAAAGAGCGTGATGATGACCGTAGCGCCCACCAGAGCCGCCACCGACTTGATCCGCGCCTCGAGCACACGATACAATCCACGGAAAATGAAATAGCCCAGCGCGCATTCTGCGCCGATGATGAGCGTGTTTAGCCCCACGACCGTGATGCCGCCGTGACCGAACAGCGCCAGAATCAAGTCCACGATGAACGCAGCCAGAAAGCCCATCGCCGGGCCGACGATAATGCCGGCCAGCACCGCCAGGTTAACGTGGTAGGCAATCGGCACGAACTCGGTGGACATGCCTACCAGCATGACTGCCGCCATCACGCCCAACAAGGGGATCTTGCGCCGCGCTTGCGGCCCACTCAGCCTCCGCGCGCTCAGATACAGCAGCGCCAGTGTGAGGGCCCACCCGGCCGCCACCAGCCAGAGCGGCAAGATACCATCAGGAATGTGAATGTGTGACATCGAACCATTTCTCCTTTTTTGGATGGTTCGCCTTGCCTGCGCCCACCTTACAACTATTCCTCATCGGCACTTGGGACAGCGTCCAAACACTTCGAGCCAGTGCCCCTCGATCCGAAAGCCCGTCTGGCGGGCGACGCTTTTGAACAGCGCGTCCAGGTCACAGCCATCGAACTCGACCACCTGATTGCACGATGAGCAAATCAGGTGATGGCCGTGCGCGGCCTGCGCCAGCGCGTAGCCGTGACAGCCGTCATCCCCGTGCATCCGGCGCAACACACCCGCTTCGACCAGAATATCCAGCGTCCGATAGACCGTCACTAAACCAAGACGTGGGTAGCGGCGTTGACCCCGTTCGTAGATTTCTGCCGGAGAGAGCGATTCGCACATTCCGGCGATCACGTCGAGCACGGCACGGCGCGGGGCGGTGAGTTTGTAGCCTCGTATGGCAAGTTCGTGACAGAGCTGATCGGTGTTGATACTCATAGCTTCCAATTGAAAACTATTTTCAATTAAAAGTCTAACATGAAAACGACAGGCAGTCAAGCTTCGCTGCTGGAAAAGCGAGAAAACTGCGGATGATGGCAGAGCGCATCTTGGCTGGCAAAGGCTAGCTCATCAGACATTTCACTTGGGCGGGATAAGCTTGATTTCAAAGAGTTTCGGCCATAGCTTGCCGGTTACAAACAGACGATTGTGCTCTGCATCGTAGGCAATGCCGTTGAGGACATCCACTGGCGTGCGGCGATCTTGAACGCTGATGAGTCCGCTCAAGTCTATCCACCCGAGCACCTGACCGGTATCCGGCGCGATTCTCGCAATGCGATCCGTTTGCCAGACGTTCGCATAGATTTCTCCCTGGATATACTCGAGTTCATTGAGTTGTGTCACCGGCCCCAAGTCGCTATGAACCTCGATCTGGCGGGTTCTCTCAAAGGTGTCTGGATTCAGGAAGTAAAGTGTTGCCGTACCATCACTCATAACGAGGTTCTTACCATCGTGTGTGATCCCCCAACCTTCTGTAGGATAAGTGAATTCTCGGAGTAGCCGAAAGGCCTGTTTATCGTAGACATATCCAAGCTGAGACTTCCAGGTGAGCTGGATAAGTCTGTCGCCAAAGACGGTGATACCCTCGCCGAACACATCAGCCGGCAAGTCGTGCAGTTGCAACACCTTGCCGGTTTCCAATTGTGTTTTCCGCAAGGTAGACTGACCGTAAAGCCCGGTGCCCTCATACAAGAACCCACCTTCGAACACCAGGCCTTCAGTAAAGGCAGCCGGATCGTGAGGAAAAGTGTGAACAATCTGATAGCCATAAACGGGAGGAGGAGTTGGCTTGGCGGGAGACCCGGGCGAAGCGAGAACCGGGTTTAGGGGAGATGGGGGCCGGGAAGGCGAAGCGAGAACCGGGTTTAGGGGAGATGGAGGCCGGGAAGGCGAAGCCGGAACTGGACTGCCCGCGATCGGAACCGAGCCCACTTGAGCAGTGTTGGCGGGAGAGGGTGAAACTGTGACCGAGTTGCCAGCACAGGCCGCAGCCACAAGTCCAGCCAGCGCGAACAGTCGCGCGCAACGCCGGCCAAGATCAATACCGTAACACACAACCACACCTCTCAAGACATGCTGGGGGGCGCGGCCGCCCTCCCACGGACGCTGGTACGGCAAGAGGGCCGCCCGTCGTCAGCCGTGTTATGGCTTGCGGCATACAAGCCACGACTGATCACGCCCGGACCCGCCGTCGTCGCCAGACTCTACAATATCCCATCCGGAAAATGTGCGCAGCAGCTCGCCGATTTCCAGCAAGTATTCGAACGGACAATCGGAATCAGAGTTCAGCTTGCGGAGATTGAACGTTTGATACACAAGCCACCCACCGGGGCGCAGGGCGGCCTGCAGGCGCGGCCACAGGCGGCGATTGAGAAAGCGGAAGCCGACGACCAAGTTAAAAGTTTCCACCGCAGGGGACCAACCCTCCAGGTCAGCCTGGATGAAATTCACGGCTCGCGGCGCGAGGCCAGCCTCCGCCGCCGACCTTCGCGCCTGTTCCAGCGCCACCGGGCTGATGTCTACGGCGTCCACTCTAAAACCGCGCTGCGCCAGCCAGACAGTATTTTGTCCCACGCCGCAGGCCACGTCCAACGCGCGACCACGCACTTGCGGGTTCCGCGAGACAAAGCTCACCAGCAGCGGATGCGGCTCGCGCACATGCGCGCTTTTAGGCTCAGCCCAGCGTGCATCCCAGCGTTCTTGATCAGAGATTGACATCGAAGGCCAACTCAGAAGTCAGAGATCGCACGCAAAACTGGGTAGCATAGGGCCTTGCCCCTGGGAAGTCCCAGGGGTTGTGCCCGCCCAACACGCCGACAAGCGGCTATGCTACGGCCTTTTGCACCAGAAACTACTCTAGCGGCGCTTTGGCGATGCGGAACGTGCAAGTGGAGCCACCCATGGCACGGCAGGCCGTCTCGGAGACATCAAAGTGCTTGCCGGTCGCCCACTTGAGCGATTCCAAAATAGCGCCGGCCGTCGTAAAGCACACAGGCCTTTCGGCCTTGCGGCCCTGGCACGCACCGCAGGCATCTTTGATATACAAATAGCAGTCAGCCTGCTCTTGCACATGCGCCGGCTCATGGAGGTCCCTGGTCATCCCGTTCGCCACGTTATTCAGCACCGTCTTGATCTGCATGTTGAGCGGCAGCACTTTGAGCGCCAGCCCGGCCAATCCCAGTGCGGCGGGGTGTTCTTTCATCGCGTACTGGAACGTGGCCCGGCCCACGCGGATGAGCGAGGCTCTGGCCGCGCGCGGGCCGTAGAAATCCTCGACGGCCTTGACGACCGTGGCATAGTCCTCAAACGGCACGCACGGCGTCAGGTCGTTGGGGGGATAATTCCTGACGAAACGGGTCAGCCCGGCCGCGTTAAGCACGGCGCTGACGCCATTCTGGCCCATTACCTCTTCCATGGAAAGAAACAGGACGCGTAATGACGCATTGGGCAGCATGGGTTGGCTCATAGGATGCCTCCTCCTGGTTTGGAAAAGAACGGCGCTATCTAACGCGCTGAACGATAACTCTATCACAAGCCTCCGGCAGAGTCAAGCGTGAACGCGGCCGGCACTTGACAAAGCCGTCTTTATATCGTATAATTACGATATAAGGAGATCGTTTGACATGACCGGCCAGAGAAAAAAGAGCGCGCGGCTGGCGCCGAATGAGGCCCGGCTGGCGCGCATGCTCAAGGCGCTAGGGAATCCGATTCGCTTTCAAATCATCAAGACGCTGGCCGAGCGCCAGACGTGCATCACGCACGAGATCGTGGCGACGACACCGCTGGCACAGTCTACCGTCAGCCAACACCTCAAGGTGTTGTGGGAAGCTGGCCTGATCCGGGGTGAAGTCGAAGGCCCGGCCACGTGCTACTGCCTCGACCCGGACGGGGTGCGCTGGCTCAAAGAGCAAATTGAAGGCTGGCTGCCGAGGTGCTGCTAGCCTTCAGGCTGAACCGCAGCCAGCGGTTCTTTTCAGGTAAATTTCATCGTAATTTTACGATGTAAGGAGCATGGGAGGCAAAAATGAGCATGACAGCAGCTTCTTCAACGTACTTTGAGCGAGTGGCCGATGAATGGGATGCTTTGCGGTCGAGCTATTTCACCGAGGCGGTGCGCGAGTCTGCCCTCGCTAAAGCGTACCTGCGGCCCGAGATGACGGTGGCCGACGTTGGAGCCGGCACGGGCTTTATGGCGGCGGGACTGGCGCCGCAGGTGAGCCGCGTCCATGTCCTGGATGGCTCGACGGCAATGCTTGATGTAGCCCGGCGCAACCTGAGCCAGTATGACACTGTAGCATATCAGCAGACCGAGGGGCACATCTTGCCCTTGCCCGACGCAAGCCTGGACGCCGTGTTTGCCAATATGTATCTCCATCACTGCCCTGACCCGGCAGCGGCAATTCGGGAGATGGTGCGCGTGCTGCGCCCCGGCGGGCGATTGGTCATCACCGATATGGACGCTCACACCTACGAATGGATGCGCCAAGAGATGGCCGACGAATGGCTGGGCTTGGACCGCGCGCAGATTCGCGCCTGGTTCCGAGAAGCGGGGCTAGTCAACATCCTGGTGGACTGCACGGGCGAGTCGTGCTGCGCCGAGTCACAGACGCCAGGCGCGGCGATTACAGACGCCTCCAGCCGAAAAGCCAAGATCAGCGTCTTTGTGGCGACCGGCAGCAGCCGCGTGTTGGGTACGCGAGAAGAGGTGCAGGCACATTACGGCGAGCACGCCGTAAGCAGTGGGTGTAGCTGCTCTGGCACTCCCCAGGCGGGTGAGGATAGTTGCTGCTCATCGTCGGAACAAGCGCCGAACGCGCTGCAGATTGGCTATTCGGCAGAAGAGCTGGCGCAGATTCCGGCCGAGGCGGCTAACCTTTCGCGGGGCTGCGGCAATCCGGGGGCGATGGCGTCGTTGCGGCCGGGCCAGGTCGTGCTCGACATTGGCAGCGGCGGCGGAATTGACGCTTTCTACGCGGCCAGGCGCGTCGGCTCAGAGGGCCGCGTCATCGGGCTGGATATGACGCCGCAGATGATTGAGCGGGCGCGCAAATCGGCGGCGGAGGCCGGGCTGAGTCAGGTGGAATTCCGACTGGGGAATGCCCAGGCGATGCCGGTTGAGGACGGCACAGTGGATGTGATCCTTTCCAACTGTGTCATCAACCTGGCCGAGGACAAGGGCAAGGTCTTTGAAGAAGCCTACCGCGTGCTGAAGGACAGGGGATGCTTGAGCATCAGCGACGTGGTGACGGAGCAGGCGCTGCCCATGAGCTTGCGCGGCGATGCGGCCCAATGGGGCAGTTGCGTTCACGGCGCGCTGCCGGAGCGCGAGTACCTCGACCTGATCGCGCAAGCAGGTTTTCAAGGCATCCGTACCGCGCGCAGTGACATCGGCGGTGAGATCGAGGGCGTGCGCGTCTACAGTCTGTCAGTCTCGGCACACAAGGGCAAGGTAACGGACGACTTGCCCGCCGACGTAATCCCGTTGACTGTGACAGCCTCCTGCCAATGTGGGCCGAGTTGCTGCGGATAAAAAAGCCTCCCAAAGGTTGGATCACCTTTGGGAGTCAAGTCTTGCGACCTGCGACCTGCTACAATTCAATCGGCTTGCCCAGAATCGCCAGGAGGAGTTTGACTGCGTTCTGCACGTCGTAATAGTCCACCATCTCCGAGGGCGAGTGAATGTAGCGGCATGGCACAGACAGGCAGCCGCTGGGGATGCCTTCGCGCACCATCTGAATCGCCATCGCGTCCGTCGTCCCACCCGTCAGCACTTCGAGCTGATAGGGCAGTTTGGCTCCCTCGGCGCGGCGCACCATCAACTCTTTGACGCCGCCGTGCGCCACCATGCCCGAATCCATAACTTTGATGGCCGGGCCTTGTCCCAGCGACACGGCCATGTGATTCGACTCGGGCGTGTCGCCCGTGGCTGTTACATCCACGGCCAGGGCCATATCCGGGTTGATGCCGAAAGCCGACGTACGCGCGCCCGCCAGCGTAGCTTCTTCCTGGACGGTGAACACGAAATAGACCTCGTGCGGACAGCGGCGCAGTTGCCGCAGCGTCTCGACCAGAATCGAACAGCCGATGCGGTCGTCCATCGTCTTGGCGATGAGCCGGTCGCCCCTATCTTCAAACGGTCGAATAAAGCCGGCCGCATCGCCCACTTTGACCGGGCAAGCTTGCTTGTCGCTCGCACCTACGTCAATAAAGAACTGGGTGAGCGGAGGCGTTTTGCCCATCTCGAAATTTTTGCGCTCCATACCGATCACACCCTGCACGCCGTTGCCGAACACGACGCGACCGCCCAGCAGCGTGAGCGGCCCCACACCGCCGATGGGCGCAAAACGGCAAAAGCCTTTGTCGTCAATGTGCGTCACCATCACGCCGATTTCGTCCATGTGCGCGGCCAGCATCACCTTCTTGCCTTTTCCATTGCCGCGCTTGAGCGCGATGAGACTGCCCAGCGGGTCGGTGCGTATCTCGTCGGCATAGCCGCGAATCTCTTCGCGGATGAGTTGGCGGATTGAGGCCTCATAGCCCGACGGGCCATAGGCTTCGGTCAGTTTCTTGATAATGTCCTTCACGGATCAACTCCTCTTCAAGTCAAAAAGCCACCGCTGTAGGACAAGTTGGCAACTTGTCCTACAGCCAAAGTCACAGGCGCGTTCTGACGTTTGACGTCCCCCGTTTTACGCAATTCGCTTCAACACATCGGGTGTCAAACGCTTCAGGCTTTCGCGCATCAACCGAACCGTGTTTTCAAAATCGTCCAAAGAAAGCCGGGCGACGGGCGAGTGAATGAAGCGGCATGGCACAGAAACGGGCAGACTTGGCACGCCCGACTTGCTGCGCGCAATTGCGCCTGCGTCTGTCCCGCCCAGGCCGGGCTGTTTGAACTGGTACGGGATGCCCAGCCTGTCTGCTGTGGCGATCAGATGCTCCACCAGGCGCCGGTCGGCAAACACACTGCGATCCATCAGGCTGATGGCCGGGCCTTTGCCCAGTTCGGTCGTCGGGCTGACATCCTGCTCTTTAGGCAAATCATCGCAGATGGTGCCCTCCAACGCAAAGGCGCAATCCGGCCCAACGGCAGACGCCGCCACTTGCGCGCCGCGCAATCCAACTTCTTCCTGCACGGTGAACACGCCGTGCAGCTCGAACGGAAAACGCTGACCGCGCAGCAGCTCGACGAGCACGGCGCACCCGGCGCGGTCGTCGAACGCTTTGCCGGTGACGGTGCGGCCCACCTTGCGATAGCGCGTGGCAAACGCGGCCACCTGCCCCAGCTTGACCAGCTTTTCGGCTTCCTCTTTGGACGACGCGCCGATGTCAATCACCAGCGAGTCCATCTTGAGAACTTGTTTGCCTTCGTCTTCCTTCAACAGATGCACGGGCTTGACTCCGATGACACCAGGAATTTTATCCGGACCGACGAGCAGCACCTTACCCGGCAGGATGCGGTCGTCCATTCCGCCGACCGGGCGAAAGCGCAGGCCGCCGCTTGAATCAAAACCGGTGATCATCAGCCCGACCTCGTCCATGTGCGCGGCAAGCATCACCTTGAGGCCGTTGCCCTTGCCCCGTGGTTTTTTGACGGCGAACAAGTTGCCGAGGGTATCCGAGCGCAACTCGTCCACAGTGTCGCGCACGGCATCCGCGATGATCTTGCGCACAGCATCCTCGTTGCCCGAGACGCCGATGGCTTCAGAAAGTTCTTTAAGAATCAAGGGAACCTCGCAGGTACCAACCGCTATAGGTGGTCAGAATCAATCTACTGGAAACGTCAACGTCTTGAGAAACTCGTCGTCAAGTGACGCGATGAACTCGGCCATCAGGCGGCCCGTGCGTTCCACGTCCTTGAGCAAGACCATCTCGACAGGCGTGTGCATATAGCGCAGCGGGATGCTGAGCAGCGCGGTGGGAATGCCTTCGCGCGCCACCTGGATCGGCCACGCGTCGGTGCCGGAATGGCCCGGCGTCGGCTCCATCTGATATGGCATCTCTAGTTTGCCCGCCATGTCCGCCAATGCTTTGACGAGCCGGGGATGAAAGTTAGGGCCGATGCCAATAGCCGGGCCTTTGCCCATGCCGACCACGCGGTCGCCCGAAACGCCGCTCTGCTCACCAAAGGACACGTCAATCGCAATCGCCACGTCCGGCGCGATATCATAGGCGCTGGTCGCTGCGCCGAGGAAGGTCGTTTCCTCTTGCACGGAAGCCACGGCCAGCACATCCCATTCGTGATGCGAGGCGGCGAGCGCCTCCAGGCACACGGCCACCGCCGCCACCGAAGCGCGGTCGTCGAGCGCCTTGCCGGACAAGTACCCGCCCTTCAGCTCGCACGCCTCGCGCTGAATCGAGACCAGGTCGCCCACACGCACCAGCCGCTTGACCTGCGCATCAGGCAAACCCACATCCACGAACAGTTTCTCGAACGGGATGACCTGGCCGCGCTCGTCGGGCGTCAACACGTGCGGCGGGCGGCTGCCCACCACGCCCGGCAGCTCACGCCGGCCGTGGACGACGACCTCTTGTCCCAACATCACGCGCGCATCCGACCCGGCGACGCGAGTCATGCGCAGGAAGCCTTTCTCGATGCCGGTCACCATCAAACCGATTTCGTCCATATGC
>CAYGWJ010000258.1:0-20465 GCA_964353405.1 uncultured Anaerolineae bacterium
CCGTACACGGCGCGGCCCACGCGGCACGTCAGCCCGACAATGCTGCCGCGCCGATTGCGAATCGCGCTGATGCGGTGCAGCGTCCGCTCGATGCCGGCGCGGTTATCCGCGTCAAAGGCGCTGATGCGCGACACAACGTGCTCAATTTCAAGAGGCGTCACTTCAGTATCCACCAGCGTCACTTCATTGTCGGTGAAGCGAGCCTCAGGCAAGCGACCCAGGTCGAGCACCACTTCGAGCAACTCGTCGCTTCGATTGGCGCGACGCAGCGCTTCGGCGATATTGGGCGGCAGCACGTTGATCATCACTTGCAGGTCGTCGGTGATCTTGTGTTGTTGCATTAGACCTCAACTCGGACGCGAGTCACGCGAATGGACGATGCGCGTCGTCACTTTGGATTGAACGAGTACATGCGCCGCGCTAGGTGCGCGCTCCGGCTCGGATACCGGCGCGACGAGTCGCTTGACCATCACGGCCATCGAGCCGAATAATTCAAAGCCGAGAGACTTGAGCGGGTTCCACAACCATTCCTGGTACCGCCGCACACAGCAATACACGGGCAGTGACCAGCGCTGACCCAACAAGGCACACCCCTGCGCGACAATGTCCCGCGCGTGATGTTCAGCCTGGGGGTGAACAATGGAGTTGAACAACGCGCCTGTCGATCCGCGCCGGATTTCCAGGTAGGCCATCACCTCACCGTCTTCTTCCATCACATAGCCGCGCGCAGTACCCGAGTGATGGATATGCGGCAGCATCTCGGCTTGTTGCGCCAGCCGAGGGACGGTGTTCAAGTAAAGTTGCTGAATGCCCCACAGATCTGCCTCGACACACGAGCGTAGCTCCAGGTCATGCGGTGGCTGGATGGTCACTTGACCTTTCAACCGCAAAATGTCCTGGCGCAGAAAAATCGCAAAGCCGGCTCGATGGAGCGCGGTGACTTGTGCGCTCTCTTCCGGCGCCTCGGCCACAAGCTGATGCAACCCCAGCTCGCCCGCCGCCATGGCCAGGGAATCCAGCAACTGTGCCCACACTTCGGCGATGCCGTTGCCTCCCGTAGGAGGCAGCCCTGGCGCGATGTAAGTGATGACGGCACGCGGCACGGTCTTGCGGGGACGCATCTGCGCGAACCCGGCGGGCTTGTTGGGCATGACCAGCGTATATTCGCCGCGGCTGTGTAACGAGAAAAAACTCGCCAGCGCCGCTTGAAGTGGACGTGCCCCACGCGTGAGTGCGTCCGTAGAAAGCGGCGTGCCGTGGTTTTCCAGTTGCGCCACGAGCGGCACATCGAGCAGATCAAACGGACGAATCATGTCAGATTTCAATTCCAAGCTGCCCATGACACAAAGTAGCGGTGGAAGCGGTCGTCACCCGAAAGCTCGGGGTGGAACGAAGTCACCAGCAAATGGCCTTGACGAGCGGCAACGATGGCGCCGTTGTCTAGCTTGGCCAGCACCTCTACGTTGTTGCCGACCGATTCGATGAGGGGTGCGCGGATAAAGATGGCGTGGAACGGGTGCGAGTTTTCCGGTGTGGCGATGGCGGGCACGTCGAGATGCGTCTCGAAACTATCCACCTGCCGCCCGAACGCGTTGCGCTTGACGTTGACGTCCATCAAGCCCAACAACGGCTGAGCGCGGCCCACGTCCTTTGCCATAAAGATCATGCCCGCGCACGTGCCCCAGAGCGGTTTGCCGGCCGCCGCCATCGCGCGGATCGGCTCCATCAGTTTGTATTGAACCGCCAGCTTGCCGATAGTCGTTGACTCGCCGCCGGGGATAATTAGCCCGTCGAGTCCTTGTAGATGTTCCGGCCGGCGCACCTCACACGTCTCCACGCCGAGGCCCCTCAGCATGTGTTCGTGTTCAATAAACGCGCCTTGAAGCGCCAGGACTCCCATTCTCATGAGTTGATTCCCAAGTATCCTTCGATTTCTTTCAATACCGTTTCCAGATCAGGCGGCGGCTGGACGCCCTCGACTTGACCGCCGGCGCGGTGGACATGGTGCGGGGCACTGTCCCACTTTGGATAACGCTTCGCGATTGAGCTCCGTAAAGCGAGCAACAGCCTTGCTGATCAGCAAGAGACGCTCAATAGCATCAAAGTGAGCCGCGACGGGAGTCATACAGATTCGTCTTGCAGTGTTTCAAACGCCTGACGAGCATGGCCCGCCATTTCAAGTAGCAGACCATTCGATCAAATCCATGTCATCACCCAATTCTCCTCTCTCGAAGCGCAAATAAAAGTCTTGGGATGACACGTTATAGCGCAGCTCGAATTCTTTCAGACGCGCGTTCAGGCGGTCAAGTGTTTGAGCAAGTTGTGCCTTTTCGCGTTCCAATAACTTGTTGACAGTGTATGCTAATGCGATGTCCGTCTGACCATTACACAGCTCGACGTATCGCTCTAGCATGCGCACCTTGTTTAGCACGTCCGACATTGATCAACCTCGCTCATATCAAATCGAGTCGCACAAACTGAAAAACTGCCATACAATGCCTTCTGAAGCAAAATCAACGATGACTTGTGTGTGTGACATCTACACCCAATCCTGCGAACGGACAGCCCCAACAATCTCTTTACGTCAGATTCAAACGCATCTCGTTCGTTGGCTCAAAGCCTATGGAGACATACAAGGGTCGGCCGAATTCGCTGGCGTGCAACGAGACCGAGTGCAAGCCCTCGGCGCGGCAACAGTCGAGAATGGCGTTCATAATGCGCCGGGCGATGTCGCGCTTGCGATACTCTGGCTCGGTATACCTATTGAGGATATAGGCGCTTTGCGTGTCGGTGCTGCGCGGCGTCGCCGGCCACTCGTGCAAGATCAGCCCGCCACCTGCCGCCGCGTGCCCCTCACTCGTCACTGCCAGCCAGCCGCAATATGAGCCTTCTGCGATCGCTCGCCGCACACACGGCGCGAACGCCGCATCCATCGCGTCCAAGCGTGCAATGTCCGCATACCCCACGTCGGTGAACATGGCGCGGCGATGGTGGACGATGAGCGGGGCATCGTCCGCCATCGCCATGCGAAATGTGATGTCTTCAATCATCACCAACCGCGCTGCGCGATCAGCTCGCCTTCGGGAATGGACGAGACCTGTCGTCCCACCATCGGCTCGCCCAGGTTCTTGCTTACCTCGGCGATGATCTCCGGCTCGCGAAAGTGGGTTGTGGCTTCCACGATGGCCTTGGCGCGCCGGGCCGGGTCGCCCGACTTGAAGATGCCGCTGCCCACGAACACTCCGTCCACGCCCAGCTGCATCATCAGCGCCGCGTCGGCGGGGGTGGCGAGGCCGCCCGCTGCAAAGTTGACCACGGGCAGGCGACCCAGTTGTTTGGTCTCCACCACCAGCTCGTACGGCGCGCCGATCTCTTTGGCGTAAGCCATCAGCTCTTCATCCACCATCGTTTGCAGACGTCGAATCTCGCCCAGCACCGCGCGGCCATGCCGCACGGCCTCGACCACGTCGCCGGTCCCCGCTTCGCCCTTGGTGCGAATCATCGCCGCGCCTTCGCCAATGCGCCGCAGCGCCTCGCCCAGGTTGCGGCAACCGCACACAAACGGCACTTTGAAATCGTGCTTGTTAATGTGGTGCTCTTCATCGGCGGGGGTGAGGACTTCGGACTCGTCAACGTAATCCACGCCGAGGGCTTGCAGCACTTGCGCTTCGACAAAGTGGCCGATGCGGCATTTGGCCATCACCGGGATGGTGACGGCTTCCATGATTTGCAGGATCAGGGCCGGGTCGCTCATGCGTGCCACACCGCCGTGCGCGCGAATGTCCGCCGGGACGCGCTCCAGCGCCATCACAGCGCACGCGCCGGCATCTTCCGCGATCCTGGCGTGCTCCGGTGTGACCACGTCCATGATGACGCCGCCCTTGAGCATCTGCGCCAGCCCGCGCTTGATGGCAATGGTTCCAACTTCTTTTTCCATGTCTACCCCCTCTTTCAGTTCTGAATTGCACAGCTATTGTACCTCTGTTCGGTAGGGCTGACAAGATTTTGCGATTTGACATTCCATCGGGACGGGTGTATGATTGTACATAACAATTAGTACAATTTGGGAGCGACCGGATGAAGCTCACAGTTGACTTGCACAGCCATGTGCCGATCTATATCCAGGTTGTCGAACGGATCAAGCATATGATCGCCACAGGACAGCTCTCCCCTGGCGAGCAACTTCCGACGGTCCGGCAACTGGCGCACGATCTAAAGGTCAACTTTAACACAGTGGCACGTGCTTATTCACTCCTGGATGACGCGAGCATCATCTCGACGCAACAAGGGCGCGGTACTTTTGTCCGTGAGCGACCTGACGAGTATGAACTGGCACAACACCGGTCGGAAACTCTGCGCAAGCTGGTTGGCTACGCCATCCTGCAAGCATTCAGCTTAGGCTACAAGTCGGGTGAAATCAGGGGAGCGTTTGAAAATACGGTTCGGCAGCTGGAACAAGAAAGGAAGGAATGATCTAGTCGCCCTGCAAGAACAAGTCTGTGACCCGACATGGAATCAAGGCTATGCTCACTATCTTTTATCCTCTCGATGCACTGTTGATGATTGGGATGCCCCTAGTGCTGGGCGTGTGGCTGGCGCGCAAGACGAAAGCGCCGTGGCTACTATTCGGCATCGGCGCAATGACGTTCATTGGCTCCCAGGTGGTTCACCTCCCGCTCAACACAGGGTTGACACTCCTGTTCAAAGCCATTTGGCCTTCGACGCAACCGCAGGGGTGGCACATTCCCTTCAACGCCGTCGTCTTGGGCTTGACGGCGGGCTTGTGCGAAGAGACGGCGCGGTACGTCGGCTACCGCTGGCTCGCTCAAAAAGCTCGTTACTGGCGCGACGCGTTGATGCTTGGCGCTGGGCATGGAGGAATAGAAGCGATTCTCGTTGTCCATCCACGTCAGCCTGTCGGTGATGGTTTTGCAGGTGTTCACCCGGCGCAACTGGGGCTGGCTTGTCGCGGCAATCGGATATCATTTGCTCACGGATGCAGCCACGGTATTCGGTGCGTTGTCAGGCTGGTCACCGCTGGTGATTGAGGCGGTGGTTGGAGTGTTTGCACTTGTCAGCCTGGCGATGATCTTGAGCCTGCGTCCAAAGGGCGAGGCGCTTGTACCGCCTGAACCGGAGCCGGTGTTGATTTCCGGTGCACCTCAGTCGCCCCGGCTGGCGTTCGGCCGCAAGGCGGATATAAACCGTCAACTCGATGAATCCAAGTATACTTAGGCAAAATATGATTCGAACCCATGCACTGACCAAACGATTCCCTGGCCCAAAGGATGGAACTGCCGTCCTGGCTGTGGATAAACTCGATCTTTCTGTGGATGAAGGCCAAGTATTCGGCTTTCTGGGGCCAAACGGCGCCGGCAAGACGACGACTGTGCGCATGTTGACTTGCCTGGTGGGGCCAACTTTTGGCGAAGCGTGGGTAAACGACCTGCAAGTGGGGAGAGATGACACTGACATCCGTCGAAACGTGGGTATTCTCACCGAAACGCCCGGTCTGTATGACCGGTTGAGCGCCGAAAAGAACCTGCGCATTTTTGCCCGCCTGTACGAAGTTAAGGACGTGTCGGGTCAGGTGGAGAAATACCTGCGGATGCTGGGGCTATGGGATCGCCGCGACGACCTGGCGGGAAATTTCTCCAAGGGGATGAAGCAAAAGCTGGCCATTTGCCGTGCTCTCCTCCACGAGCCCAAGGTGCTGTTCCTGGACGAGCCGACCTCGGGCCTTGACCCGGAAGCCGCCAAATTGGTGCACGACTTTATCGAAGAACGCAAGTCCGAAGGCCGCACGATTTTCATGTGCACGCACAACCTGGACGAAGCTGACCGGCTATGTGATGTGGTCGGCGTGATGAAACAGCGTCTGCTGGTAGTGGACACGCCCAAAAACCTCCGCCAGCGACTCTATGGGCGCAAAGTGGTGTTTCACGTGAAACAATCCGGAGCGCGGCTGGTCGAGCAGATCAAGGCGCTGCCGTTCGCCCGTGAGGTGCAGACCGTGGACAACAAGATCGTCGTCGGGCTGGATAACCCCGAAGAGCAGAATCCTGTCATCGTCCGCAAGTTGGTGGAAGCCGGAGCCGACGTGCAATTCGTGGGCGAGCTGCGCCATTCGCTCGAAGAGGTGTATCTGTCGCTGATCAATGAGAGTTCTCCAGAGACACACCGAGTTCCTGGGCAGTCGGGGGGATAACGCTGTGGACAAAATCCTCACCATCATAGACAAAGAATGGGCCGAGGTGTTCAAAAATCGTGTTGTGCTGTTCACGGTGTTGTTCATGCCGCTGTTCTTTACGGCGCTGCCGCTCGTCGTCCTGTACGCCATGCGAGTCAGCCCGGGCAACAGCGACGTGATGGACATGCCGCCCCAGTTTACGCGCATCTGCGGCAACTTGACCGGCGCAGCCTGCACGCAATACTTTACCGTCAACCAGTTCATGCTGCTGTTCATGCTGATGCCGCTGGCGATTCCGGTGGCGATTTCCGCTTACAGCATCGTGGGCGAAAAGACAACCCGCTGCCTGGAGCCACTCCTGGCGACGCCCATCACCACCATCGAGCTCATCGTGGGCAAAGGGCTGGCGGCGGCGATTCCGGCCATCGCGGCGACCTGGGCAGGCTTTGGCATCTTTGCCCTCGGCGCCAAGTTCCTGGTGGTCAATCCCGGCGTGTTTGCCCGCATCCTCGACCCGATGTGGCTGATGGCCGTGATCATCGTCGGGCCGCTGATGGCGGCGGCGGCGGTCGCCATGAGCATCATCGTCTCGTCCCGCGTGAGCGACCCGCGCACCGCCGAGCAAATCTCGATGGTCGTCATCGTGCCGCTGTTGGGGGTGTTCTTTGGGCAGATGGCCGGGTTGTTCCTGCTCGACACGCGTTTTATCCTCGTCACGGCAGCCGTGCTGGCCCTCGTGGATGCCGGACTGGTGTATCTGAGTGTGGGACTGTTCCAGCGGGAAACCATCTTGACCAAATGGAAGTGAGTAAATGTCAATTTTCAAATATCAAATTTCAAAAGTATTCGCTCTAGTCGCTTTGCTGGCAATCGGACTGGCCATGGCCGTGCCAGCCGGGGCGCAAGACGGCGAGGTACGGCTTTCGCTCAGCAAGGCCTGGGGCTATTCGCTGGGCGGACAGATTCAGGGCTTGATGAATCTATCCGTCGCCGGGCCGAAGGACACAACCTCGGTGCGGTTCGAGTTGGACGGTGAGGAAATCACCACCGTGACCCATTCGCCGTTCTCCATCCAGTTCAACACCGACAAATACCCGCGAGGCTGGCACAAGTTCGGCGCCACCGTCCAGACCTCGGGCGGGCAGACACTAGAATCCAACACCCTCAGCGCCGAGTTCGTCTCGGCCGAGCAGGGCTGGCAGGCGGCGCAGCGCATCATTGTCCCACTTTTGGTGATTGTCGTCCTGGCGATGCTCATCAGTACGGGAGGGCAATTCCTCTTGAGCGGGCGAGGAAAGCAGCGTCCCGAGCCGGGCGCGCCTCGGCGCTATGGCATCGAGGGCGGCGCGATTTGTCCCAGGTGCGGCCGGCCTTTCGCCCGGCATTTCTTCAGCCCAAACTTGCTGGTGGGCAAGCTGGAACGCTGCCCGTACTGCGGCAAGTGGAGCGTCGTGGCGGCAGCTTCTCGTGAGGCGCTGACCGCTGCCCAGGCCGCTGAGGTCGAGGCCTCCAGATCCGCCGTGCCTGAGGCCAGTCCCGATGAAAAACTGCGCCGGCAGATCGAAGAGTCGCGCTACGAATAGAATTTGCATCTTTGTGGTGACGGTGCTAAGATGATCGCGCAACCTCATTCCTCAGCAGGAGGCCCGAAATGGACAGCGTCAAACGATTCTGGAGCGCCTTTAAAGACATTGCGATAGTGTTCTCGTTCGTCGTCAACTTTATTTTGATTTTGGTGGTGCTCGTTCTTCTGACGCAGTACATAACCATCAAGGACCAGGTCGGCGGGCTGGTCACCGGGCTGGATCGCTCATTTGCCAGCCTGGGCGAAGCGACGATCAGCACGACCATTCCGATCAATCAGCAATTGCCCGTCAAGTTTGACCTGCCGGTCAAGTTTGTCCTGCCGCTGAGTCAGGATACCACCGTGACGACTGTCGCGCCGACGCCCATCAACACCACGGTCAACCTGTCGCTCGGACAGTTTGGCCGTATTAACGCGCCTGTGACGCTCAACTTGCCGACGGGCACGCAGCTCCGCATACGACTGAACCTGAACATCCCGGTGAGCACAACCGTAGGGGTGAACCAATCCATCCCGATCAAGTTTGACCAGTCCGCTCAGATCAAGCTCGGTCCGTCTGGCTTGAACCCGGTCGTGGCCCAACTGCGCGGGGTCGTCAGTCCCTATGTAGTCTTGATGCAGAAACTGCCCTAATGTTTCACGTGCAACAATTTTGAAACAAATGTTCGAGTCCTCTCGCCCGGTCTGCGACTATGAAGGCAGCCGCTACAGCACCGAGTTTTGGACCCAGGAGCGCGAGTACGAGGATCGCGCTGAGCGCATCGCGCTAAAGAAACTCTTGCCGCCGCGCGGCGGGACATTAATCGAGATCGGCGCAGGCGCGGGCCGCCTGGCCGATCTTTATTTGGGCTACGACCGGATCGTCCTGATGGACTATGCGCGCTCGACGCTGGTCGAGGCGCGCGAGCGAGTCATGGCTCGCTTGCCCGATCACGCCGCGCGTTTTCTTTTCGTCTCCGCCGACCTCTACGCCCTGCCCTTTGTGGATGGCTTGTTCGATACGGTGACGATGGTGCGCGTGATGCACCATATCGCCGATGTGCCGGCGGCGCTGGCGGGCCTCGCGGCCACCCTCAAGCCCGGCGCGACCTTTATCCTCGAGTTCGCCAACAAGCGCAACCTTAAAGCGATTCTGCGCTACCTGGCCCGGCGACAGTCGTGGTCGCCCTTCGCGCCGGAGCCGGTCGAGTTCGTCAAGCTCAACTTTGATTTTCACCCGGCCTGGATGGAGGCGCGCTTGCGCGAGGCTGGATTTAGTGTAAAAAATACACTTGAAGTCTCGTTCTTTCGGTGGGCGCTGCTCAAGCGGCTGATTCCCGCGCAGACGCTCGCGGCGGCTGACGGTGCGCTGCAAGGCCTCGGCGCACTCGGGCAGTTGACGCCCAGCATCTTTCATCAATTGCAGTCGCCCGTCGCCCATTGCGTCGCTGCGTCGGGTGCATTCTTCCGTTGTCCGACGTGTAAGAGCGACAAGGTCGCCGAATCGCCTGACGCGGTGGCGTGTGGTCAGTGCGGGCGTGCATGGCCGGTGCGAGAGGGAATTTACGAGTTCAAGTGAATCATCGGCGACATGCGTACATCTACCCCGACTGCACCTTGCCCCTCGTAGTAAACCATCAATGGGTTGATGTCCATTTCCATGATAGTCTCATCGGCGGCGACGAGTTCCGAAACGGCTACAATCACATCGGCCACAGCGGCTTTATCCGCGGGCGGCTGACCGCGCAGGCCGGAAAGCAATTTGCCCGCCAGCGTTTCTTCGATCATGGCCTCGGCCTCGCTGCGCGCCACGGGCGCCAAGCGGAAGCTCACGTCCTTCATCAATTCCACGTACACGCCGCCGCTGCCAAACATCACCAACGGGCCAAACTGCGGATCGCGCACCGCGCCCACAATCACCTCGCGGCCGGGCCGGGCCATCGCCTGCACCATCACACCCTCGATGCGCGCATCAGGCCTGGCCTGTTTCGCGTTTTCCATCACGCGCTTGAACGCCGCGCGCACGGCTGACGCAGTTCGCAAGCCGACCTCGACGCCACCCACGTCGCTCTTGTGGCTAATGTCCGGCGACGCGATCTTGACCACCACTGGCAATCCTATTTCCTTTGCGATGCGCGCCGCTTCATTCGCCGACCGCGCCAATTTTTGCGGCAGGGTCGGGATTGGAGATTGGAGATTGGAGATCGGAGATTGGACATTTGAAATTTGAAATTTGAAATTTGAGCTTTGAGGCGGAGCCTCCAGCCATTTGCGCCGCTTTACCATCGCAGCGAGCGCCCCTGCCGCACGTTCCGGGAAGGGAAAGAGTGGCAGCTCGGCCTGGCGCATGAACTCGACCGCCTCGGGCAGGCTCACGTCGCCGATCAGGCAGGTCATAATAGTTTTGTTATAGTCAGGGAGCGCCTGGAGGCGATGCACCACGCCGGCAATCTCTCGCACGATACGGACGGCGGGCACGAGCGCCTGCGGCACGTTGATGACGAGCACGGCATCCACGCCCGGGTCTTGCATCAGCGCATCGAGCGCGCGAGCATAGTCGTGCTCGTCCGCGCCGCCGAGCATGTCCACCGGGCCGGCGACATTGGCGTGCGGCTGCAAGAACTGGCGCAGGCAGAATTTGGTCTCTTCGGTCAGCCGGGCCAGGTGCATTCCATTGGTTTCTAGCGCGTCGGAGGCCATCGCGCCTGGCCCGCCCGCGTTCGTCAAAATCGCCACGCGCTCGCCGCGCGGCAGCGGCTGGTTCGCCAGTGAGATGGCGGCGTCGAATAGCGCTTCGAGGTGCGGGACACGCAGGATGCCCGCGTGATGGAACGCGGCGCGATAGGCGCTGTCGGTTCCGGCCAGCGCGCCCGTGTGTGAAGCGGCTGCCTGCCGCCCGGCGTCAGTATAACCGGTTTTGACGGCGACGATGGGCTTGCGCTCTGAAACGCGCCGCGCCACGTCCACAAAACGGCGCCCATCGTCCACACCTTCCAGGTACATGGCGATGACGCGCGTGTTGTCGTCGTCGGCCAGGCTTTCCAGGATGTCGGTTTCGGTCAGGTCGGCCTGGTTTCCCAGCGTGACGATGCGGCTGAGGCCGATGCCCGCGCCGGAGGCCCAGTCAATCACGCCGCCGCACACCGCGCCCGATTGCGACACAAAGGTGATGACGCCAGGCTTGGGCATATCGGGCACAAAGGTCGTGTCCAGCATCGTGTGGGTATCAATCACGCCAATGCAGTTGGGGCCGATCAACCGGATGTTGTGCCGCCGCGCGATTTCGACCACGCGGTTTTCCAACGCCTCACCGGGCTGCCCGATTTCGGAAAAGCCGCCCGAGATGATGACGGCGGCGTGAATGCCTCTTTGACCGACCTGCTCCATGATGTCGGGCGTGGCGGCGGCCGGGGCAATGATCACCGCCAGCTCGATTGGGTCTGGCACGTCCAGGATCGAAGGGTAACAGCGCGCGCCCAGAATTTCATCGGCTTTGGGATTAACTGGGTAGACGGGGCTGGCGTAGCCATGCTGCAATAGATTGCGCAGTACTGCATAACCCAGCTTGGCCGGGTCGCGCGAGGCGCCGATGAGAGCAACGCCGTTGGGGTTGAAAAAGGAGGACAGAGCAGAGTCAGTCATCTGTTAAAAACCTTTCTTGTGTGAAACGTAAAACGTGAAACGTAATCATCTGACGTTTTACGTTTCACGTTTTACGGGCAAGGCCCTACACTCGATTAAGCAAGGACCTACACACGGTAAAAATCCGGCTCGAACTTGACACGCTTCGCGTGCGGCCAGCCGTCGAGCGCTACGGCCTTCGAGTCCGCTGGGGCGAGTGTGAGCGTGTCTTCGCCTTCGGCAGAGATGATGTGCAGCGTCAAGAGTTCCGAGCCGTCGTCGTCCATGCTGGTGACGCAGGCACGCTCAGTGCCCTGGGGCGTGGTGACAAAGATGCCAAAGCAGCGTTCGCAGAACGACAGGCTGCCCGTGCACAGTCGGCGGTCAATCGTGATGCGCATATCGATCCTCCCCGTCTGGAATAGCGCGAAGATAGTCATTGATCAACACGAAATATTGCTGATAGTTTTTCAGCAGCGGCTTGAGGGAGTAATACACAGACTCGTGCGAGAGTTTCTCATACAGGTGAACGAGGCGATTTCGCAACCCGGTCGTGCTGGCAAGGCGAGTCGCCAGGTCGCGCGGCAAAACATTCAACTCTGCCATCAGGGTGAAAGAGTGGTAATAGCCCTGCGGCGCAGCGCGGCCCGCGTCCTCGATGACCAGTTGATTGATGTCGGTGGCGTATCCCACGACAAGCTCGATCAGCTTTTCAGCGGCATGACGCTTGATGACATCGGCTCGGTATTCATCGAGCGTGATCGCGGCCAGCGGCCCCAGTTCATCTAGATGCTCGAGCAGAAAGGCCAGCTTTTGCCTGACCAGCGCTTTATCCAGCATGGCGCATTTCCTCGACGCGGCGATCCAGGTAGCGGCTCAAAGCCTGACGCAGAGGAGCCGTGTCCCAGAACTGGCGTCGCGCATAGAGCTTGAAATTTGCCCACGCCCACGGCTCACCCTCATACAACGCTTGCCCGTCAGCGACGTGATACATGAACAGAGGCTGCGCGTGATCGAGCACTCCCAGGTCAACCTCGGCCTCAAAGAGATGACACAGCGCGGACCCTATCTCGCCGCGCTCATGCAACGAGAGACGATGGGCGGGCACGATCGCCACATCCACATCACTATCGGGATGCGTGCGCCCGTTGGCCTGCGAGCCGAACAACACGATCAGCTTGAGATCATGCTTTCTGGCGATAGGTTCGAGTTCCTGAGCCGAGGGAATATGCATGTGCGCCTCACGCGGGACGCTTCAACTTGTCCGCAATCCCACGCGCTGCCTCGGCCAGCTTGGGCGCAGCATCGTATACGGCAATGCCGCGGCGGTCGGCGTCGCCGGCAGCTTCGTCGAAGGGCAGGTGGCCGATGAATTTCAATCCGTCCGCACTCGACTTGACGAATTCGAGTTCTGACTCGTCATGGACTTTGTTGGCGACCAGGTACACGGTCTTGACGCCTATTTCGGCGGCGAGTTGCTGGATGCGATGCGCCGTATCGAGGCTGCGGCGGCCCGGCTCGGCCACGGCGATAAAGGCGTCCACTGCGCCCGCCGTGGCGCGGCCCAGGTGTTCCAGCCCGGCTTCCATGTCCATGATGAGCGTCTCGTTCTGATACAGCACCAAATGCGTGACGAGCGCCTTGAGCATGGCCGACTCGGGACAGATGCAGCCCACGCCGCCGCCACGAATCGTCCCCAGCCGCAGCATCTTGATGCCGCGATGCGTCACGCTGAATCGCTCCGGCACATCGTCCACGCGCGGGTTGAGCTTAAAGTATCCGCCCACAGTGCCGGGCTTGGCCCCGGTGCGCTCCTCGATGAGGGCGTCCATCTCGGCAATGGGTTGTGACTTGGCCGCGAGTTCCGGCGGCAGGCCGAGGGCATTCGCCAGCGAGGCGGCCGGGTCAGCGTCAATCGCGATGACCTTTTGACCTTGCCCCGCGTAGATGTAAGCAAGTAATGCGGCCAGCGTGGTCTTGCCTACGCCGCCTTTGCCCGCAATTGCAAGTTTCATGGTGAATCCTTTCCTCACAAACTGGACAAGTCGTCAGGATCAATCAACCTCAGGCCGTCCACACGCCCGATGAGTTCCACATCTCCCGCCGAGCAGTCCGAAAAGCGCTTTCGTCGTCCTCCGACCACACTCCCCACGCGGCGTCAAGAGCTTGGGTAATCCGCTCACTCTCCTCGGCTGTAAAGTCAGCCGGCGCCAAGTGGATAGCGGGATGAACCATCACGCGATCACCCGGCTTGAGGCCCATTTGCGCCAGAGCATCTTTGGGGATCACAAGGTCACTGCCGGTATAGACACGAGTAAGCACTCCCATGGTATCACCTCCGGCTATGATTATACGCCGCCCACGCCATCCAAGCAATAGGGCGAAAGCAGATGCTCACTTGCCGACTCCGCCCCATGTTGTCTTGCTGTGGGTGTTCAGCGACCACTATCTCAATGACGCACTAGCGTCTAATAGTGCACGACCTGTGGCTGGTAATCGTTTACACCGCGCCTGTTATACTGAGTTCGTCATGGAGTGTATACTTTCCTAATGGACGAAGGGAGGTTTCCCATGGACGAACTCGACAGTGTGCAGCGATTTGAGCAGTACCTACGGCGGCGGTTTCCGGACCGTCATACCGCGATAGACTATGTCAGCGATGTGCGCCAGTTCATCGCCGTTTGCTCGAAACCCTGGCGCGAGGTGACGCTGCACGACCTGGACACGTTTGTAGACCAGCAACGCGAGAGTGGCCTCAGCGCTGCTACCATCAAACGGCGTGTGGCGGCGCTCAAGACCTATTTCGACTTTCTGTCTGAAGACAGCGGCGAATTGCACCGCCCGAACCCCGTGCGGTTCAAGCGGCACGCGGGCAAACAGCCTCGGCGCTTACCACGCGACTTGAGTGACGAAACGGTTGAAAAGTGTGGAACGTGATCCCATCGCCCCGAGACCGCGCTTGGTTTGCCCTCATGCTGCGAGCCGGGCTACGCGTGGGCGAAGTCGTTCGTCTTCGGCTGACCGACGTGCTCCAGCATTATACGTTGCCTGCGCCTGTAGAGCAAAGCGCCAACTTGCATTGATGACTCGGCTATGGACTGCCCGTGTGTGCGCCGTTTTGCCCGGTGAGTGTGTTTCCTTTGCCGGATGAATCGGCCATGACCGTGGAGCCAGGCGCTTCGTTAAAGTGCCACAAAGCACGGGTGTTGGCGTCGTTTACAAAAGAGTCTGTTGGTACCGTGTACGAAATGCTGCTGTAGCGGACAATGTCTGAAAAGCGCATTTCCTCGATCCAGCCGGCAACAGAATACAGTCCCATGTACCCGCCGATATATAATACGTAGGTCGAGTCGGGTATGCCGGGGGTCCAATCGGTCTGATCGTTACGTGCCACCCGGCTGCCGTCCAGGTAAAGCGCCAACAAATCCTGGCCGCCCGTGGTCTCATTATCGAAAACGGCTGCGACATGATGCCAGCCCCGGGATAGCTTCACATCATAGGGGAGCTCGATATAATCTGTGGAATCCAACCAGATTCTCAAGATAAGCTGATCCGGCAGGGTGGCATCGTAGATGATATACAGACCGTAAGCATATGGTTTCCAAACCAATGTGTTGACACCCGTGTCGGCCAAATCGGGCACGTAGAAAAAAGTCTCGACGGTAAAGTCGTCATTGCTGCCTGTACCCAAGTCAAGCCAGGCACTATCGAGCGCACTGGCATAGTCATCTACTCCGTCGAGGGACAAAGCCGTCTTAAAGAGTGTGGCATACTCACGCAAGACGATGGGCAGGTACACCCCATTCCGCACGGTGATGAAAGAAGGTTTGCTTTCTGTGTCACTTCCGTCCGGCCCACTTACTATGAGCGTGACAGTGTATACGCCCGTAACAGTGTATGTGTGCGTTGGATGCTGCACCGTGCTGGCGACACCATCACCAAAATCCCATAGCCAGGCGCTCACCACGCCCGTCGAGGTGTCGGTAAATTTCACTGCCAGCGGACGAATGCCGCTCCTCGGAGCGGCGTCGAACCCGGCTACCGGGGGAGAGGCAGTAACGGTGATATACGTGGTGTGCGTCAGCGTGTCCGTTCCACCTGGTCCGCTGACCGTCAACGTGACCGTGTACACGCCGGGGAGCGAGTACATGTGGGTGGGACTCGTCAACGCGCTGGTGATGCCGTCGCCCAAGGTCCACAGACTGTTGGCATAGTCACCCGTGGAAGTGTTAGTAAAGATTACAGTGATCGGCGCGACGCCCGTGATGGGCAACGCAACAAAGCCAGCATGAACGGGAGCATAGACGGTGATGTAATTCGTGCGTGTCAATGTGTCTACGCCGCCTAGCCCATTGACTGCAAGGGTGACTGTGTAGCCCCCGCGTGTCATGTAGGTATGGGTTGGGCTAGCGAGCGTGCTGGTCACACCGTCTCCAAAACTCCATCGGCTCTGTATCGAATCGCCACTAGATGTGTTGGTAAAGGCTGCTGTAAACGGAACCACACCGGCGTTAGGCCGGGCCGCAAAGCTCGCCTTTGGCGCTGCGAGCAACCCGATCCAATCGAGTTCATACGAGGCTGAATAGCCGTTATGGGGGGACTGGGGCGCCAACTGCAAAGCAATGCGAAAGCTGTGATTTCCACTCCAATTGAGCGGGGACTGGCGCAGATCAATCGCGAAGGTGTAGGGCAATGTGGTCGTCGGCATGACCGTCAACAAGGGTGTGATCTGTGTGCCCTCTTTGACGCCAACATACAAGACTGAATGGCTGCCATTGAGTAGGTCGCGGATGCTGTAGCTATAAACCTGACCCGCCACAATGGGATAACGGCTCACGTTGACGTCGGTCAACACGGGCGAAAACGCTGTTCCCGTGATCGAAATTGAGCCACTCACAGATTTGGTCAAGGCAACCTTACCATGGTCTTGGCTCCACAGCCGATTGGATGGTTTATATCCTCGCAGCAGCGCGCCGCCATCTTGCCAGTTGTCGCTCCAACCGGCTGGAGCAATATCCGTGTTCGAATCAACCCAACCGTCAAACAAATCCAGGTATGCAATGTAATCGGCATAGTGGCGGCGGCTGGTCTCGGCGGCGGGCTTGATGGTATAGTCTTGAGTGGTCGTCACCTGGCACGTATTCACCAGGCTATTGCGCAAGATGCCCAGGCACTTTTCCGAGTCGGGCAGTCCGGGCAGGGTGTAGGAAAAATCGTTCAGCGTCCAGAAAGAGTATCCTGCCGCGCCAAAAGCTTCGCCGAGGGAGAGGAGCGCGTTATAGTAAGCCGCCTGCTCGGTCTCGGTGTGCAGATTGCCGGGGGCATCAGCCTGGGTATGCAGGCCAAACTCTTCCAGCAGGATAGGCTTTTCACCCACCTGGGATTGGAGCGCCGACAGGTCGCTTTCGAAACATCGCTCGGGCAAAAAGCAGTGCATGCTCACCACGTCCACGAGCGGAGCCAGCTCCGCGGCGATAGTTGGGCTATAGACCAACCCAGGCGTGGACGTATAGCAAGACGTGCCTGTCACCACACCGTAAAAGCCGAGCGTGACCAGGTGATCCACATCCAGCCTGCGCGTGTAACTGATCATCTCGGTCGCCCAGGCTTGCACCTGCGACTTGCCGTAGTCGAAATAGTCGCGGTCAAGCTCGTTCTTCATGTCCCAGGCCAGGACGGCGGTGTTGGTCACGCCAATCGTGTTGAGCACCGAGCTGATGTGGCGCGTGCTGCTGATATAGTCCGTCGTCGAGTAAGGCTGGGTGGAATAGGTGGGATAAAAGTCAAAGAGCGTGACCAGGGCTGCCATGTCCCGCGCTTGCAGGCGGCCCACAAAATCCGTCAGATAGCCGAGGTACGGGGCGGACTGGCTTGTGCCGTCAAAGAGGTTGTAGGGCAAAAAGACGCGCACGGTGTTGACGCCCAGCGCTTTGGCCCGATCCAATTCCTCGTCCGTCTGGGTCAAGGCCAGGGTGTAGCTGATCCAGAACCGATCCCAGGCATAGTCCTTGGGATAATAGTTCATCCCGCGTGCTTCAAACGGGACGCCATCGCGCTCCAGGTGGCGGCCAACGGCGATGATAGTGCCGGGTACAGGTCCACTCACTTTAGCCACGAAAGTGTCGCCGCTGCCGTTGTAGGTCAGGTCGGGTCCGACAGTGACGGGAAAGCTCACTTGGGCGGATTCGGTCCAGCCGGTGAAGTAGGCATTGCCTGCTCTGTCTACGGCGATGCCCAAGCCTCCGTCGTCGCCATTCCCGCCGATATAACCGGCGTAGACCAGGCGGGAGGCGGTCGCATTGACCTTGGCCACGAAAGCATCGCCGTAGTAGGATCCACCATTGTAGGTGATGTCCGGCCAGCCAATGACAGGAAAGCTGGATTCGGTGGAGTCAGTCCAGCCTGTGATATAGGCGTTGCTCGCGTTGTCCACCGCGATACTCCGGCCTCTGTCGTCGCCACTGCCGCCGATGTAGCTGGCGTAGACCAGGCTCGTCCCTGTCGCATTGACCTTGGCCACGAAAGCATCGTTGTAGCCGCCGTTGTAGGTCAAGTCCGATCCGCCTGTGGCTGGGAAGCTTGCTTCGGTTGAGTCGGTCCAGCCTGTGACGTAGGCGTTGCCCGCGCCGTCCACGGCGATGCCCCAGCCTCTGTCATCTCCATTCCCGCCGATGTAGCCGGCGTAGACCAGATCAGAGCCTGCCGCATTGACCTTGGTCACGAAAGCATCGCCGTAGGTGCCGCCGTTGTACGTGAGGTCCGGCCCGATGGTGACGGGAAAGCTGGCTTGTGTGGACTCGGTTATACCCGTGACGTAGGCATTGCCTGCTCTGTCCACGGCGATGCCGAAGCCTCCATCGTCGCCATTCCCGCCGATATAGCCGGCGTAGGTCAAGCTCGTCCCCGTTGCGCTGACCTTAGCTACGAAAGCATCATAGCAGGTGTAGGTAGATGGTGGAATACCACATTCACCGCCGTTGAAGGAAAGGTCTGGCCCAACCATGACTTGGAAGCTGGCTTGGGTGGAGTCGGTGTAGCCCGTAATGTAAGCGTTGCCTGCATTATCCACAGCGATGCCATAGCCCTCGTCGTCGCCACTTCCGCCGATGTAACCGGCGTAGACCAGGCCGGAGCCGGTCGCGTTAACCTTGGCCACGAAGGCATCAGCGTCGCCGTTGAAGGTCAAGTCCGGCCCGCCGGTGACAGGGAAGCTGGCTTGGGTGGAGTAAGTGACGCCCGTGACGTAGGCGTTGCCCGCGCCGTCCACGGCGATGCCCTTGCCCCAGTCAAGGTCATTCCCGCCGATGTAACCGGCGTAGACCAGGCTTGTGCCCGCCGTGTTGACCTTGGCCACGAAAGTATCCCCGCTGCCGTTGAAGGTCAGGTCTGGCCCGACAATGACGGGGAAACTGGCTTGGGCGGATGTGGTATCGCCCGTGACATAGGAATTGCCCGCGATGTCCACGGCGATGCCGTTGCCCCAGTCGCTGCCATTTCCGCCGATATAGCCGGCGTAGACCAAGCCTGTGCCCGCAGCGTTAACCTTGGCCACGAAAGCATCAACGTCGCCGTTGAAGGTCAGGTCTGGTCCGCCCGTGACGGGGAAGCTGGCTGGGGTGGATGATGTCTCGCCCGTGACGTAAGCGTTGCCCGCGCTGTCCACGGCGATGGCATAACCCAAGTCGTCGCCATTCCCGCCGATGTAGCCGCAATAGACCAGCACGGCCGGGTCAAGGGTGAGAGGGAGTGCCGGGTCGTAGGGGCCAAGTTGGAAGCCGTAGACCGTAGAGTGTGGGGCGTGGAGCGTGTCATTCTGAGCCCCGAAGGGGCGAAGAATCTCTTTTGCATCGCCTGGAGACCCTTCGCTTTCTCTCAGGGTGACAAAACTGTATGCCGCCGCCACATTCACCTGCTGGCCGTCAATGTCCTGGTACGCCACGGGCGTGTCGTCGCTAAAGCCGCCGATGGGCGTGGTCACGAGCAATTGCCCTTGAGTGTTGAATGAGACATCCGCGCCGCGATAGGCCAAGCGGATTTGCGCCGGGTCTGCACCGGGCTGGACGATGAACTCGTATTTCAGTTGGTTGACGGTGCCATAGTACACCAGGTCAATGCCGGGCCACAGGTCGGGATAGACGATGCTGCCGTACGTCGGCAAGCCAGCGTGCCATTGATCTTGCGGCCCCTTGAAATACGAGATGACGGCTTCTGTCTTGTCCTGGCCGATGGGACGGACGTTGGGGTTGGCGCCGACAAAATCCAGTTTGACGGCCCAACGATGGATTTCGGATTTTGGATTTCGGATTGCGGATTGCGCCTCCCAATCGCCGCGCAAATCGGTTGTACGGCGTTCGTCCTTCGTCCTTCGTCGTTCGTCATTCAAAGCAAAGGTCACGCCATCGGGCGCAAAGTAGATGGTCTTGTCGCTGCCCTGGATGGTGTAGGTCACACGCTCGTCCAGTTGGCCCTGGTTTTCGACAAAGTACAGCGGCAGTTTGCCAAAGCCTTCTACGAGGCGGCGTTGTACCCAACGCGCCTGGCTCGCCTCGGTTGAGGGAGATGCAGCGGATGCGGAACCGCTTTGCCTGATTGGATTGGCCGGCAGAATCGCAGAGTCAGCGTTCTCGGAATGGCTCGGAACACTTGGGGATTCCGGGACGGACACGGTGACGGGCATCAGCGTCAGCGTCAGCACGGCGATGGATACGGAAGCGATGCGAACGAGTCTGGTCTCCATTTTGATTCTCCTTGGCGCGTGAATGGGGGAACGCCAGGCACGCCACGCTCGTGCTTCATCAACCAAGAGTGCATGGCCTTGTCAAAACAGCAGCCTACATTAGCCGCCTGATTACTTTATAATGATCGGCAAGTAAAACGGTATCACCCGCTCAAGAACGACAAAGGTCCTGGAAGCGCAAGGGTAGTTGTTGATGTAAGCCGTGGCTTGATCTATAGACATTCAGAAAAAGATCCGTGATTCAGAGTTGGTGATGGCTTGACGAATTGCGCGAGATGCGGCATCCTGTTGGACAACCATACGACACAGTTCATCAGGAGGCATCTCACATGCAGATTCGGCTCACACTCAGC